>JAYVLI010000160.1:0-8335 GCA_043759535.1 Betaproteobacteria bacterium | reverse complement strand
CACCGGCCGGGCCGACGCCGAGGGCTGGGCCTTCAGCCTGGCCAGCCTGGACGAGATGGGCCGGGTGGGCCGCATCGAGCAGATGCAGGGCCGCGCCAGCGAGTTCCATCCGCTGGCCGAGCTGACGCCCAGCGGCAGCGGCCCGCTACTGGCGACCATGGTCACGTTGCAGATCCTGGGCGGACGCAAGGAGAAGATCCGCCCCGGCGACGTGATGGGGGCGCTGACCGGCAGCGCCGGATTCGCGGCCGCGCAGATCGGCAAGATCAATGTCAACGAGTTCTCCACCTATGTGGCGGTGGCCCGCGACATCGCCGATGCGGCGCTGAGGGCGCTGAACAACGGCACCGTCAAGGGCAAGCGGGTCAAGGCGCGGCCAGTACCGGCCGGATAGCTTGCGGTCACGTCCCGGTGTATCCGGATACATCTGCCCCCCCAATATGGCGGGCGAATTTCTTGCACCATCGGTGGACGGCTTTTAAGCTCTGCTTGCGTGATCGTCCGTCTGCCCAGGCGGCACATGCAGGGTCAGCACGGCTTTCAGACTATTTCTCCACAGGAAGCATCCACCATGATCAGCACCATCAAGACAGCAGCAGCAATCGCCGTGATTGGCGGGTTTTGTGCAGCAGCGCAGGCCATCACCGTCGATTTCAATGATCTGACGCATGGCGGCGTTGGCGCCACCAAAGCCGGCGTTGGTGGCAACCTGGCAGGTGGGTCGGTCTACACCGGCGGGGACCTGAGCTTCACCTCAGACGCTGACCTGCAGCGTTGGGGATCGGGCGACGCGGAAAACGCCGACGCCCCCTTCGCGACGCTCTACAAGAGCGAAATCGCACCACCGCTGCTGGTCACGCGCACGGCGGGCGGCAAGTTTGACCTGGTCTCGTTGCAACTGGCCGAGGCAGACAACGCGGCCCTCGGGGCTGACGTCACGTTAAGGTACACCAACGACAGCGGCAGCTTCAGCCAAGTGCTGACGATCCCGGCGGCCGCAGGGCTGCACACCTATGTGATCAATCAGCCGGGGCTGACGTCTTTTTCGCTGGGCGAAGTCGACTACCAACTGGACAACGTGGTTTACAACCTGCCGGCGATCCCGGAGCCCGCTAGCATGGCCTTGATGCTTGCCGGCCTGCTGGGGTTGGTCGCCTTGCGGCGCCTGCACTGATGACATCCCAGCGCCGCCGTCTGGCGTTGGGCATTGCGCAACACCAGCATCAAAGCAGGGTTGCGAACTCCGCCCGGTCGGGCAGTGGCGCCGGCCGCCGCATCAGGCTGGCCGCTCGGTTGTGCAGCGCCACTTGCGCGCCAGCGCCGATACCCAGCTTGCGCGCCAGCGGCGTGCCGGAGTGGTTGGGGTTACAACAGGCCAACGCACGCGCTGTGGGGATGGCCAGTGCGGCGGCCGGTGCGGTGCAGTTGATCGGTTGTTCGGTTGGTTGATTGGTTGATTGGTGGTGAAAAGCCTCAGGCAAACCGGCCCTGCAGAAACCAGTGCGGCCCATCCGCTGCGCCCGGCCGGGGCGGCAGGCGGTTGCGGTAAACCCAGACCAGCGCGCCACTGGCGGCACGGGCGATGAAGTAATCCCGCACCGCCGGGCCTTGCGGTGACCACCAACCGTATTCCAGCCGCTCGGGGCCGGCCAGCAGGTGCAGCGGGTGGCCGTCCAGCAGCGGGGCCTGGCTCTGCTGGGCCAGGGCTTGTGGGTCAGGCAGCAGCCACAGCGGTTGGGCGGCCAGGGCGTGGGGATCGGGCGGGTCACCCGGCGGGGTGGGTGGCGCCGCACCCAGCCGGGCCGGGTCAGCCGGCTGCCAGCGGGTGCCGCACTCGGGCCGGTGGTCGGGCACGGGGCGCAAGGTCAGCACCTGGGCCACACCCAGCCTGGCCTGCAACCGCTCCACCAGCCGGGCCAGGCCTTCACGCTCACTGGCGCGGCTGGCAAACAGCTCACCGTTGGGCGCGGCGGCCTGCACCAAGTGGTTGCAGTGAAGGCTGAGCTCCAGCGCGGGTGCGGCCAGTGGCAGCCGGCCCAGGCGCTCGGCCAGCAGGCTGTGCAGGTGTTTGGCGTCGGCAGCGGGCTCGGCCAGGGCGATGTCCAGCGCCGTGGTGTTGGGGGTGCTGGGGTCGCGCCGCCGCCGTGGCTCATGGTGCATCACCAGGCTGAAACTGCCGATGCTGGCCTGGCGGGCGCCAGCCCAGGCCAGCAGCCTGGCCAGCAACACCTGGGCGCCGGCCAGCACCTGGGCGCTGGTGTCGGCACGGCACAGCAGCTCGATCCGGGCATCAAAGGTGGGCGGCAAGGTGAGCCAGCGGTGGGCCTCGGGCGCATGGCCACGGGCACGGTCAACCTGGTCCAGCAGCGCCGGGCCAAAACGCCGCGCCAGGCCGTCGCGCGGCAGGCGGTGCAGGTCGGCCAGATGGTGCAAGCCCATGCCTTGCAGCGCCGCCTGGTGTTGCAGGCCGGGGCCCAGCAGGGCCAGCGGCACGGCGTCCAGCAGGGTTTGCAGGGCGACGGGCTGGGTGCTGTGGGGGCCAAGTGCCAAGGTGTCCCCGAGGTCGGTTTCCAGACCGTCCTCCAGACTGTCACCCAGACCACCACACCAAGCCGCCAGCAGCGCAGCCCCCAGCGCGGTGGGTGCGCTGGCAATGCGCACGCTGTGGCCCAGTGGCGCCAGTGCGGCGCGCAGCCGGCCCAGCAGCTTGGGCAGGCCGCCAAAGTAGCGCAGGCTGGCTTGCACCTCTAGCTGCACCCCCACCAGGCCTGGGGTGGGCGCGGGCTGGGCGTCGGCATCGGCCTGGGCGCTGGACGGGCGCAGGCCGGCCGGGGTGGCCCAGGTCACGGCGGGGCTGAAGGCCAGCGCCACGTGGGCCACGGCGCGCAGGGCCTGGGCGTCACGCCGGGCATCGGCGGCGGCCAGCAGCAGGTCAGGCGCCAGGGCCAGCGCGGTGGCGCGCTGCATGCCGGGGCGCACACCACGCGCCAGCGCCAGTGCATCGGCGTGCTGCACCTGGTGGTTGTGCAGCAAGGCCAGCGGCAGGTGGGCCTGGGTTGGGTCACGGGTGGCGGCCCAGGATTCAAGCGACAACTGGGGCAGGTGCAGGGCAAGCCAGAGCATGGATGAGTGCGCTTGGAGAAAGCAAAGCAGGCCTAGGCCGGGTTCAGTGGCGCTGGGGCTGGGGCTGGGGCTGGCTGGTGCCATGCAGCGCTTCGCGCAGCAGATCATCGGCCTGGGCCTGGGCTTGCAGATGTGGCGCCAACACCGACGGCAGCACCAGCCGCAGCGGCTGGGCCAGCGGCGGGCCACGGCGCTTGAGCAGGCGCAGCGACAGCCCGTCCACCCCCGCCGGCTGCAGCAGCAGGCGCAGTGGCGCCGGGCTGGGCCGGCTGGCGGCCAGGGCATCGCGCAGGATGAACACCGGCCCGTCATGCGCCTGGGCGGCCATCTGCAGCCGGCGCAGCGCGTCCACCCGCAAGTTGAGCGGCAGCCAGGCCAGGATGGCGCCAACATGGCCACTTTTGAGCGCTTGCTCCAGTGCCCACAGCACATCGGCGCCCGGCAGCAGCGGGGCCAGGCGGTTGGCGCTGCGGGGGGCGCTGCGGCCTGCTGCACTGGTGCCGCCCTGCCCCGGTTTGGCTTGGCCTACCCGGCCTTGCACCACCAGCCAATGCCGGCTGTTGAGACCACACCGCAGCAGCGCCCAGGCGCTGAGCGCGGCGGGCGGGTCAAACAGCATCACGCAGCGGCCGGTATCCAAGCCTTGGCCACTGCTGGGTGTGGCCACGCCGGGGGCGACGAGGGGCGACACGGTGGCCAGCGCGGGCGCCAGCAGGCGCAGCTCACCCACGCCGGGGTGGGGCAGCAGCAGCTCGGTCAGCACACCGTGCGGCCAGCCGCCGCCGGGCAACTGGGCGTCCAGCGCCGCAAAACCGCTGGGCACGGTGCGGCGCGGCGCCCCGCCGATCTGGCTGGCACGCCAGACGCCGGGGTGCAAGGTGGCGGGGTCACGCAGGGGTTGGACGTCGAGGCCGGCCAGCGGGTCAGTCAGGGCGCTGCTGATGGGGTCATCGGCATCCAGCGGGTCGGCCGCTTGCGTGTCCGCCACCAGCGCATCAGCCGCCAGCACATCCGCCGCCAGCACATCCGCCACCAGCCGCTGCGCGGCTGGCCCACCCGCCTGCAGCCCGCCCGGTAACGCCGGCAGGCCATCAAGCTCAGGGAACAGGGGCAGCGAGAGATTCACACAAATACTGTACTTTCATACAGCTTTTGAGGCAAGCCACTGACCTGACTGCCCCCGACCGACCGCTTTGCGGCGTGAGAAACTGGGTGGTCGTATGACCGCAAAAGAGCCAGCGCATGACCACGGTTCAGATTGAGCTGCCTGACGCAACAGCGCAGGCCGCGCGTGCTGCAGGGCTGCTGATGCCACAGGCGCTGGACCGGCTGCTGACCGATGCACTCAAGCGCCAGGCGGCGGCCGATGCGCTGCTGTCCATTGCTGACCATGTGGCGGCAGCCGGCATTGCGCCGATGTTGATGGAAGACATCAATGCTGAGGTCAAAGCTGCCCGCGCGGAGCGCAGGCAGCGCGGCCAGGCGTCAGGCCAGGCATTTTGAGGGCGGTCATCGACACCAATATCCCTGGCTGCCCCTGACGCACGGTGTGGAGCGCAGTGCGCCGCGCGGTGTGACGCGATACACAGCGCCCGGCAATTCGATGCGCAGCGGTCTTGTCATGGCCAAAGTTTGGCCTCTCTGCCTCACCCCACGTCCAGACCCAGCCCCACATCCGGATGCAGCGCCACCAGCCCCTTGTCAAAGCTGGCCAGCTTGCCACCGTGGTGCCGGGCCAGGGCGGCAAGGTAGGCGTCAGTGATCTGCCGGTGGCCCATCACGCCGTGCCAGCGGATCTGGCTGTAGGCCAGGGCGTCAGGCCAGAAATGGTGTTTGGTATGCGCTGTCACCGCGTCCAGCACCGCCAATGCCTGCTCTGCAGTGTGCTCGCCCAGGCGCATGGCCAGGCGCAACAGCGTGCCCTGGGTGATGGGGCAGGTGGCAAACCCGCCGCCATGCCCTGCAAACCACTGGGTTGCGGCGGCGTGATGCACATGCGCCTCGTCGATGAGGGCATACAGCACGTTGCCATCCAGCAAGTACACGGTGCCCGCCGGCTTGCGCGACGCTGGCGCCATCAGTCGTCCTCCAGCGCGCGAACGTCCTCGGCGGTGACGGGGTGCGGCGAGCGGATCAAGGGCAGGCCGGTGCGCTCGTCGCGTCGCAGCGCCGTGGCCGCCACAGCGCTCTGCGCGCCAGACAGCGGCGCCAAGCCGCGGCGGATCAGATCGGCGACCGTCTGGTTCATGCTGCGCCGGCTGTGCGCGGCGATGGAGGTGACCGCTTGGTGCAGGTCATCAGGCAAATCGATGGTGGTTCGCATCAAATCATCATTGCATCATGATGGTATCTCGTCAATGCGCACCCATCCATGCGCAACCACTCGGTCCAGCCCGGGCTGGATGGTGGTGTCGGCGCCGCACCACACCCCGGCCAGGCGCCGGGCAGGCGCCGGGCAGGTGGCCGGGATAATCCCTGCTGCCCTGGCTGCCACCCCAGCAGCCACCCGGCAACTGCCCGTTGCCTGGCCGCCCCACACCCCCCCATGCCCACCCTGCTGCAGCGCTTTGCCCGCATCGCACCGTATTTCCGCCATGGCCGCATCGGCCTGGTGGTGGCGTTTGTGGGCTCACTTGTCGGCGCGGCCACCGAGCCGCTGATCCCCGAGCTGATGAAGCCGCTGCTGGACCAGGGCTTCAACGCCGGCAAGCTGCCGCTGTGGGCAGTGCCGGTGGCCATCGTGGGCATTTTTGCGGTGCGGGGGGTGGCGGGTTTTGTGGCGCAGTACGCCTTGTCGTGGGCTGCGCTGCGCGGGGTGCAAGACCTGCGTGAGGCGCTGTTCCAGCGCATCCTGACCGGCCAGCCAGCCATGTTTGGCCAACGCAGCGCCAGCAGCCTGACCAACACCCTGGTCTACGAGGTGCAAAACGGCGCCACCCAGTTGGTCAACTCGGTGCTGACGCTGGTCAAGGATTCCCTCACGCTGCTGGCCTTGCTGGGTTATTTGCTGTGGCTCAACTGGAAGCTCACGCTGTTTGTGGGTGTGCTGTTCCCGGCCGTGGCGCTGCTGATGCGCGGTGTGGGCAAGCGGCTTCACCGGCTGGCGCGTGAGGGCCAGGACGCCACCGACGCGCTGGCCTACGTGGTGGAAGAAAACGTGTTGGCCTGGCGCATCGTGCGGCTGCACGGCGCCACCGGGCCGCAGACCAGCCGGTTTGAGCATCACGCGTTGACGCTGCGCCGGGTGCTGCTCAAGATCGTTGCGGCCAGCGGCGCCATGACGCCCGTCACCCAAGTGTTCACCGCGCTGGCGCTGTCCGCTGTGATCGTGGTGGCGCTGTGGCAAAGCACCGCCACCGGCGCCACGGTGGGTGGTTTTGTGGCGTTTATTACAGCCATGCTGATGCTGGTGGCGCCGGTCAAACATTTGTCAGACGTGATGGCGCCCATCACCCGCGGTCTGGCGTCCATCGAGCGGGGGCTGGAGCTGCTGGACGACAGCCCGGCTGAGGTGGGCGGCCACCACCAGCCCGCCGGTGGCCGGGCGCTGGGCCACCTGCAGTTGCAAGACGTGGTGCTGCGCTACAGAGATGACCAGACGCCGGCGCTGGACCACCTGAACCTGGACATCCCGGCCGGCCAGACGGTGGCACTGGTGGGGCCGTCTGGCGCCGGAAAGTCGTCGCTGATCAACCTGCTGCCGCGGTTTGTTGACCCCAGCAGCGGCCGCATCCTGCTGGATGGTGTGGCGCTGGGGGATTGGCAGACCAGCACACTGCGCCAGCAATTTGCGCTGGTCAGCCAGGATGTGGTGATGTTCAACAGCAGCATTGCGGCCAATGTGGCGCTGGGCGAGCACCCGGCCACCGCACCCGACACCGCCCGCATCCGCGCCGCGCTGGCCGGTGCCCATCTGCTGGACTTTGTGGACAGCTTGCCGCAAGGCCTGCACACCGTCATCGGCCACAACGGCAGCCAGCTGTCGGGCGGTCAGCGCCAGCGCCTGGCCATTGCCCGGGCGCTGTACAAAAACGCGCCCATCCTGATCCTGGACGAAGCCACCTCGGCGCTGGACAGCGAGAGCGAGCGCGCGGTGCAGGCCGCGCTGGACACGCTCAAACGCGGCCGCACCACCCTGATCATTGCCCACCGCCTGGCCACCATCGAGCATGCCGACCGCATCGTGGTGCTGGACGCCGGCCGGGTGGTGGAGGCCGGCCCACACGCCGCGCTGCTGGCCGCCGGTGGGCTGTATGCGCGGCTGCACGCGCTGCAGTTCCGCAGTTGATGTGCGGCTGATGTGCGGCTGATGTGCGGGGGCGGCGCGCTATGCTGCGCCACCCCCATCAAGGTCTGCCATGACACCCATCAGCCGCTACCCCGTGCCCAGCTTGCAAGACCTGCCCAACGACCTGCGTGAACGCATCCTGGCGGTGCAAGAAAAATCCGGCTTTGTGCCGAATGTGTTTCTTGCATTGGCGCACCGCCCGGCCGAATGGCGTGCCTTCATGGCTTACCACGACGCGCTGCTGGTCAAGACCACCGGCACCTTGAGCAAGGGTGAGCGCGAAATGATCATCGTTGTCACCTCGGCCGCCAACCAGTGCCTGTATTGCGTGGTGGCGCACGGCGCCATTCTGCGCATCTACGAGAAAAAGCCGCTGATCGCCGACCAATTGGCTGTGAACTACCGCAAGGCCGACATCACACCGCGCCAGCGCGCCATGCTGGACTTTGCCATGAAGATCTGCCTGCAATCGCACGCGATTGAAGACGCTGACTTTGCCGCGCTGCACGCGCATGGCTTTGATGATGAAGATGCATGGGACATCGCGGCGATTACGGCATTTTTCGGATTGTCAAACCGCATGGCCAGCTTTAGCGGGATGCAGCCGAACCCTGAGTTTTATCTGATGGGGCGGGTGCCCAAACAACCGAAAGCAGCCCAGGATTAGACGGTTATTTGCTATTTATTTAATAGCATTTTATGCCCGTATTGATTGGGCTTCAGTTGTTTTTAGGCTTCAATCAACTGGCGAATCCAGTCGGGCAAGGTTTTGGATTTTTGTGCCGGAAAGTCAACCCAGATGGTGGTGGCGCCACCTGCGGCGCAGATCACGCCAGGGCTGTCAACCCGCTCCAATGTGCACCAGGTCTCGAACGTGCTTCTGCCTGGATGGCTCACGTACATTCTGGCGAGTACATCGCCGGG
>JAYVLI010000159.1:0-16938 GCA_043759535.1 Betaproteobacteria bacterium | reverse complement strand
TGCCACCCGGACGGACGCGGAACCGCTTGGCCGCGCTTTTCTTGGTCTTCATTTTGGGCATGTTCTGCTCCTTCTAGGTTGCCATCTGCAGGCGGCCCCACAGGTGTGGAAGCACTTTTACAGCCTGCAGCAGCTTCTTTCACATCGCCCCGGTGACCAGACCGGGCGCTGCAATCTTTGAAAACCTCATCCGCAACGCGCCAGGCGCGCCGCGTGCTCACTGCTTTATCACTGCTTCTTCTTGGGCGACAACACCATGATCATCTGGCGGCCTTCAAGCTTGGGGAACTGCTCGACGATGGCCACGTCGGCCAACTCGTCGCGGATGCGCTCAAGCATGCGCATGCCGATGTCCTGGTGGGTGATCTCGCGGCCCCGGAAGCGCAGCGTGATCTTGCCCTTGTCGCCGTCCTCGGCGATGAAACGCCGCAAATTGCGCATCTTGATGTTGTAGTCGCCGTCATCGGTGCCAGGCCGGAACTTGACTTCCTTGACCTCGATGATTTTCTGCTTGGACTTGGCTTCGGCGGCCTTCTTCTGCTCCTGGTACTTGAACTTGCCGTAGTCCATCAGACGGCAGACCGGCGGTTCGGCGGTGGGCGCGATTTCAACCAGATCAACATCGGCTTCACCGGACAGGCGCAAGGCCTCCATGATGGTGACGATGCCCAGAGGCTCGTTGTCGATACCGTTCAAGCGCACATTGGGCGCCATGATTTCGCGGTTCAGCCGATGTTTGCGTTCAACGTTGGGCGTCCGGCGGTCAAGAAAAGTAGCGATGGTGCAAACCCCTTCAATCCATTCAAAGCACAACCCCCAAGGCAAGCAATGGGGCCACGCCGAACGGAACCAATAACAAGCGTGGGCGCGCCCGGCGGGTTGGTCTCAGGCCTTCTGGTGGATGTCGCCGGCGATCTTCTGGATGAAGTCGGCCAGCGGCATCACACCGAGGTCGGTGTTGCCCCGGGCACGCACAGCGACAGCCCCGCTTGCCTTTTCCTTGTCGCCAGCGACGAGGATATACGGGACTTTTTGCAACGAATGCTCTCGAATTTTATACGTGATTTTTTCATTGCGCAAATCGACCTTCACCCTAAGCCCTTGTTTTTGCAGCGTTTTCGCTATTTCAGCCACGTATTCGGCTTGCGCGTCGGTGATGTTGGCCAGCACCACCTGCACTGGCGCCAGCCAGGCCGGCAGGGCGCCGGCGTGCTGTTCGATCAGGATGCCGATGAAGCGCTCCAGGCTGCCGACGATGGCCCGATGCAGCATGACGGGCGTGCGGCGCTCGCCGGCTTCGTCCACATACTCCGCACCCAGGCGCTCGGGCATGTTGGGGTCGACCTGCATGGTGCCACACTGCCACTCGCGGCCGATGGCGTCTTTCAGCGTGTATTCGATCTTGGGGCCGTAAAACGCGCCCTCACCCGGCGAGATGGTGAATGCGCAGCCTGAGCGGCGCAGGCTTTCCATCAGCGCAAATTCGGCCTTGTCCCACAGCGCGTCCGAGCCGATGCGCTTCTCCGGCCGGGTGGCCACTTTGTAGATGATGTTGCTGAAGCCGAAGCTGGTGTAGACCTGCTGCAGCAGCGTGGTGAAGGCGGTGCATTCATCGAGGATCTGGTCCTCGGTGCAAAAAATATGGCCGTCGTCCTGGGTGAAACCGCGCACCCGCATGATGCCGTGCAGTGAGCCGCTGGGCTCGTTGCGGTGGCACTGGCCAAATTCACCGTAGCGCAGCGGCAGGTCGCGGTAGCTCTTGATGCCTTGCTTGTAGATCAGGACGTGGCCGGGGCAGTTCATCGGTTTCAACGCGTATTCACGCTTCTCCGACTCGGTGGTGAACATGTTGTCGCGATATTTGTCCCAGTGGCCGGTTTTCTCCCACAGGCCCTGATCCAGCACCTGCGGGCCTTTGACCTCCTGGTAGCCGTTGTTGCGGTAAACAGCGCGCATGGCCTGCTCCACCTCCTGCCATACCGTCCAGCCTTTGGGGTGCCAGAACACCAGGCCGGGCGCATGCTCGTCGATGTGGAACAGGTCCAGCTCGCGGCCCAGGCGGCGGTGGTCGCGCTTCTCGGCTTCTTCCAGGCGTGTCAGGTATTGCTGCAGGTCATCTTTGCTGGCCCAGGCGGTGCCGTAAATGCGCTGCAATTGCGCGTTGGCCTGGTCGCCACGCCAGTAGGCGCCGGCCAGCTTCATCAGCTTGAAGTGCTTGAGCTTGCCGGTGCTGGGCACGTGGGGGCCACGGCACAAATCCTCAAACGCGCCTTCGCGGTACAGCGACACGTCCTGGCCCGCCGGGATGCTGGCAATGATCTCGGCTTTGTAGTGCTCACCCAGGCTTTTGAAATACGCCACCGCTTCGTCACGCGGCAGCACGCGGCGCAGCACGGGCTCGTCCTTCTTGGCCAACTCACCCATGCGCTTTTCAATCGCGATCAGGTCATCGGGCGTGAACGCACGCTTGTAGGCAAAGTCGTAATAAAAGCCGTTCTCGATCACCGGGCCGATGGTGACCTGGGCCTCGGGGAACAACTGCTTGACGGCATACGCCAGCAGGTGGGCGGTGGAGTGGCGGAGTATCTCCAGGCCGGCCGGGTCTTTGTCGGTGATGATGGCCAGCGCCGCATCGGCCTCGATCAAAAAGCTGGTGTCCACCAGCCGGGCTGCATCGCCCTGCCCCACCCGGCCACCCAGCGCGGCCTTGGCCAAACCGGTGCCGACGGACGCGGCCACCTGGGCCACGGTGACGGGCAACTCAAATTGCCGCTGGGATGCGTCGGGCAGCGTGATCGTGATCATGGGTGGCTCCGGAGGACGGAAAAAAGCGCAGACAACAAAAAAGCGCGGGAGTGACCGCGCTTTTTGTTCGAAGGGGGACAAGCGAACAGGCGTGACGGCGCGGCCGGTCAGGGCTGGAGGGTGGACGGATGAGTTCGCGGTGTCATAACCAGGGTGCCTTTCTCGCGCTTGTTGGACAGCTGGTCGGCAAAAAGCAACCGAATTGTAGCCACGCTGCCCGTAGGTCCAGGCCAAACTCAGGCCGGCAACAGGCGCCAATCCGTGCTGCGTTCCACCAACCAGACCATGGCCAGCAGCAGCGCCAGGCCAGACCCAGCGCGCAGCACCACCGGCACATAAGCCGGGCGCTGGCGCAGCCAATACAACACCGGCACCACGGCCGCCACCATGGCAAGCTGGCCCAACTCCAGCCCCACATTGAACTGGAACAGCGCCCAGCCAAATTGCGCGGGTGGCAATTGCAGCTCACCCAGCACACCAGCAAAACCAAAACCGTGGATCAAACCAAAAGTGAAGGTGACCCAGCCGCGCCAGCGCAGCAGCAGTGGGCGCAGGTTGTCCAGCGCGGCCAGCATGATGGTGGCGGCAATGGCTGGCTCGACAAACGACGGCGACAGCTTGACCCAGCCCAGTGCGGCCAGCGCCAGCGTGACCGAGTGCGCCAGCGTGAACAAGGTGACCGTCTTGGCCACCGGCAGCACCGCCTGGCGCCAGCCAGCCACGGCCAACCAGCGCGGCGGTGGGCCTGGCTCACGCCGCAGCACGGCTGGCAACAACAGGCACAGCAGAAACAGCAGGTGGTCGTAACCGGTGAGGATGTGGTGAACGCCTTCACCGATGAAGGACGGGGCGTGGGTATCAGCGACAGGGCTGGCTGGCACCACGGCGGTGGGCGCCGTGGTGGCTTGGATGTTGGGCGGGCTGGCTGCCACGCTGGCCAACGCAGCCGCAGCAGCCACTATTTCGACCGGCGCAGGGCCAGTGGCCGATGTGCTGGCAGCGGACGCAGGGGATGCCGCATCCACCGCCGTGGCTGCCGCCCGCAGCGCCGCAGGAATCGCCGCCGGCACCAGCATGCGCAAGCTGGTGGATGCACCAGCCACGGTGTGGCGCACGATGCCGCGATGGGTGGGGTCCAGGTCCAGAAACAGGCTGTAGTGGACAAGCGTTGGTGGCGCCACCTGGCACGGCGCGGCCAGTTGCAGCACAGCGTAAGCGCCGTCATTGCGCTGCTCCAGCGCGTGGCCGGTGATCTGGAAACGGCAACCAGCCACCGCCAGCGATTGCAGCGCCAGCGCGTCAATGCGCGGCCAGGCGCGGCGCACCTCGCCCCAGGTCAGGTTGCGGTCGCCATCGGCGTCAATTGGCAGGGCTTGGTCCAGGTCACGCAGCGCGATGTCCCAGCGCAGGGTGGTCTGGTCAGCTTGCTGGTCAAAAAACAGGTAGGCGTCGCTGGACTTGTGGGCTTGTGCAGGCAGGGCCAAGACAGTGGCCAGCAGCACAACGCCAGACAACCACCGCGCAGCCGGCAGCAAGCGCCGCAGGCTGGGCTCACAGCGCATCAAGCCGGGCATCACGCAACCCCTGGGTTTTGGCAAGCTGTCTGGCCTCGGCCAGGGCCTTGGCATCCCCAGCTGCCTGGGCGCAGCGGGCCAGCAGCCACAGGTCCAGCGGCTCACGCTGGCGCGTCAGGTTGTTGCGGGCATGGGCCAGGGCGGCGCTGGGCTGGCCCACCACATCGAGCTGCATCAGCGCCCGCTCACGCTGGTGGCCGCTGTCCTCAGGCCGCAGGTCGGCTTGGGCGTAACTGGCCTGGATCGCGCGGCGCAAGGCGGCCGCTTCGGGCAGCTTGAGGCGGGTGGCGGCGATGGCGCGGCGCAGCAGTACACCCTCGCTGTCGGCTGCGGGGCGCAGCACGTCCCAGGCGTCCTGGGGGCGTTGCTGGTCCAGCAGAAAGTCGGCATAACCCACGGTGGCATAGGCGTCTGGTGCGGCTTGCAGGGATTGCTGCCAGGCGACATCCGACGCAGCCGCCTGTCCAGCGCGCTGTTCCAGCTCGGCGAGGGTGGTGAGCAGCCAGCCCCGGGTGGCGGGCACGCTGGCGTTTTTCAGCAGGGTTTGCAGCCGGCTGCGGGCGGCATCGGTTTCACCGCGCAAAGCTTGGTTTTCGGCCGCGCAGGCTTCGGCATAGGGCTGCACCCGCAGCTGCTGCAACGCGGCACAAGCCTGGTCAGACTGGACATAGCGGCCCTGCACCCGGTGCATGGTGGCCAGCAGCAGCCAGGCTTGTGGGTTGGCCGGCTCGCGTTGGGCCAGGCGCTGCAGGCGGGCAGTGGCGGTGTCGAACTGGTGCAGATATTGCTCAGCCTCAGCCAAGGCCAGCAGCACGTCAGACGGTGCGGTATTGGCCTGGTTGGTGGGTGCCCAGCGCGCCAGGCGGGCCAGGGCGCGGCCGGCAAAGCGCGGGTCACCCTCGCGGTGGCTGGCGTCCAGCAGGGCGCGGGCTTCGGCCGCAGCCACCGTCGGGTCGGCACTGTTGCTGGTGCGGGTGGCAGGTGGCAAGCGTTCGATCACCTGACTGTCGCTGGTGGGGCTGATGGGTGCGGCAGTGACCGCGCCGACGGCAATGCAGCACAACAGAATGGGCAGGGCGAGACGACGCATGGAGGCGTGCAGCTTAACGATAAACACCGGCGCAGCCCGAAGGCTGCGCAGGCACATGTGGCGTGGGGTGGGGATGCGCTGTGACCAGTGGCCACAGCGCATCCCCGGCACGGCGAGTTATCAGCTCACCGCAGTTCAGTTCACCGCCAGCGGCTCGGTGTCGTCGCTGGTGGGCAGCACCACGGCGGTCACATCGATAGGCTCACGGGTATCGCTCTGGTTCATGGCCAGCACATTGAGGTAGTCCACCGTGCCGGTGGCCGTCTCGGTGGCCGTTGTGGGCACGCTGGCCAGCGGGTCAGCGGCAGCGGGGCTGTCGCCATCACCGCCACCAAAGCAGCCACTCAATGCAACCGCCGCAGCGGCCAGGGACAACAGTGTGGTCAGGCGTTTCATGGTGTGTCCCCGGTCCATCACTTGGTGCCACCCATCGGGGTGAACAGGTAGGGGAAGGTGGCGAGCAAGGGCACCACCGCCTGGTCCACCGCGTCATGCAGTTTGAGCGATGTGGCGCCCAGCGGCACGGCCGACGGCTTGCAAGCCGCGCCCAACGCCAGCGCGTTGGTGTCGCCGTTGGCCATGCACAACCCACCCATCACGGCAGCCAGTGACACGTCCACCACATCATCCTTGGGGCGGCGGCCGTTGGGGAAACCTGCCAAATCGCCGCCCAGGACGCCCAGCCGGTTCTGGCTGGCGGATGGCGTGGCCGGTGTGGCGGTGTTCAGGCGCAGCATCTCGGCACCCACCACATTGGCTGGCTGGTTAACACCCTTGATACCGGTGAGGAATGCGCCCACCAAGTCAGTGCGGGGGAAGTTGGTGGGGGCGATGCCGGGTGCGGCCAAGGCGATTTCCAGCAGTGCAGGCAGTGTGGGGTTGGTCACAAAGTCAGCAAACTGGGCGTCGTCTTTGGGCTTGCTGGCGTTGAAGCGGTCTTTGGCTGGCAGGCCGATCACCACCTCATTGACCAGCGGCATGCCCAGGCGTGACACCTGCACCCAGGCGCCACCGGTCTTGGCAGTGGTCTGGTGGCCCAATGCGGGCAGCGGGTTCAGCAGTTGGCTTTGACGCAGGCTGGCCGTTGTCCAGCCACCAATCACGGTTTCGGTGCCGGCGGTCAGGCAACTGCGGTGGACTTCAAGCGCCAGCGTGGTGACGTTTTTATCGTCCAGCGTATTGGCCGCCGCATTGATCAAGGCCGGGTTGGTGATGACGGACACCGGAGCGTTGACCAGGTCAAAAATGGTGCCCAGGTTGACGGCAAACGGGTCTTTGCGCTGGCCCACAAACACCTTGGCCGGCATGGCGCAGCCGGGGATGGTGACGGCGTAAATGTGCTTGGCGGCGTAACCGGCGTAGTCGGGAATGGTCTTGACGCCAATGTTGTCCACCGGCTTGGCAAAGGTGGCGCTGCCACCGCTGGCGTTGGTGATGGCGGCCTTGGTGCCGCTGCGGCGGTCACCACGCACGATGTCCACCGTGAAGGTTTCATTCAGGTTCAAGGTGGCGGCATTCGGGTCACTGACGGCGCCAAACTGGATCAGCGGAATGGCCACGTCTTTGCCGTTGATCGCCAAGGTTTTGGCTTTCAGCGCGTTCTTGAAACGGAACTGGAAGGTCAAATCTTCTTTGGCGTCACCGTTGTTGTCGATGTGAATCTCATACAGCGCGTTCGGGTCCAGCGAGAAGTAGTTGGGGCCGCCGTAGCCATCTTGCAGCGGCAGGTAATCGGCCAGCAAGGTGACATAACCACTGCGGCCGGTTTCGTAGCTGGAGAACATGTAGAAGTCAGCCCCGTCCACTTTGGGCTGGGTGGCGATGTACGGCGCCTCGCGGTGGCTGGAGGCTTGCGCAACAGGCAGCGCGGCAGCGCCAGCCAGCACCGCAGCGGCAACTGGCAGCAGGGCCAGGCGGTAGTTGATGGGACGACGGTTGCAGACAAAAGTCATTGGGTTGCTCCTCGGAGTCAGGGTGGAGCCAAACTGTAGCGTTTGACCTGCCTGAAGATACGCAGTCACCTTGGCACTGGATGCAGTCCGTCACGGTGCGGCCGGCAAGACAGGTGCGCGCAGTCCTGCAGGACAAAACCTACAGCGTGCGCGGCGTCGGCGCAGCGCAGGCCCGGCAACGCCGCTGCAGTTCAGCGTTTGCTTTGCAGCTTGGCAAAGGCTGCGGCCATGGCGCCACCAGCGGCGGGCTGTGGGTTGTTGCCGCGGCCGGCACTACCGCCGTGGGCAGCATTGCCACCATGACCGCCGCCAGCGTGGCCGTTGCCACCACCACCTGCATAACGCTCACTCCGAGCGGCCGGCTTGAAGCCGTTATCGCTGCGGGCGCCACCACCCTGCCCCTCGCCTTGCCCTGGTTTGGCGTCCAGCTTCATGGTCAGCGAGATGCGGCCACGCGCCAGGTCCACCTCCAGCACCTTGACCTTGACGATGTCGCCGGTCTTGACCACTTCCCGCGCGTCATTCACAAACTTGTGCGCCAACTGGCTGACGTGGATCAGCCCGTCCTGGTGGACCCCCAGGTCGACAAACGCGCCAAACTGCGCCACGTTGCTGATGGTGCCCTCCAGCACCATGTCCACCGCCAGGTGCTTGATGTCTTCCACGCCATCGGTCAGGCGCGCCACTTTGAAATCAGGGCGCGGGTCACGGCCGGGCTTTTCCAGCTCGGCAAAAATGTCCTTGACGGTGATGGCGCCAAACTTGGCGTCGGCAAAGGCCTCTGGTCCATGCTGGGACAACACGGCCCGGATCACATCGGCCTTGCCCACCACATCGGCCACCGGCCGCTGCAGCTTGTCCAGCACCCGCTGCACCACCGGGTAGGTTTCGGGATGCACACCGGTCATGTCCAGCGGGTTGTCGCCACCCCGGATGCGCAAAAAACCGGCCGCTTGCTCAAAGGTTTTTGGCCCCAGGCCAGTCACCTCCAGCAACTGCTGGCGGTTGCGGAAAGCGCCTTGCGCATCCCGCCAACGCACAATCGACGCGGCCACCGCCGGGCTCAAGCCCGCCACGCGGGACAACAGCGGCGCCGACGCGGTGTTCAAGTCCACCCCCACCTTGTTGACGCAGTCTTCCACCACCGTGCCCAGCATGCGCGCCAGTTCGCCCTGGTTCACATCGTGCTGGTACTGACCCACGCCGATGCTCTTGGGGTCGATCTTGACCAGTTCGGCCAGCGGGTCTTGCAGGCGGCGGGCGATGGACACCGCACCGCGCAGTGTCACGTCCAGATCGGGCAGCTCTTTGCTGGCAAATTCGCTGGCGGAGTAGATGGACGCGCCGGATTCACTGACCACGGCTTTTTCGATCTTCAGGTCGGGGGCGATGGCCAGCAGCCGCTTGATCAAGTCCCCGGCCAGCTTGTCGGTTTCGCGGCTGGCGGTGCCGTTGCCAATGGCGATCAGGTTGACGCCGTGGGTGGCGCACAGCTTGCCCAGGGTGTGCAACGACCCTTCCCAATCGCGCTTGGGTTCATGCGGAAACACCGCGCAAGTGCCCAGCACCTTGCCGGTGTCCGACACCACCGCCACCTTGACCCCCGTGCGGATGCCCGGGTCCAGCCCCATCACCACGCGCTTGCCTGCGGGTGCGGCCAGCAGCAGATCGCGCAGGTTCTCGGCAAACACCTTGATGGCGGTGGCCTCGGCAGCCTCACGCAGGCGGGTGAACAGGTCACGCTCCAGGCTCAGGCTCAGCTTGACCTTCCAGGTCCAGGCGATGGTTTTGCGGATCAGCGTATCGGCAGCACGCCCAGCATGGCTCCAGCCCAGGTGGATGGCGATGCGGCCTTCGGCGACCGACACCGAAGAGGTCCCTGCAACACCCGCAGGTTTGCCGGGGATGATCGCTTCGTCCAGCACCAGCTTGGTGTCCAGAATTTCCAGCGTGCGGCCGCGGAACACCGCCAGCGCCCGGTGCGACGGCACGCTGCGGATGGGTTCGTCGTGGTCAAAGTAATCGCGGAACTTGGCAACGTCGGCGTTGTTGGGGTCTTTGCCCACATGGACATCCGCCAATTTGCTGCGCAACAGGCCCTCGGCCCACAGCCATTCCCGCAGCTTGCCCACCAGCACGGCGTCCTCGGCCCAGCGCTCGCTCAGCAGATCCCGCACGCCGTCCAGCACCGTAATGGCGTCGGCAAAACCGGCGTCGGCCAGGGCCTGGGCGCCACCGGGATAACTTGCGATGAGGGCGGCGGCTTCGGCCTGCGGATCTCGCGTGGGGTCGGCCAGCAGCCTGTCGGCCAAGGGCTCAAGACCGGCCTCGCGCGCGATCAAACCTTTGGTGCGGCGCCGTTGTTTGTAGGGCAGATACAGGTCTTCCAGGTCTTGCTTGGTGGCCACAGCGTGGATGGCGGCCTGCAACTCGGGCGTCAGCTTGCCTTGTTCGTCAATGCTTTTGCGCACCGCTGTGCGCCGGTCTTCCAGCTCACGCAGATAGGCCAGGCGGGCCTCCAAATCCCGCAGCTGGGTGTCGTCCAGGCCGTCCGTGGCTTCTTTGCGATACCGGGCGATGAAGGGCACGGTGGCGCCGCCGTCCAACAAGTCCACCGCCGCTTGCACCTGGTGTGGGGCGACCTGCAATTCGGCCGCAATCTGCAACAGTATCTTGTCCAAATCCGTCGGCCTGTTGGCCCCCGCAAAGTGTCTGGCCGGGCCACCATGGCCCTGTGGGCGGGGCGCTTGCCGGCAAAGCGGCGCAGTGTGCCACAGGGGGTTGTGCCAGCCGGCACCGTGCCGGCGCCAGAATGGTGGCAGGCCACCAACCGCAACCCACCATGCCCAGCCACCATCCTGCACTGCCCCGCCGCCACCTGCTGCGCCTGGCCAGCACCTGGCCGCTGGCAGCGCTGGTCGGCTGCGCCAGCCCGTGGCCTGCCATGCCGGCCGGACCGGGCTCATCCAGCGCCCGCAACCGGCTGGTGGACGCCGCCACGACACACGGCCTGGCCGCCTGGCGCGGGCTGCGGGACATCAATGCCCGCTTCAGCAGCGCGTGGCCAACTGTTCCGATGTCGCCAATGTCGCCGGCGCAGCCCGGGCCAGCCACAGGCCCACTGGAATTGCGCCTGCTGCCAGGCCTGGCGCGCAGCGCGCCTGCGCCGACAAGCGGCCTGCTGGGGCATCAGCACCGCCTGCAGGCAGACGCCCACCGCCTGCTGCTGCTGGGCCCGCTGGCCGTGGTGGACCAGGCCAGCGTGGTGAACTGGGGCCCACCCGAGACGCTGGACGGCCAACGCTGCGACCAGTTGCACCTGGACCTGGCGCCCGGCCTGGGTGGTGGTGCGCCGGACAAGCTGTCGCTCTACATCGACCGTGAGCGTGGCCTGCTGCGGCGGCTGCGGGTGTCACTGCAGGCACTGCCCGGGCAGTCCGCACAAAGCGCGGTGGCAGAAATGGATTGTTTTGACCACCTGCTGCTGCACGGCGTGTTGTGGCCGCGCCGGTTTCAAGCACCTGCGGGTGGTTTGCTGACTGCTGCAGCGCCGCAGACCTGGCGCCTGACCGGGCTGGATGTGAACCGGGGTTACGCGGCCGACGCGCTGGCCGGTGCAGCGTTCAGCGGCGCTGCCGCCGCACCCGCTCACGCCCTGCCCAATGGTTGATCTGGTTGATCTGGTTGATCTGGCTGAACTGGCCGCCCCGGCCGCGCCAGCTCAAGCCCCGCGCAACGCCGCACGCAACTGCGCCCCCACCTCGGGCTTGTCGGCAAACGGGTCGGTGGGGTTGCGGGCCAGCACCACGTCTTCCAAACGTGTCTGCACCGACGCCAACGCCTTGGGGTGGCTGTAGATGTAGAACTGGTTCGCGCGCAGCGCGGCAAACACCTTGGCCGCCACGTCTGCAGCGCTGACCTTGCCACTGCCCACAGCCTTTTCACTCATGGCCTTGCCGATCAACTGGCTGCGGGTGGGCGGCGCGCCATCCTGCATGCCGGCCGGCCGGTTGCGCTGGCTGGCCACAATGCCGGTGGGCACAAAAAACGGGCACAACACATGGGCGTGGACTTGCTCGGTGACCAGCGCCAGGTCTTGGTACAGCGTCTCGCTGAGCGTGACCACCGCATGTTTGCTGACGTTGTAGACGCCCATGTTGGGCGGGCTCAACAGCCCAGCCATCGACGCGGTGTTGATGATGTGGCCCTGCCAGGCCGGGTCGGCCTTGGCGGCGGCCAGCATCATGGGCGTGAACAGGCGCACGCCGTGGATGACGCCCCAGACGTTGACGCCCAGCACCCATTCCCAATCCTTGACGGTGTTCTCCCACACCAGGCCGCCGCTGCCCACACCGGCGTTGTTGAACACGATGTGCGGCGCGCCCAGCTGGGCCAGCACCTCATCGGCCAGTGCTTGCATGGCGGCGGCATTGGACACGTCCACCTGGCGCGCCAGCACACGGCCGCCGTGTTGTGCCGCCAGCACCTCGATCTCGGCGCGGGCGGTGGCCAGCGCGTCGGCCTGCACGTCCACCATCACCACATGCATGCCCTCCAGCGCCGCGATGCGCGCCATCTCCAGGCCGAAGCCGGACGCAGCGCCGGTGAGCACCGCTGTGCGGCCTTTGAAATCAGTCATGCGGACACCTCTTTTTTGATCTGGAAGCCCATGCGGGGGAAATGCACTTGCACCAGGCCGGCACGGGCATCGGTGCGCTGCAACACCACGCTGCTGGCCGACAGCCCCACCAGCGTGCCGGCCACCGGATCCAGCCCGTAATCGGTGGCGCTGACCGTGACGGCTTGGCCAGCCTCAAAGCCCAAGCCGGGCGAGACGCTGACGGTTGCGTGCTGCGTGCTGGCCGCAGCCAGCGCCACGGCGTCGGCGCTGCTCAGCCGGGTACTCTGGTGGTGGCCGATGGCCAGCACGCTGTCCAGCCAGACCGTCAAAGCGGCATACGGCGCCAGGATGTGGGCCACCGGCGCCGCACGGCGGATAAACCACAGCGGATGGGCGGCGGAAAAATCGGCAATGCAGGGGGCGGCGCCAAACAGGTAGCCCTGGCCTGCAGCATGTTGCGCGGCCAGTTGCGCATCCAGTTGCTGCAGATAGGCCTGCAGCTGCACCGTGCCGTCGGCCAGGGTCTGGCGGCGGGCGCCGGTGCCCATGGCGGCGCGGTCAGCGGCAAAGGCTTTCATGACCTCGGGTGGTGGATTGTCAAACATCACGGCCGCACCGGCCGGCTGCAAGGCCCAGGTGACGCAAGGCCAAAACAGCGTGTTGTCAGCCCACTGTGCCAGCAGCGGCGCCAGTGGGGCGGTGGCCGGGTACAGCGTGGGCAGCGGCTGGTGCCGGTCCAGCACCTGGGCAATCAAGGCGGTGTCGCAGTAAATATCAGCGCCAATCTGCAGCACCGGGGTTTTGCGGTAACCGCCGGTGAGTGCCACCAAGTCGGGCTTGGGCAGGATGGTGGGGATCATCACGGAGCGCCAGGCCAGGCCTTTGTAGCCCAGGATCAGCCGCACTTTTTCAGCAAACGGGGAGTTGGGGTAGTGGTGCAGGATCAGGTCGGACATGGGGTCTCCTTGGGGTGGGTTGCGCTGGGTCACGGTCAGGGTGGCGGTCCGGGTGACGGTCAGGGCGGCGATCAGGGCGCACGCCACATCTCGATATGCGGGATGCCGTCTTCTGCGTATGCAGCGCCCTGCGGCAGGTAACCGTGGCGGCCATAAAAACGCTGCAAATGGGCTTGGGCGCTGATGCGGTTGCCCTGGCCGGGCCAGGCGATGGCGGCGCGTTGCAAACCCTCGGCCAGCAGTTGGTCGGCCAGGCCGCTGCCACGCAAGGCGATGTCGAGCACCACCCGGCCGGTGGACGGCTCGGGGTATTTGAGGCCAGGGTCCACCACCCGCAAATAGGCGCGCAGCTCACCCGCTGCATCGCGGCCCAGCAAATGCCAGCTGTGCCGGTCAATGCCATCCGGGTCTAAAAACGGGCCTTGCTCCAGGATGAAGACCCGGGCGCGCAAGGCCAACATGTCGTAGACACCGTCCACGCCCAGGTCGGCAAAACGCTGCCAGGTCCAGGTCAGGGCGGTGGTGGGGCCAGGCACAGCGCAGTGGGTCAGATCAGCTTGACCAACTGCTTGCCAAAGTTGCGGCCCTTCAGCAAGCCGATAAAGGCCTCGGGTGCGGCTTCAATGCCTTGGGCCACGGTCTCGCGGTACTTCAGCTTGCCGGTGGCCACACCGGTGCCCAGTTCTTTCAGCGCTTCGGGCCAGTCGTCCATGTGCTCGCTGACGATGAAACCTTCCACCTTCATGCGGTTGGTCAGGATCAATTGCGGCGCGCTCAGCGGAATGGGCGCACCGTTGTAACCGCTGATCATGCCGCACACGGCCACCCGGCTGAACGCATTGGCGCGCTGCAGCACCGCGTCCAACACCAGGCCGCCCACGTTTTCAAAATAGCCGTCCGCGCCGCCCGGGCAGGCTTCTTTCAGGGCTTGGGAGAGTGACTTCAGATCGGGGTGGGCCTTGTAGTCGATGCAGGCGTCAAAGCCCAGTTCTTCAACCACATAGCGGCACTTGTCCGCACCGCCGGCAAAGCCCACCGCCCGCGCACCCCGCGCCTTGGCCAGTTGGCCCACCGCGCTGCCCACCGCGCCGCTGGCAGCTGACACCACCACCGTCTCACCGGCTTTGGGGTTGATGATGCGCACCAGGCCGTACCAGGCGGTAACACCCGGCATGCCCACCACGCCCAGATAGGCCGACAGCGGCACGTGGCTGGTGTCCACCTTTTGCAGCACACCACGCTGGTTGGCGTCCACCACCCGGTAGTGTTGCCAGCCGCCCATGCCCACCACCGCGTCCCCCACGGCAAAGCCAGGGTTGCGGCTGGCCACCACCTCACCCACGGTGCCGCCGCCCATCACCTCATTCAGGGCCTGCGGTTGGGCATAACTTTTGCCGTCATTCATGCGGCCGCGCATGTAGGGGTCCAGGCTCATGTAGTGGTGGCGCACCAGCACCTGGCCGTCAGTCAACTCGGGCACAGCGGTTTCCACCAACTTGAAGTTGGCGGCAGTGGGCTCACCGGTGGGGCGTGAAGCTAGCAAGAATTGTTTGTTGATGAGCTTGCTCATGGCGTATTGCCTTTCAGGGCTGGGCTGTTGGCGGCGGGGGCGGACGGGGCAGGATTTGGGGTCTGGGCCGGCGCGTGGGCAGGTGTCGGCAGGTCAACCCCGCCGCGCGACGGCAGGCCGCGCAGGTATTTGAAGGTGCCGGTGGCGTTGGCACACAACTGGCCGCTGCCATCAAACAACGCGGCCTCGCAAAAGGCCAAGCTGCTGGTCTTGTGCAACACCTTGGCCACGGCGCGCAAGCGGTGCTCGGCCGGGCGCATGAAGCTGGTTTTCATCTCGATGGTGGCCACGCCGGTGGCATGTACACCGGCGGCATGGGCGCTGCGGGCCGCCATGGCCATGGCCACATCCAGCATCGTCATCACCACGCCGCCGTGGGCCACATCACGGGTGTTGAGGTGGGCAGCGTCCAGGTCCACCCGCAACTCGGCCTGGCCGTCGCCGTAACTCTGCAACTCAATGCCCAGCGATTCAACAAACGGCACCCGCGCCGGGAAGGGCACGGTGGACGGCTTTTTGCGCACCTTGCGCTGAGGGTCAGCGATGCTGGATTCGGTCATCTTGGGGCCGCTGAGGCTTGGCTTGCGGGTGGCGTCAAGGCCCCATGCGGGACCGCAGCACAATCAACAGCACACCAGCCAGCGCCAGCGCGCCACCACTGCTGAGCAGCCGCCAACCCAACACAGCGTCCTGCGGGTTCACAAACAGGCCCAGCACCAGCAGCACCAGGCCGCCGTAGACCAGCACCCAGGCCCAGGCCTCGACGGTCGAGGTTTTCATCCCGGCAGCATGCGTCGGATGGCTGCCAAGCGCTGTCAGACGAGGGCTTGGGCGCCGCGCTCAAAACCAGGCGTCCTGCATGTCGCGGCAGATGGCGCTGCGGCTGGCCACCACGCCCAGCCAGGCGTCAATCTTGGGCAGCTCGTACGCATAAAAGTAACGGCAGGCTTGCAGCTTGCCTTGGGCAAACGCGCTGTCCAGCGGCACATGGCCTGGCTTGGCCTGCGTGCGTGCCTGCACCGCCAACGCCACCTCCAGCCAGATCCACGCCAACACCGCGTGGCCAAAAGCCTGCAGATACGGTGTGGCATTGGCCAGAGCATCCACCGGCTGGCCGGTGGACCAGGCGGCCTGGGTGGCCGCATCCACCCGCTGCCAGGCCGCCGCCAGCGCGGTTGCTTGTGCAGCCAACGCTGGTACCTCAGCAGCTTGCGCCACGCTGCGCTGCAGGGTGGTGGTCAGCAGCTTGAAACCGGCGCCACCGTCCATCACCACTTTGCGGCCCAGCAGGTCCAGCGCCTGGATGCCGTGGGTGCCCTCGTGGATCATGTTCAGGCGGTTGTCGCGCCAATACTGCTCCACCGGAAAATCCCGGGTGTAGCCATAACCCCCATGCACCTGAATGGCCAGGCTGTTGGCCTCCAGACACCATTCACTGGGCCAGCTTTTGGCGATTGGGGTCAGCACCTCCAGCAGCAACGCCGCATCACGTGCGGCATCCGGCGTGCCGGTGTGGGCTTCATCCACCAACCGGGCGCAATACAGCTCCAGGGCCAACGCGCCTTCGGCATAGGCTTTTTGCGCCAGCAGCATGCGTTTCACATCCGCGTGTTCAATGATGGGCACTTGTGGCGCTGCGGCGTCTTTGCCGCCAACACCCACAGGCCGGCCCTGCGGCCGCTGGCGGGCGTAGTCCAGGCTGGCCTCGTAACCCGCCATGCCCAGCATGGTGGCGGCCGTGCCCACACCGATGCGCGCCTCGTTCATCATGTGGAACATGCAGCGCAAGCCTTCACCCGGTTTGCCCACCAGGTAACCCACCGCGCCGCTATGCCCGCCGGGTGTGAACTTGCCTTCGCCAAAATTCAGCAAGGTGTTGGTGGTACCACGCCAACCCAGTTTGTGGTTCAGGCCGGCCAGGGCCACGTCATTGCGCTCACCGGTGAGTTGGCCGTCCACGTTCACCAGGTGCTTGGGCACGATGAACAGCGAGATGCCCTTGACACCAGGCACAGGCTGGCCATCAGGCCCGGGGATCTTGGCCAACACCAGGTGGATGATGTTCTCGGTCAGCTCATGCTCACCGGCCGAGATCCACATCTTGTTGCCTTTGAGGCGGTAGCGTGGGCCCAGCGGGTCGTCTGCAAAGTCAGCCTCATCCTGCACTGCGCGAGTGGCCACGTCCGACAAGCTGGAGCCGGCTTGTGGCTCACTCAAACACATGGTGCCGGCGAAGCGGCCTGAGAAGGTGTTGAGCGCAAACACCTGCTTTTGGGTGGCCGTGCCATGCGCCATCAGCAGGTTGGCATTGCCCACACTCAGCAGGCTGGCGTTGATGCTGACCGAGGCCTTGGAGAAAAACGCATTGGC
>JAYVLI010000158.1:0-9597 GCA_043759535.1 Betaproteobacteria bacterium | reverse complement strand
AGCGGCCTGGGCGGCAAGATGGGGCTGGACGCCACCAACAAATGGCCGGGTGAAACGCAGCGTGAATGGGGCCGGGTGATCACCATGCCGGGCGAGGTGACACGCCGTGTTGAAGACCTGTTCCAGGCGGTGATGCGGCCGTGATGCGTGCCAGACGGGGCCTGGTGGGCGAGGGCGGCATGTCGAAAGCTGCCATGGCAACGCTGTTTTGCTTGCCTGCCGCTGCAGCTTGCAGTATCTTTTGCCTGCCTTCATGCAAGGCGCAAAACCTCGCGCAGTCTCTGCGCGAAACGGGGCCCCGGACTATCTACCTCCGGATCTCCAGACGGCCACCGATGGGTGGCCAGCCCCCTCCGGCTGCAAGGCTTGAGGGGGCTTCGTTTTTGGGGCGGCGGTTTGTTTTGACGCTGTCGGCGTCAAGCTCCCGCCAGCAAGCCGACCATCTCGTGCAGCGCATCATTGACCCGGCGTTGCCCGTCGCTGGACGGCAGCCATTGCTGCAGCAGCGGGGTTTGTGGCGGCGCCAGCCCCATCGGCGCAGCCATCAAGCGGGCCCGGAAGCCGGTGCGTGCGGCTTCTTGCTGAAACGCCCGCAGCGCACGCGGCATGTGCCAGCCGTGGGTCACCAGCAGCACATCGGTGATGCCTTCTGCGGCCAGCAGACGCAGGCTCAAACGGGCGTTCTCCCGGGTGTCTGATGATCCAGTTTCCAGCCATTTCAGCGGGCGGCCGTAGTCGCGGCTGGCAATGCGGCCCGCCACTGTGGCTTCGGCCGGCCTGCTGTTGTGTTCGCGCCCGGCACCACCCGACACCATGACCGGCGCCTGCACCTGGCGCGCCAGCCACAGGCCGTAGTGCAGGCGCTGCATCGACCGCTCGGCCAGATGCGCCTCAGCGTACTCTGGCGCCAGCGCCAACACACCACCCCCCAGCACCAGCACCACCGGGTTGCGGCCCACCAGGGTGCGGCGCAGGTCAGCCACTTGTGCCACGGTCAGCGCGGGTGGTGTGGCCAGACGGCGCTCCATCCAGGCGCCCACGGCCTCACAGCTGCACAGCCACAGGCCCGCGATGGCCAAGCCCAGCAGCAACGCCCCGGACAGCCGACGGCGCAAGCGCCAGGCCACCAGCAGCAGCAGCAGCCAGGGCGTTGGTGGCAGCACCAGTGCGCCGATGATGGGCTTCCACTGCAGCAGACCAAAGGCCACGAAGGTGTCGTTCACAGAGGCTTGGTGTGGTGGAAGCAGAGGGCGGGGCAGCCGAATAGACCACCGAAACTGACAGCCGAAAGATTGTGCCCCCCGGGCCTTGCCTTGGCCCTGCGCGCCCCGCGATTGAGGGGGCTGCCCGACAATCTGCAGATCAACCGGGAGACAGCAACATGACGGACGAGATCATCACCTTGGGCGGTGGTTGTTTTTGGTGTGTGGAGGCGGTGTTTGAGCTGGTGCAGGGGGTGACGTCCGTGCAATCGGGCTACTGCAACGGCCAGACGGTAGACCCCAGCTACGCGCAGGTCTGCAGCGGTGAGACCGGCCATGCCGAGGTGGTGCGGTTGCGCTTTGACCCGGCGCAAATCCAGCTGCGTGAACTGTTGGAGATCTTTTTTGTGGTGCATGACCCGACCACGCTCAACCGCCAGGGCAACGATGTGGGCACCCAGTACCGATCAGGGGTGTACTGGCACCGGCCCGAGCAGGCCGAGGTGGTGCGGCAAGTGGTGGCTGAGCTGAACAGCGCGCTGGGGGGGGGAGTGGTCACCGAGGTGGCGGCCGAGGCCAACTACTGGCCAGCTGAGGCTTACCACCAGCACTACTTTGCCAACCATCCCGGCGAGGGCTATTGCGCTTATGTGGTGGCGCCCAAGGTCAAAAAGTTCCAGAAGACGTTTGCGCAGCGGGTGCGGGGCTGACGCGCGCCAATCCGGCGCACGCTGCCGGGTTGCATTAGGGCGCCAGCCGCTCCCGTATCCAGGTTTCACCGCCGTCCAACCGGTAGCGCAGCCGGTCATGCAGGCGGCTTTTGCGGCCTTGCCAAAACTCCCAGCGGTCTGGCACCAGCCGGAAGCCGCCCCAGTGCGGTGGCCGTGGCGGCTGCAACAAAAACTGCGCCGCATAACGCGCCGCCTGGGTGACCAGCACGGTGCGTGATGCAATCACCTCGCTTTGGGGTGACGCCCATGCGCCGATGCGCGAATCCAGCGGCCGCGAGGCGTAATAGGCGTCAGCCTCGGCGTCATCCACCCGCTGCACCGTGCCCTCAATGCGCACCACCCGCTCCAACTCCACCCAGTGAAACTGCAGCGCCGCCACCGGACGGGCGGCCAGCTCCTGGCCTTTGCGACTGTTGAAATTGGTGTACCAGACCAACCCACGTGCATCCACGCCCTTGATCAGCACGATGCGGGTGGACGGCCTGCCGTCCGCGCCCACGGTGGCCAGCGTCATCGCGTTGGGCTCGGGCAGCTCGGCCGCGATGGCTTGTTGCAACCAGGCCTCGAACTGCGCCTGCGGCAGGCTGGCTGCCGCAGATTCATCCAGTTCGGCCCGTTCGTAGCTTTTGCGCAGATCTGCGATGCGGTGGTCCATCCTCAGAGTATGCCGCCAGGTTCGACTGGACTTGACAGACGGGCTTGCTGCCCCGCTGCCCATGGCTTGGTGGGTCACCCTTACGTGATAGGCCTTAAGTAGAGCTCCGACTGTTGAGCTGGTCTGGCCACCCCCATGCTTGACGGCACAAGCGTCCGGGGGGAGTCCGAAGGCGCGTGGAGCATCAAATCATGAAAACCCAAGCTGTTGTGGTGGTGCTGGCTGCGGGCAAAGGTAGCCGCTTCGCCGGCACCGGGCACAAGCTGGCCCAGGCTCTGGGCGGCGCCAGCGTGCTGGGCCAGACTGTGCTGGGCCAGACGATCGCCAACGCCATCCAAAGCCGATTGCCGGTGGTGGTGGTCACCACCGAGGCTTTGGCCGCTGAAGCTGCACGTTGGGTGGCGCGGCGCGACATTGTGTTGTTGCCCGAGGTGGGCAGTGTGGCTGGTGCTGCCACCGGCCGTGCCAGCGCGCTGGGCATGGGTTATTCCATTGCCCAGGGGGTGGCAGCGCGGCCGCAGGCGGCGGGCTGGCTGGTGCTGCCAGGTGACATGCCGCTGGTCAGGCCCGCCACCCTGCTGGCGGTGGCCGCAGGCCTGGCCCATGCACCGGTGGTGTATGCCCAGCACCTGGGCCGGCGTGGCCACCCGGTGGGTTTTGCGGCTGAGCTGTTCTCTGAATTGGTGCAACTGCGCGGTGACGAGGGCGCACGGCGCATCACAGCGCGTTACCCGTCAGTGGGGCTGGAGTTGGGCGACCCGGGCGCGCTGATCGATGTGGACACCGAGGCCGACCTGAGCACGGTGCGCGACCACGCCGGTTAAGCCCGCTGCGGTGAGCTCACCTGCGGCGCGCTGGCGGATTGCTTCAAACCAAACCCTGGCCGCGCGCCAACGCCAACAGACGGGCACTTTCGCGGTCACACATCTGGTGCTGGTGCAGCGATTGCGCGGTGCGCACCAGGTAGTCCAGCGTGCTGCCGTAGCGGCCCTGGGCGTGGCGCAGGATGTGCAGCATCGTGCTGTCATCGATGCGGCCGGTGTAGTTGGGGCTGTGCCGGCTGAGGGTGAAGGCCAGCGCCATCACTTCGCCGCCGCTGGTCTGGCAGCGCAGCCAGCGTGGGTCGTACACCCCGTTGGGCATTTCGCGTTGCCACAGGCGGGGCAGCTCGTCGGCCGCACGGTGGCGCGGGATGCGGAACACCATGCCCCGGCACATGCCACCCGAGATCAGCGCATAGACCAGCCCGGGTTGCTCGGGTGAGCCCCGGTTGACGCGGGACTGCATCTGGAACGCCCGGTGCCAACCGCGCACCACTGCAGGCCTGTGCTCAGCGGCATCAAACTCGGGCCGCCAGATGAGCGAGGCATAACCAAACACCCACAGGTCAGACTGGCCGCCCCACTGCTGGCGCACTTGGTCCAGCATGGCGGCAGTGTCGCGAACAGGGCGCGGGTTCATTGGCTTGAGCATGCCAGAGTGCGCTTGGCTCTATCGCTTGAAAAGATCAGAAGACATTGACGATGTAACCAGGTTACTTAATAATCGACCATCGAGTTACCGGATCGGTGCATGAAAAACCCCATCGTTGAAGTGACCCAGCGCATCGTCGAGCGCAGCGCGCACCAGCGTGGCGCCTACCTGCGCCAACTGCAGCGCCTGCAAGACCGGCCACCGGGCGCTGAACGCATGGGCTGTGCCAACGTGGCGCATGCGTTTGCGGCCATGCCGGGTGACCAGCGGTTTCGGGTGGTGGCCGAGCGCGCGCCCAACCTGGCGGTGGTCACGGCCTACAACGACATGTTGTCGGCCCACCAGCCGTATGAGGGCTACCCCGCGCTGATCCGTGACGAAGCCATGCGCCAGGGCGCCACGGTGCAGGTGGCAGGCGGCGTGCCGGCCATGTGTGATGGCGTCACCCAGGGCCTGCCGGGCATGGAGCTGTCGCTATTCTCGCGCGACACCATCGCCATGGCCACCGCCGTGGCGCTGACCCATGATGTGTTTGACGGCGCGCTGCTGCTGGGCGTGTGCGACAAGATCGTGCCCGGCCTGCTGATCGGCGCGCTCAATTTTGGCCATCTGCCGTGCGTATTTGTACCGGCGGGGCCGATGTCCACCGGGCTGTCCAACGGCGCCAAGTCCAAGGTGCGCGAGCAGTTTGCCCAGGGCCTGGTGGGCCGGGCTGAGTTGCTGCAGGCCGAACAAGCGGCCTACCATGGTGCCGGCACCTGCACGTTTTACGGCACCGCCAACAGCAACCAGATGCTGCTGGAGGCGATGGGCCTGCATGTGCCCGGCGCGGCCTTTGTGCATCCGCATGACGGCCTGCGGGAGGCGCTGACGCGCGAATCGGTGCGCACCTTGCTGGGCATCACCCGGCGCGCCCGCTACACCCCCATCGGCCAACTGGTGGACGAGCGGGTGATCGTCAACGCCATGGTGGCCCTGCTGGCCACCGGCGGGTCCACCAACCACCTGATCCACTGGGTGGCGGTGGCGCGTGCCGCCGGCATGCACATCGACTGGACCGACTTTGCTGACCTGTCCGCCGTGGTGCCGTTGCTGGCGCGGGTGTATCCCAACGGCGCGGCGGATGTGAATCAGTTCCAGGCCGCTGGTGGCACGGGTTATGTGCTGCGTGAGTTGCTGGACGCGGGATACCTGCACGGCGATGTGCTGACGGTGGCCCAGGGCGGCATGGCGGCTTATGGCCGGCTGCCGCAGATGGTGCAGGTTGAAACTCAACAACAGCCCACCCTGGCCTGGGCCGACACGCCCGCCGCGTCGGGCGACGACAGCATCCTGCGCCCAGCCACCGCGCCGTTCTCGGCCACCGGCGGCTTGAAGCTGCTGCTGGGCAACCTGGGCCGGTCCGTGATCAAGGTGTCTGCCGTGCCCGATGACCGCCATGTGATCGAAGCGCCGGCGCGGGTGTTTGACAGCCAGGAAGGCTTGTTGCGAGCCTTCAAGGCCGGCGAGTTGACGGGTGATGTGGTGGCGGTGGTGCGTTTCCAGGGCCCGCAGGCCAACGGCATGCCCGAGCTGCACAAACTGACCCCGCCGCTGGCCGTGCTGCAGGGCCAGGGCCACCGGGTGGCGCTGGTCACTGACGGCCGTATGAGTGGTGCGTCCGGCAAAGTGCCGGCGGCCATCCATGTCAGCCCCGAGGCGCTGGCCGGCGGCCCGCTGGCCCGCGTGCAGGACGGTGATGTGATCCGCCTCGACGCGGTAGCCGGCACGCTGATGGTGCTGGTGGATGAGCTGGTCTGGGCCGCCCGCACCCCCGCCGCACTGCAGCCCGAGCAGGCCGAGGACAACGCCGGCGGCCTGGGCCGTGCGCTGTTTGGCGGCATGCGGCGCAACGTGCGCAGCGCCGAAGAAGGCGCCGTCACCTGGCTGTGACAGGCTGGCAGTCGGCGGCAACCCGCCCATTTTTTCCAACAAAGACTTCGATGATCAACACCCTCAGCCTGGCCAGCCACGGCCCCGTGATCCCGGTGATCGTGCTGCAACGTGTGCAAGACGCCGTGCCGTTGGCCGAAGCGCTGCTGGCCGGGGGCGTCAAAGTGCTGGAGGTGACGCTGCGCACCCCCGTGGCGCTGCAGTGCATTGAGGCCATCGCCAAAGCCTTGCCCGAGGCCATGGTGGGCGCCGGCACCATCCGCAACGCGGCCGACGCCCAGGCCGCGCTGGACGCGGGCAGCCGCTTTGCCGTCAGCCCGGGCTACACGGCCGATGTGGGCGCGGCCTGCCGGCGCATCGGCCTGCCGCTGCTGCCCGGTGTGGCCACCGCCAGTGAGGTGATGGCGGCCAGCGCCGATGGCCTGGAATTCCTCAAGTTTTTCCCGGCCGTGCAGGCCGGTGGGCTGGCCATGCTCAAAGCGCTGGGCGGGCCTTTCCCCGACATCGTGTTCTGCCCCACCGGTGGCATCAGCCTGGACACCACGCCGCAGTTTCTGGCGCTGCCCAATGTCAAGGTCTGCGGTGGCTCGTGGTTGACGCCGGCGGACGCGGTGGCAGCGGGCGACTGGGCCCGCATCACCCGGCTGGCGCGTGAGGCGCAGGCGCTGCGGGCCTGATGTTGCGGACGTGACGCTGGCAGCGTGCTGCCGCCAGCCCCGATGGCGCAGGCCGCTCAAGCCTCGCGGCGCTCGATCAGCTCGATCTTGTAGCCGTCCGGGTCGGTGATGAACGCGATGACCGTGTTGCCACCCTTCACCGGGCCGGGCTCACGGGTGATGGCGCCGCCCAGTGCGGCGGCGCGGCTGCGCAGCGCATTGCACGTGGCCGCTACATCGGCCACGCCGATGGCCACATGGCCGTAACCCGCGCCCAGGTCGTAGTGGTCCACGCCGTGGTTGTAGGTCAACTCGATCTCGGCCTGGCCCGGGTTGCCGCCATAGCCCACAAACGCCAGGTCGTAATGCTGCTCGGGCCGGTGGGTGGTGCGCAGCAAATCCATGCCCAGCACCTGGGTGTAGAAATCAATCGCGCGTTGCAGGTTGCCAACCCGCAGCATGGTGTGCAACAAACGCATGGTGAGTCCTCAGTTGTCAGTTAGGCCGGCGGCAGTGTGCCCGAGGTGCTGCCTGGCCCGCCGGCGAGGGGTGAATCGGCTCAGCGCGTCTCGCGGTCCAGCCAGATACCCAAGCCTTGAGCATTCAGCTCAATGTCCAGCGCCAGGCCATCCAGCGCGGCGGATACATCCACCACGCCGTGTTGCTGCAGGCGGCTGGAACACAGTGCGCTCAAGCCGGCATGCAGGGCGTTGTGGCGGTCCGGCGCGCTGCGCAGGCCCAGCGCCATCGCCACCATCGCATCGATCTGTTCCAGCAGCAGGCCGGCAAGGCGTTGCACGTCGCCGTTGCCCACACCCACCCGGCCATAGTGGGTGAGGTACATGCACAGCGGCTGCTGCGCCAGCAGGCGCTGGATGGACGCCTTCAGCGCCTCCGGCTCAAACTGCACCGGGGTGGACGTGGGCATCACCCAGGCGCCGGTAGCGGTGTCATGCTCACGGTAGCTCAGGCCAAAGGTGTCGCCGGTGAACCAGCCTTGGGTGCGCGCATCCCACAGGCAGTGGTGGTGGCGCGCATGGCCGGGCGTGTCCATCACCAGCAGCGGCCGGCCGGCCAGCAGGATGGTCTGCATGTCGGCTGTCGCTTGCACGCGGTTCACCGGCACCGGCACCAGCGTGCCGTAAGCACGGTCCATCTCGGCCTGGCCATACACCGCCAGCGCACCCTGGTACAGCGCCTGCGGGTCCACCATGTGGCGCGCACCACGTGTATGCACCAGCAGGGTGGCCTTGGGCAGCGCCTGCATCAACAGCCCGGCGCCGCCGGCATGGTCGAGATGCACATGGGTGGGGATCACGTAATCCACCGCATCGCGCGGCAGGCCCAGCTCGTCCAGCACGGCCAGCAGGCGTGGCACCGCAAAGTTGGTGCCGGTGTCGATGAAGGCGGCGCGGCCGTGCTCCACCAGCAGGTAAGCCGCGTCAAACAGCGGCCGGTGAAAACCAGTGTCGATGACATGCACACCATCAGCCAGGGATTGAAGGTAGGACAGGGCCATGGTGAGTGGTCAACGCAGTGAGAACAAAAAAAGGGCAGGGGATCAACCCTGCCCAGCTTGTGGTGTGGTTGCCGGTGATGCGGGCCGTGCCGATCAGCCTTGTGAATTGGCCTGCAGCGCCCACAGCTTGCCCAGGTCGGCCGCACCATCGGCGCCCTGCACACTGCGCAGCACCTGCACGGCTTTGGCCTTGCTCTTGCCGGTTTGCAGCATGGCCAGACCCAGGCGCAGTTTGGCGTCTTCTGGTCGCTTCAGGCCGCCTTTGGCAATGCCTTGTTCGATCAGCGTGATGCCTTTGTCGGCCTGGCCCATGCTGGCGTAGGCGTAGCCAATCTGCACCAGCTCGTTGCCGTCTTTGTTGTTGGCAGCAGCAGTGGCGCGTTGGTCGATGGCCGCTTTGCCCTCGGCCTCTTGCTTGTTGGCCAGGTCACGCAGGCGCTGGTGGCGGCCGGCTTCTGCACCAGTGCCCAGCACACCTGCTGCAAAGCCCTTGTCGACGATGGCCTTGCCCTCGGTTGCCAAGCCAGCCTGCAGCGCCAACTGGCTCATCTCCATGAACTCATCGGTTTTGGTCAATGAGCCGGTGGCCAATTTCAGCCGCATCACATCCAGCGCAAAGCGGTCAGAAAAACCACTCTTGCGCGGCAGCCTGGCCAGGTAGATGGCCCAGTAGTCTTTTTTGGGATGGGTGAACAGCAGCTTTTCCAGCGTGGCCGCCTGGCCCGCCGTGTTGCCGGTGCGGGACTGCGCATCGGCCAGGCGCAGCAGGTCACCCTCTTCAGGCCGCCGGCCGGCTTGCTCGGCCGCGCTGATGGCGGCGGCGGCCTCTTTGGCGATGGCGCCGTAGTCTCCGCTGGCGCCTTGCAAGTAGGCTTGCAACTGCCGCAGTGACGCACTGCCATTGCCCGCAGCCTGCGCTTTTTGCACCCACTGGCTGGCTTTGGCGTTGTCTTTGGTCGTTGCGTAGGCGGACGCAATTTGCTCGGCGATCTGGCCTTGCTCAGCGCCCGAGACTTTGCCGTACAGCGACTCCAGCGCCTGGATGGCGGTGCCGCTGTCGCCTGCGCGCTGGGCCGCAGCGGCGCGCATGCGCTCAATCTGCAGGGTCTCTGCGGCGGTCTTGTTGGCGGCGCCGTCGGCCTCGCGCACCTTGGCCAAGGCCTCTTTGCCCTTGCCGGCTTTGATCAAGTCATACGCCTGCTGCAGCGGTTTGCCCACCTCAGGCCGCAATGACTGCGCCTGCGCGGTGCTGCCAAAACCGAGAACACCGGCCAGCAAGCTGGCGGCGGCGATGGACGAAAACTTCATCATGTCCGGCTCAATTCAAGAACTGTTCGTTGCCCACCAGCCCGATCTTGTTGACCCCCAGCCGCTGCGCACTGGCCATCACCATGGCCACCACCTTGTAGCTGACCAGCTTGTTGGGCCG
>JAYVLI010000157.1:0-20326 GCA_043759535.1 Betaproteobacteria bacterium | reverse complement strand
ACCATGTTCAACCTGATGAAGACCGCCATCCTGATGGCGGCCATCACCGCCTTGTTCATGCTGCTTGGCCGCTATCTGGGTGGCCAGACCGGCATGCTGCTGGCGCTGCTGGTGGCCATTGGCATGAACTTTTTCAGCTACTGGTTCAGCGACAAGATTGTGTTGAAGATGTACAAGGCTCGCGAGGTGGACGACAGCACCGCACCGCAGTTTGTGGCCATGGTGCGTGAGCTGGCGCAGCGCGCCAACATCCCCATGCCCAAGGTCTACCTGATCGACGAAGACGCGCCCAATGCGTTTGCCACCGGCCGCAACCCCGAGCATGCGGCGGTGGCCGCCACCACCGGCATCGTGCGCAGTTTGAGCGCGCGTGAGTTGCGCGGCGTCATGGCGCATGAGCTGGCGCATGTCAAACACCGCGACATCCTGCTGTCCACCATCAGCGCCACCATGGCCGGTGCCATCGGCATGCTGGCCAACTTTGGCATGTTGTTCAGCGGCCGTGGCAGTGACGGCCGGCCCAGCAATCCGTTTGCCGGCATCTTGGTGGCCATCCTGGCGCCGCTGGCCGCCAGCCTGATCCAGATGGCGATCAGCCGGGCGCGTGAATTTGAAGCCGACCGGGGCGGCGCCGAGATCTCAGGCGACCCGCAGGCGTTGGCATCCGCGCTGGAAAAAATCCACCGCCTGGCCCAGGGCCTGCCGCTGGAAACCGCCGAGCGCCACCCCGAAACCGCGCAAATGATGATCATGAACCCGCTGTCTGCGGGTGGGCTGCGCGGCTTGTTCTCCACCCACCCGGCCACTGAGGAGCGGGTGGCGCGGCTGCTGGCGATGGCGCCGGGGCGCTAAAGCTGTGGGCGGGGCTGCGCTTGCGGGCGGCTGCGGCGCTCAAGTCCCACCCTGCGGCGGCCGATACCCCTGGCATGCGCCGCCCGATCGCCTCTGTGTTGCTGCTCGCCTTGGGCGGGCTGCTGGCCGGCTGTGACCAGTTGGGCATTGAGTCTGCCGCCACCACCTCCGCCAAAAAAGAGTCAGACGGCAAGGCCATCGGCGGTGCCTGCCGCCATGCCGGCCGGGCGATTGAAGACTGCTACACGCTGAACAAAAAAGCCGACAAATCGGCCATGTACGCCGGCTGGCGCGAGATGAGCGAATACATGCGCGAGAACAAGCTGGAGCCAGTGGTGCCGGTGATCAAACCCGAGCCGCCAAAACCACCCCGCAAACCGCCGTCAGCGCCCGGCGATGGTGAGGCGGATGAGGCGGCGGCCGACAACAAGGCAGAGACCAAGACAGACGCCAAGCCAGCCGCCAAAGCTCACTGAGCCCGTAGCGGCACGGTGACCTGGTGCGCTGGCAAGCCGGTACGGGGAAACTCGGCCAGCGCGGCGGCGTACAGCGGCTGCAGCAGCGCGTCGGCGCGGCGCTGGTAGCCCTCGCTGCTGGCACGGGCCTCAAACAGCGGTTTGCCGGTGGCACGGTCACGGATCAGCAGCGCCACCTCGCGCTCAAACCGGGGGCTGTCGACCCGGATGCTGCCGCTCCAGCCGATACCGCCCCAGCCTGCGCCGCGCCAGGGGCCGTGGCGCCAATGGCCTACGCCCCAACCGCCACCGCCACCCCACCACAGCGGGTCGTCCCAAGGTGAGCGGTCGGCCCGGCTGACCCGGGCGCCCACCTGCACCAGCACGTCGGGTGCGCTGCCGGCTGCCACCGGTGTGAAGCCTGCGCGGGCCAGTGCCGGCATGGCCGCGTCTTCTAGCTGTTGGGCCTCAGTGGCCTGGGCCTGTTGTGAGGGCAGGCGGTCAAACGCATAACTGCCACCGCTGCGGCCGGCCGGCCAATCACCAAACGTGCTGACCTCGGCCGACAGCTGCTGCAGGGATGCACAGCCGCCAGCCAGGGCCAGCGCGGCGATGGCCGCCAGGGTGGGGAGCAGGGTGCGGCGTTGCATGGCGTGTCCTCTCAAGGGCTCAAACGCGGGGCTGGTGAGGCCCGGTCACGGCTTGTGTTGCCACAGCATGGGCAGTGCAGCTTGCGGGCTGCTTGCGGTTGGCGCAGCACACGGCTCCTCATCATCGTCAAACGCCTTGTCACCGGCCACATCGGGCTGGCCTGTCGGCGCCAGGGTGGTGAACGGGAACAGCTTGCGGTCCATCAGGTGCGACAGGCTGATGTTGCCCATGGCCGTGGCCATGTTTTCGACCCGACCGGGGTATTGGCGTTCCCAGTCGTTGATCATTTTCTTGAGCTGCACCCGCTGCAGGTTGTCCTGGCTGCCGCACAGGGTGCAGGGGATGATGGGGAACTGGCGGTGCTCGGCCCAGCGCACCAAGTCAACCTCGGCCACATAGGCCAGCGGGCGGATCACCGTGTGGCGGCCGTCATCACTGACCAGCTTGGGCGGCATGCCCTTCATCCGGCTGCCAAAAAACATGTTCAGCAGCAGGGTGACCACCATGTCGTCGCGGTGGTGGCCCAGCGCAATCTTGGTGGCGCCCAGCTCACCCGCCACCCGGTACAAGATGCCGCGCCGCAGCCGCGAGCACAGGCTGCACATGGTTTTGCCCGCCGGCACCAGCTTGGTGACGATGCTGTAGGTGTCCTGACTTTCGATGTGGAAGGGCACACCACGCGCCGTGAGGTAATCCGGCAGCACGTGCGCGGGAAAGCCAGGCTGCTTCTGGTCCAGGTTGACGGCGATCAGCGAGAAGTTGATGGGCGCACGCTGCTGCAGGCCCAGCAACACGTCCAGCATGGCATAGCTGTCCTTGCCGCCGGACAGGCAGACCATCACCTTGTCGCCTTCTTCGATCATGTTGAAGTCGACGATGGCCTGGCCCACCTGGCGGTGCAGTTTTTTGCTGAGCTTGTTGGCCTCAAACGCCTGCTTGCGGGCCTTGCTGTCTTCGGGTGGCGGGCTGTCTGCGGCCGCCGGGTCGGTGCTGCGGGAGTTCACACCGGCGCCTTCATGCCAAACACCTCGCAGCCCACCGCGTCGCAGTCGGGGTAGACATCGGGTTTTTCAGTGGCCACCCGTGCGGCGCGCACCTTGGGGTGGGCCAGCATCCGTTGCAGGATGTCATCAGCCAGGGTCTCTTGCAGGTGGATGTGGCCCAGGGCCACACGCTCGGCAATGCTGCGGCGGATGAAGTCGTAGTCCAGCACCTCGTCCAGTTGGTCCAGCGTGGGGGTGGACAGGGCCAGCGGCACGTAAAGATCTACATTGATCTTGACGCGCTGCTCGCCCTTCTTCTCGAAGTCATGCACGCCAATGTTGATCCAGACCTCGTAGTCGCGCAAAAACAGCCGTCGGCAGTCCATCAGGCTGGGGTTGGTGAGCAGGCTTTGCATGTCAGTTGCCTTGTGATGTGGGCTGGGCCAGCGCCTGTTGCGCAAGAAACAGCACATCCCGCGGCTGGCCCAGCAGGTGCTGACCACCGTCCACCAGCAGGGTGTGGCCGGTGATGGCTGGGGATTCAAGCAGAAAGCGCACCGCGTGGGCAATGTCGCTGGGGGTGGACGAGCGGTGCAGCGGCGTCAGCCGGTGGGCGGCGGCAAATTCGGCTTCGTCCATGGGGCCTGAGAGCAGCGTGACACCGGGCGACACCGCGCACACCCGCAGCAGTGGCGCCAGCGCCTGGGCCAACATGACGGTGGCCTCGGCCAGCGCGGCTTTGGACAGGGTGTACGAAAAATAATCGGGGTTGGGGTTGGCCAGCTTCTGGTCCAGCAGGTTGACCACACAGCCAGGTGAATTGCGTGCCAGCAGATGGGTGTGCAGCGCGCGCGCCAGGATCACCGCCGGCGCGGTATTGCTGCGCCAGTGGCGGCCCATCGTGGTGGTGTTGAAGCTGGCCACGCTGTCGTACTCAAACAGCGATGCGTTGTTGACCACCGCGTCCAACCGGCCCATCGCCGCCACGGCGGCTGGCACCAGCGCGGCGCACGCGGCGTCGTCGTCCAGAGTAGCGGCCAGCACCTGGGCGCGGGCACCGCAGGCGCGGGCTTCGGTCGCGGTGTCTTGTGCATCGGCCATTGAGGCCGCCCGGCAGTGCAGCGCCACATCCCAGCCGTGCTGGGCCAGGTGCAGCGTGATGCTGCGGCCAATGCGGCGTGCCGCGCCGGTGACCAGCGCCACCGGCCTTGGCGCAGCAGCAGGGGGGAAAGAGGGAGCAACCATGGTTTCTACAATGCCGCAATGTCCCGGATTCCAGACAAATCTGCCTGCGCCCCGGGCGAACCCGCCAGTTTAGCCAGCGCATCCAACAGCGCGCTGCAGCAGGGTATCGCGGACCAGATCAGCAGCGCCGGTGGCTGGTTGCCGTTTGACCGCTTCATGGCGCTGGCGCTGTACCAACCCGGCCTGGGTTATTACGCCAACAGCAGCCGCAAATTTGGCGCCATGCCGGGCTCGGGCAGTGATTTTGTGACCGCGCCTGAGCTGTCGCCGCTGTTTGCCCGCGCCCTGGCCACCCAGGTGGCGCAGGCGCTTGCCGCGTCTGACAGCACCCAGGTGCTGGAATTTGGCGCTGGGTCCGGTGCGCTGGCCGCAGGTTTGCTGGACGCGCTGGACGCGGCCGGTGTGCCGGTCACCGATTACGCCATCGTGGATGTGTCCGGCACGCTGCGCGCGCGCCAACAAGCGCTGCTGGCCCGCTTTGGCGCGCGGGTGCGCTGGCTGGACCACCTGCCCGAGGTGTTTGACGGCGTGGTGCTGGGCAACGAGGTGCTGGACGCGATGCCGGTGCAACTGCTGCACTTTGACGGCAACACCTGGCTGGAGCGCGGTGTGGCGCTGGATAGTGAGATCTTTGCCTGGGCCGACCGGCCAACCCCGCTGCGGCCGCCGCTGGACGCCGCTGCGCTTTCAGCGTTTTTGCCCGGCACCGTCGTCGAAATCCACCCCCAAGCCGAAGCCTTCATCACCACCCTGGCCGGCATGCTGCGGCGCGGTGTGGCGCTGTTCATCGACTACGGTTTCCCTGAAGCCGAGTTTTACCTGCCGCAGCGCCTGGGCGGCACGCTGATGTGCCACCGCGCCCACCAGGCCGATGCCAATCCGCTGGTGCATGTGGGCCTGAAAGACATCACCGCCCACATCAACTTCACCGGCATTGCGTTGGCCGCGCAAGACGCCGGGCTCAGCGTGATCGGCTACACCTCACAAGCCCGTTTTTTGTTGAACTGCGGCCTGGTGCCGCTGCTGGAAGCTGCCAGCCTGGCCCAGCGCAGCATGGCCCAGCGCCTGATCAACGAGCATGAAATGGGTGAGTTGTTCAAGGTGATTGCGCTGGCCCGCAATGTGGTGCTGGACCCGCTGGGCTTTGCCCACGGTGACCGCACGCACAGGCTGTAAGCCACCGTCTGTCACCCACAGCCTGTCACTCACCACATGCGCTGGCTGGTGCTGTTCTTTGTGCTGCTGATCCTGATGGGTGGCCTGCGACCCTGGCTGCAAAAACTGGGGCTGGGCCGGCTGCCGGGGGACTTCACCTGGCACCTGCTGGGCCGCGAGATTTACCTGCCGCTGGCCACCAGTTTGCTGCTGAGTTTTTTGGTGAACTGGGCGGTGCACTGGTTTTGAATCAATCGGGTGCCTGGCCTGCCGCACCCTGCAACGCCAACACCCGCGCTGTGTGGATGGCCTGGCCGATGGCCGGCCCGGTTTGGCCTTTTGCGGCGGCGGCTGCGGCCAATGCGGTGGTGTCCACACTGCGGGCCTGGGCCAGTGCGGCCAGCAGGCGGGGGCGCTGCGGGTACGCGCTGTCTTGCAGGCCCAGCCGGCCACGGGCATCACATTCACAGGCCAGCAGCAGGCCGGCAAACCGGTCTGGCCGGCGCCAGGCGTCGCAGCGGTCCAGCAAGCGCACGGTGGCAGCGGCGTCCAGCATGCGGCTGCGGTGGATGTTGCCGTGCTCGCGGGCGGTCAGGTCGGCCAGTTCGCGGCAGTCGGTGGGCACACGCCAGCGGCTGCTGACCTTGGCGGCCAGCTTGGCGCTGCGGGCTTCGTGGGCGATGTGGCGTGGCCAGTCTTCCGGTGGCGTGGTGCCTTTGCCCAGGTCATGGCACAAGCAGGCGTAACGCACGGCCAACGGAGTTTGTAGCTGTGCCGCCATTTGCAGCACCAGCAGCAGGTGGGCGCCGGCGTCAATTTCAGGATGGTGCAACGCGGGTTGTGGCACGCCCCAGAGCCGGTCCACCTCGGGCAGCAGCCGGGCCAGCGCGCCGCAATCACGCAGCACCTGCAGCATGCGGTCGGGCCGCGCCTCCATCAGCCCGCGTGACAGCTCTTGCCACACCCGCTCGGGCACCAGGGCGTCCACTTCGCCATCGGTCACCATCTGGGCCAGCAGGGTGTCAGTTTCAGGCGCGACTGAAAAATCAGGGAAGCGCGCCGCCAGCCTGGCCAGCCGCAGCAGCCGCACCGGGTCGTCCACAAACGCCGGGCCGACATGGCGCAGCACTTTGTCGTGCAGGTCACGCTGGCCGTGGAACGGGTCGGTCAACACGCCGCTGTCCGGGTCTTGGGCGATGGCGTTGATGGTCAGGTCACGCCGTGCCAAATCGTCTTCCAGCGTCACCTCGGGTGCGGCGTAGACGGTAAAGCCCTGGTAACCGCGGCCGGATTTGCGCTCGGTGCGGGCCAGCGCGTATTCGGCTTTGGTCTGCGGATGCAAAAACACCGGAAAGTCACGCCCCACCGGGGTGTAGCCGGCCGCCACCATGGCCTCGGGCGTGCTGCCCACCACCACCCAGTCGAGGTCATGCACGGGCAGGCCCAGCAGCCGGTCGCGCACCGCGCCGCCCACGGTGTAGGTTTTCATGGTCGGCGCGCCAGGTTCAACGGCGCCGGCGGGGATCGGCCGGGTCAAAGTGGCCACGCAGGGTGTCTAGCGCGGCGGGCGTGATGCCCAGCGCCTGCAGGCCAGGCAGCGTGCCGCTGGCCACGTTGGGCACCCGCATCGACAACACGTTGTCACGCGACATCAGCGGTGTGCCCGGCAGCAGGCCCATGGCGGCGGCTTGCAGCAGGCCCAGCGCCTCGGGCAGGGCGATCACCGGCCGCTGGCAACCGGCCAAAGCACCCACCTGCTGCACGATTTGCTTGAGCGTCAACACCTCGGGGCCGGCGCATTCGATCACCGGGCCGGGGCCGTGTGGCTGGGCCAGCACCTGCACCACGGCCTGTGCCACATCGCCAACCCACACGGGTTGAAACTGGGCTGCTGCGCCGGCCAGCGGCAGCACCGGGAACAGGCGCTGCAGCGATGCAAACAGGTTGGTGAACTGGTCCTCGGCACCAAAGATGACCGATGGCCGCAGCAGCGTGACGGCCAGCCCATGCTGCGTGGCGGCCTGCTGCCACACCGCCTCACCGGCCGCTTTGCTGCGCAGGTAGGCCGACGGTGCCTGGGCCCCCACCCCCAGCGCGCTGACATGCACCACCCGCCGCACGCCCGCCGCCACGCAGGCGGCAGCCAGGTGGCGCGGCAGTTGCACATGCACGCGTTCAAAGTCCGCTGGCGTGCCGTGCAGGATGGCCACCAGATGCACCAGCGCATCGGCACCGGCCATCACGGCAGCCAGTGCGGCCGGGTCATGCACATCGCAGGGCAGCAGGTCCACCGTGGGCAGGATTTGCAGCGCGCTGCCATTGGCGCGGCGCCGGGTGGGCACCACCAGCCGGGTGGACGTATCGCGCTCCACCAGCCGCTTGATGATGTTGCGGCCCACAAAGCCGGTGCCACCGGTGATGACGATTTTTTGCATGGGGTCTCGGTGTGGTGCGGGCTGGCCGGCGGCCAGCGCCGTCAAGGCAAATCGGCCACTGCGGGTGCGCCCGCGTCACGTGGGCCGATGCCGGCGCCCAGGCGGGGGCGCAGTGCAGGCGGTTTTTTGCTGTCGATCAGGGTGCTGTAAATGGCCGCGTTGGACAGCACTTTTTTGACGTAATCGCGGGTCTCGTTGAACGGGATGTTTTCGGCCCAGGCGGCGGTTTCCATCAATGGGCCCTCACGCCAGCGGCGCGGCCGGCCCGGGCCGGCGTTGTAGGCCGCAGCGGCCATGGCTTGGGAGCCACCCAGGTCATCCAGCACCATGCGCAGGTAGGCGGTGCCCAGTTTCAGGTTGGTCAGCGGGTCACTGATCAGCTCGGGCCGGCTCCAGTCGAGGCCGATTTTTTTGGCCACCACTTTGGCCGTGGCCGGCATCACCTGCATCAGGCCGCTGGCGCCCACGCTGGACTTGAGCTGCGGCATGAAACGGGTCTCTTGCCGGATCAGGCCAAACACCAGCGCCGGGTCCAGCCCGGCGGCATTGGCGGCCTGGGTGATTTCAGCCGCAAACGGCATGGGGTAGCGCAGGCTGGTATCGATGTCGCTGCGGGTGCGCTCTGCGGTGTTGATGCAGAGCTGCCAGTCACTGCGGTCACAGGCCAGGCGGGCGGCGGCCAGCAGTTCGCGGTCGGCCATGCCACGCAGGCTGAAGTTCCACTCGCGGCGCGCTTCGTCGCGCAGGCCCAAGTCCACCAGCAGCAGGGCGCGGTTGAGGCCGGGGTGGGCGGCGGCGGCCTCACGCTCGGGCGCGGTCAGTGCTGCGGGGCTGGGCGGCAGGGCGGGTGGGCGGCGCTGGTCTTCGTGGGCCAGCAGAGCGTAAAAGCCCAGGGTGCCGGACAAGGAATCCAGCAGCCGGCGGGCCTCACTGCGCTGGGCTTCACTCTCAGTGCCTTCATGCCCGTCTTTGGTCACCAGCGCCTGGGCCTGGGCTTGCAGGGCGCGGGCCTTCCAGTAGACCCAGGCGGGATCACGCTGCTCGGTGGCGCTCATCGCGTCCACCAGGCGCTGCACTTGCGGCCAGCGCTGGGCGGTTGCGGCAGTGCGCAGCGTGGCGCGCACGCCCCAGGCCAGGGTGTCATCGGACCAGCCGGGCTGGCGCGCCTCATCACCACGCAGCAGAGCCAACGCACGCTGGTACTGGCCTGCCGCGTCCGCCTGCAGTTTGAACGCGGATTGGCGGCCCAGATAGGCCCAGCCCCAGGCGGCCAAGTTGGCGCTGAGGTTGATGCTGTCGTTGTCCAGCGCGGCGGCGGCGGCCTCGGGCTCGGCCTGGGCCAGGCGCAGGATGGCCAGCAGCCGCAGCTCTTGCGCCTGGCGGCCGGGCGCCATCGAGCGGCGCAAAAAGCGCGCGGGGTTGTCGATGGCTTCAGCCCCGTCACGTGCGGCGTTATTGCCCAGCAGGCCGACAGCAGACTTGGCCGCACCCGGGCGTTGCAGCTCCAGCGACAGGCGGGCTTTGCGCCACACCTCGTCCGGCCCAAAACGTTTGGCATCCACCATGGCGGTGGCCAGCAGGTTGCAGCCGTCGTCGCTGTCTTTTTGCGCCAGCCAGGCGCTGCGTGCGGCAGCCTGCACATCACGCCCGGCCAGATGTTCAGTGAACAACCACCAGCAGGTCACCTCGCGGTCGTCATTCATGCGGAAGCGTGGGTAGTCGCGTGCCAGCGCTGGCCAGTCGCGGCGTCTGCCCAGCTCCAGCAGCCAGTCGTTGCGCAGCCGGTCTTCCACATATGTGCCAGGCCAGCGGGCGTAGAACGCCTCCACTTCTTCCGTCTGCGTCTCGGCCAGGCGGCTGCTCAAATCCCAATACTCCACCCAGAGCAGCAGCGGGTGGTTGCCGGCTTGCAGCGCGGCGCGGGCACCAGCCAAGCGATTGCGATCCCGCCGGCGGGCGGCGTCGCGGGCGTCCACCACGGTGGTGTCCAGGCGGCTGGCGCTGCTGGATTGGGCCAGCGCCACATTGGGCAGGCCAGCGCTGAACAATGCGCTGAGGCTGACGGCGCCGATGAGGGCGAGAGATCGAATGGAGGGTGGCAGGCCGGTCATCGCAGAGGGAGCGGCGGGTGTGCGCCCCGGGGCAGGGCGCAGGGAAAACCCGTCAATCCACTGTAACGCAGCGTTTGTGGGGGCGCGCCCGTGGGTGCGGCTGGGCCTGCGGCGCAGCGGACTTTGCTGACGCTCAGCGGCTTTTGCGGTACGGCTCTTCAAAGTCCAGGTAGTGTTGCTCGGCCAGCGCACCCTGCACCCAGGCAGCCACGCCGGGGCTGTTGAATACCCGATCAACGTAGGCGGCGATATCGGCCGGCAGCGGCAAGGCGTAGGTGCGCAGGCGGGCACAGACCGGCGCAAAGTAGGCGTCGGCAATGCCAAAGCCGCCAAACAAAAACGGCCCGTTGCTGGCCGCCAGCGCGCTTTGCCACATGGCCACCAGGCGGGCCAGGTCAGCGGCCACGGCGGGTTGCTGGGCCAGCACTTGGGCGCCCACGGCGGGCAAGCTGGCCTCGATGTTCATTGGGCAGGCGCTGCGCACGGCGGAAAACCCGCTGTGCATCTCGGCGCACAGGCTGCGGGCACGGGCGCGGGCGGCTTGGTGACGTGGCCACAATGCGTGCTCCGGGAAATTTTCAGCCGCGTACTCGGCCAGATATTCGGCAATGGCCAGCGTGTCCCACACCACCAGCGCGTCCGGCCCGCTGCCGTGGGTGAGCACCGGCACCTTGGCCACCGGTGACAGCTTGGCCACCGCTTGCTTGAACGGTGAGGCTGGGCCAAAACCGCCGTCAAAACCCAGCATCAGCTCCTGGAACGGGATGTCGAAATGGCGCAGCAGCACCCACGGCCGCATGGACCAGGACGAGTAGTTTTTGTTGCCGATGGCGAGTTGCAGCATGGTGCGTGTCCTGTTGTCGGGTTGAGGTGTGCAGGCTGAACGCTGCGCATGCTAGAGCCCGGCGGGGCAGCACCGGCCTGCGGATTGGGTATGGCGGCGATGTGCTTGGCGCATGCCAAGCTGGCGCATGCGAGGCTGGTGTACCCCCGGTCCCTCAAGCGCCCGGCCCGCCCAAGGCCATGCGGGTCACCGCCGCTTCACCCCGCACCCAGGCGATGAAAGCGCGCAGCTCGGGCCGCAGCCTGGCCCCCGGCAACGGCAGCAGCCAGTAGGCGGCGGGCCCGGGCAGCCGGCCGCTGGGGCCAAAAGGCTCCACCAGCTCACCGCGCGCCACCTGCTCATGCACCAGCGCCAGCCGGGCCAGCGCCACGCCCTGGCCGGCCAGCGCGCCCTGCACCTGCTGGTGGGTGTAGTTGAGGTAGGTCCAGCGGCGTGGCTCCAGCGCCGGCTGGCCGTTGGCGCGCAGCCAGCGCCGCCAGCTCAGGGTGCTGGCGCTGGGCCGGTGGTCGTCTTCTTCCAGCAAGGCGTGGCCAGCCAGGTCGGCCGGGCTGGCCAGCGGTGGTGCCTGGCCGCTGGCGGCTTGTTGCACCAGCCAGGGGCTGGCCACGGGGGTCAGCACCTCGCCAAACATCAGTTCGGCGTCTGGCGGCGCGTTGTTGGCAAAGTCGTAGCGCAGCACCAGGTCCAGCTCGGGGTCGTCCATGCTGGCCAGCACGTCGGTGGCGGTGATGCGGATGTCGATGTCGGGGTGTTGCTGCTGAAAGCCGGCCAGCCGCGGCATCAACCACAGCGTGGTGAAGCTGGCAAAGGTGGACAGGTTGACATGGCGCCGCCCCTGCACCGTGCGCAGCTGGCGCACCGCGCGGTCAATGCCGTCCAGCGCCGGCAGCACCGCCTGGCGCAGTGCCTGGCCGGCGGCGGTGATCTCCACCCGCCGAGTGCCGCGGATGAACAAGCTTGTGCCCAGCTCCAGCTCCAGCGCCTTGATCCGCCGGCTGATGGCGGGCTGGGTGACAAACAGCTCATCGGCCGCCGCGCTGAACGACAAACGCCGCGCCACCGCCTCAAACGCGCGCAGGCCGTCCAGCGACAAGGGGCGGCGGCTGGCTTGATTCATGTTGATTTCACATCAATAGATGGCATCGGCCGCATTGGATCACAAGCCTGTTGGCGCCGATGATTTGGGCATCCGCCCAGCGCAACACCAATTTGCAGCGCGCTTGGCCGGCCCACCCTCCAGGAGCACACCATGAACATGCAGCATCAATCCAGCGCCTTGCAGTCTCTCGACGGTGTGCGCCGCCAGGTGTATTTGGGCGGTGTGCTGCGGCTGCAGGCACGCTGCGCTGGCTGGCTGACGGTGGACAGTGGCCAGGTCTGGATCACCCGCAACGGCGACTTCACTGACCATGTGCTGGCCAGCGGCGACCGGCTGCACCTGGGCCGGGGTGAGCAGGTGCTGGTTGAGCCCTGGCGCGCCGGCAAGCCCGCCCGTCTGGGCTGGGCGGCGGGTGAGGCGGTTGCCGTGCCGGCGCCGGTTGCCGTTGTGCCCGCCAGCCGGCCCGTGGCCTCAACCGCCAATCAACCGGCCAGCCAACCGGCCAACCAGCCCGCCGCACCGGGCCACCGCCCGCGTGGCCAACTGGCGCCGTGCTGAGCCCAGCGTTTTGCCACGCCGCCCACCCGTACCGTGGGCGTGTGGCTGACAATCCAAGGCATGAGCGCCTCCACCTACAACCTGAGTTTTGAGCCGTCCCAGGACAAGGGCCAGTTGCGCAAGCAACTGCAGGCCGAGCGGCTGGCCATGCTGGACCGGCACCAGCGCGCGGTGCATTTGCAGCAGGTGCTGCGGGTTTGGCTGGTGGGCCGCCAAGAGGCCACGGTGGGTGCTTATTGGCCGATCAAGGGCGAATTTGATGCTTTGCCGGCGCTGTACCGCTGGAGCGAGGCAGATGACAAACGCCGCATCGGCCTGCCGGTGATTGACCGCAGCACCAAGCAGTTGCGCTTTCATGTGTGGTACCCCGGCTGCCCGATGGAAGAAGACGCGTTTGGCATCCCCAAGCCAAAAGACACCGCACAGTTTGAGCCCGCGCTGCTGCTGGTGCCCTGCGTGGGCTACGGGCCTGATGGCACCCGGCTGGGCTACGGCGGCGGGTTTTATGACCGCACTCTGGCTGCCATCACGCCCAAGCCCTACACCGTGGGGGTGGGCTATGCGCACGGCTTTATCCCATGGCTGAAAGCCGAGCCGCACGACGTGCCGCTGGACGCGATCTTGAATGAGGACGGGGTGGTCTGGCAGCGACCGGACTGACCCGGTCTCACGCTGCCAGCGGCATCAGTCGAGCTGGCGGAACAGCCGCAGCAACTGCCAGCAATGACCTGGCGCTTGGCTGAAGCAGGCGTCAGTCAACGGCAGGTCCATGAAGGCGCTGTAGCCCTCGGGCAGGCTGTTGCCGTCGGCCGGTGTGTTGATGTTGGCAAAACCCATGTGCCAGCCAAGAAACTGGCGCTCAGGCGTGTGGCCGCTGTCGAGCGTGACCATGCCGCGGTGGCGCAAATCAGCCGCAATGCGCTGTAGCAAGGCACGCACGGTGGGCTCATCACCCTCCAGCGCCTGCATGAAGTTGCCGTCTTTGTAAAGCAGCATGCCGGTGATGCCGGCCTGCTGGTTGTGCAGCCTGCAGTTGCGCAGCAAGGCTTGCAATTCGGTGTCTGAAAACCAGGTGACGGCGGCGCTGACGTAGACGAGAAAAAACATTGTTGGCTCAGGCCGTGGCCACAAGGCGTTCGGCGCCCCGCTCGGCCAGCGCAGCGATGGTGCGCGATGGGTTGAGCCCGATGGCGCGCGGCAGGATGGCGCCGTCCAGCACATACAGCCCCGTCTGGCCAAACACCTGGCCGTGGCTGTTCACGACACCCTTGTCGATGCTGTCGGCCATGTTGCAGCCGCCCAGCGGGTGCGGCGTGATCAGGTTGTGGGCCAGCGTCCAGGTGGGCGGCACAAACGGTGTGCCGCCGGTGGCGGCGGACAGCTTTTGATGGACCTCCACCATCGCGTTGACGGTGGCCTCACTGGCGCGGTAATCCCAGTGCATCTTGAGGCTGCGGCGCCAGGGCGCGTACCACAGCCGGCCCAGGTACAGCTCACCGTCGGCGGCGTCCACCGCCTGGCCAAACCACGGCATCATGTCGGCCAGCGGGTCTTGCACGTTTGCGTGCCCACCCAGGCCGGCCCAGAGTTGCTTGAGCTTGCCGCCGGGCAGGGCCTTGAGCCGCTCACGGATGAAATCAGCGGCCAGGTTGGGCACCCCACCGTCCTCAATGAACAGCGCCTGGTTTTTGTAAGTGCCGTCCAGCAGGTCAATCGCGCTGGAGATGGTGGGCCCGTGTGACGGCGACACCTTGCGGTTTTTGTAAAACGTGGGCGTCACAAAATCACCGTTGAAGGCCCAGCCTTTGCCCAGCCGGGGTGACAGGCTGGGCAGCGTGCGGTGCTCATCGCGGCAGCGCAGCAGCAGCTCGGTGCTGCCGATCGAGCCCGCCGCCAGGATCACCCGCTTGGCGGTGGCACTGCCGGGCAGGCGTTGGCCGTCTTTCAACTGGTCGAAAGACACGGTCCAGCCGCTGCTGCCGGTGGCGTCACCCGACAAGGGTGCCAGCCTGGTCACCAGGTGCAGCGGGCGGATGTGTGCGCCGTGCCGCTCGGCCACTGCCAGGTAGTTCAGGTCCAGTGTGTTTTTGGCCCTGACCTGGCAGCCAATGTCGCAATTGCCGCAATGCACGCAGGTGCCTTGCAGCACGCCGTGGATGTTGGTGAAGGGTTTGCTGTGGCTGTCGGCCCGCGCCGGGGCACGCTCAGGGTCAAAGTCAGGATCAAAGCTGACCGCCAGCGGCACTTTGTGAAAACGGTCGCCCCAGCCGCATTTCTCAGCGCCTTCCTGCATCAGCTTGTAGCGGGCAGTGAGCTGGTTGTCGGGCAGCAGTTGCACACCCAGCATATGGCCCACCTTGTCGTAGTAGGGCTTGAGGGTGGGGTGGTCGATGCCGGTGGGCCACTTGGCATCAAACACCCGGGGCTGCGCCTCCACCGACACATTGGCGTAGATCAACGAGCCACCGCCCACCCCGGCACCGGCGGCCACCCACATGTCAGAAAACGTGCGCAGGTCGGCCCAGCCGTTGAAGTGCTCCGGCTGGTCCTGGTTCCACAACCACGCGTCCCCCGGCTCACGCGGGTAGGTGTCGGGTGTCCAGCGCCGGCCACGCTCCAGCACCAGCACGGTCATGCCGGCTTCGGCCAGGCGGCAGGCGGACACGGCGCCGCCAAAACCGCTGCCGATGATGATGGCGTCGAAATCAAGTGTGCTCATGGTGTCAGCACCTGTTCAGCGCTGCGGCCGGTGGGTGATGTAGGTGCGGGTCAGCTCTTTGGCAAAAAAGCCGAAAAAGCCGGCCACCGCGCTGGCCGATGCGCGAATGGATGACTCGGCACCGCTGCTCTGGGTGGTCTCCAGCGTGCCCATCAGTTTGAACAAGTCCACCACGCCCAGCGCCAGCACACCGGCGCCGGCAATCGGGCCGGTGGCGTCGGTGCCCTGGTGCAGGGTGGTGAACAGGGTGGTGGTCTCGCCCCACAAGCGCAGCGGGCTGCCCACCTGCACATGTTTTTTGCCCGCCAGATACCAGCGCTGGCCACCGTGGGCAAAGCCCAACTCGTAGACCATGTAGGTCAGGGCCGGGTCACCACTGGGGCTGAACAGGCCAAACACACCGGTGTCGGCCATCATGCCAATGCCCATCGGCGCGAAATCAATGGTGCCCGACAGGCCGGCGTGGTGCTGGGCGTCGGCCACAAAGGCGTCGATGTCGGGGATGTCCACGGTAGCGTGCATCGCCAGTTGGTGCTCGCCGCGCGCGCCCACCTCGGGATCGGTGGCGCCCAGGGTGAAGCCGCCTGTCATGGTCTCCTTGAAATGGATGCCGGTGTGGGGGCTGTTGAGCGTGGCGGTCATGGCGGGGGCTCCTTGGGTGGTGTGCGTGTGACGGGCGGGGTGGTGGCGGGGTGGTGGCGGGGTGGTGGATTGGCCAGCAGCAGGTCAGTGCAGCGCGGCCAGCATGGCCGGAAAGGTGTCGCGTGCGGCGTGTTGGCCAATGAACACATCGAGGTGGCCGTAGTCGTCAAACAGGTGCAGCTTGTGGCGGCCGGGCTGGTGCCGGTTGAACCAGTCGAAGCTGGTTTGCTGGCCTTGCCATTCGAAGCAATTGTTGCGCCGGCCAGCCACAAAGGTGATGCGGGCATCGGTCTTGGGCGGGGTGGCAGCGTAATCGGCCGGCAGGCCAGGCAGGTTGTCCAGTGCCACCAGGTGGCCGGCGGCCAGGCAGCGCGCCATCTGGCGGAAAAACGTCATGGGCACGGCGCCAAATTCGGCCTTGATCCAATCATGCACCGCGTCCGTCAGGTGCTCATGCCGCCACAGCACCGGGAAGCCGGTGCCGTAGGTGAAGCTGGCAAAACGGCAGACGCCGTTGTCGCATTCATGGTGGGTGGTTTTGACCAGCAGGCGCAAAAAGCGCGCAGCCGGTTCGTCAGCCCCGGCGCCCTGGCCCTGGCCCCACTGCGGGTTGAGGTGATCGGTCAACCAACCGACCACCGGCACGGCAAAACGTGATTTGAGGCGTGAAGCCGCGCACACCTGCGGATGCAGCGACACCGCGTTGCTGACGATCACCTCCACCTGCGGCAGCAGCCCGGCCACGGCGGCCATGGTGAAGCTGGTGGACCCCTGGCAATGCACCACCGCCTTGAGCGTGCGGGCACCGGTGTGGCGCAACACGGTGGCCACGGCGGCCGGGTGGTCATGCAGGGCGGCCTGGTCCAGCGTCCAGGCGCAGGGCGGCAGGTCAATGCTGGCGCGCCAGTTTTCCAGCCACACATCAAAACCGGCGGCCAGCAGCGCGTCCACAAAACTCAAGGCCACCGGCGGGCGGAAGATATTGGCCCGCACGCCCGCGCCATGCACCAGCAGCACCGGCCCGCGTGTGGGCCTGTTGGGGCCTTGCACATGGACCAGGTTCAGGCCCCGGCCGTCACCCGCCGTGAATGAAACGATGCGATCTGCCGCCATACCGTGAATATGCCCTTTGTGCGCCAGCCATTGTGATGGCGACCATTGCGCAACAGCCTGCCGGTTGCGGCGGGCACCCCTAAGGCGATGCTGGTGGGGCTGGTGGCTTGGTCGCCAATTGACGTGAAGGTCAACCAATAATCGGTGGTGGTCCCTGCCTCGGTTAGGCTGGTGCGTTGGTCCGATCCACCCCTTGCCCCAAGCCGCCGCCTGGCACTGAAAGACCGCATGGCCCATCTGCAAAGCAAGCTCAACCCCCGTGCTGAGGCCTTCCGCGCCAATGCAGCGGCCATGCAACTGCTGGTGGCCGACCTGAACGCCAAGCTGGCGCAGATTGCCGAAGGTGGTGGCGCTGCCGCACGCGCCAAGCACCTGGGCCGCGGCAAGCTGCTGCCACGTGAGCGGGTGGAGCGCCTGCTGGACCCGGACACACCGTTTCTGGAGATCGCACCGCTGGCCGCGCTGGGCCTGTACCCCGAGAAAGACGGCAACGGTGGCACGCAAGACGCCGCGCCCTGCGCCGGGCTGATTGCCGGCATCGGCCGGGTGGCTGGCATCGACTGTTTGATCGTCTGCAACGACGCCACGGTGAAGGGCGGCACCTACTACCCGCTCACCGTCAAAAAACACCTGCGTGCGCAAGAGATTGCGGCGCAAAACCACCTGCCTTGCATCTACCTGGTGGACAGCGGCGGCGCCAACCTGCCCAACCAGGATGAGGTGTTCCCCGACCGCGACCACTTTGGCCGCATCTTCTACAACCAGGCCCACTTGAGTGCTGCCGGTATTCCGCAGATCGCGGTGGTGATGGGCAGTTGCACCGCAGGCGGCGCTTACGTGCCGGCCATGAGTGACGAAACCATCATCGTCAAAAACCAGGGCACCATTTTTTTGGGCGGGCCGCCGCTGGTCAAAGCCGCCATCGGTGAGGTGGTCACGGCTGAGGATCTGGGCGGTGGCGATGTGCATACGCGGCTTTCAGGCGTGGCCGACCACCTGGCCGACAACGACCTGCATGCGCTGGCGCTGGCGCGTGGCGCGGTGGTGCGGCTCAACCGCATCAAACCGCAACCGCTGCTGGTGCAGGCCGCCAAGCCGCCACGTTATGCGCCGGCTGAGCTGCACGGCGTGATCCCCACCGACACCCGTAAACCCTTTGATGTGCGTGAGGTGATCGCCCGCGTGGTGGACGACAGCGTGTTTGACGAGTTCAAGGCGCGCTATGGCGCCACCCTGGTGTGCGGCTTTGCGCATGTTGACGGCATGCCGGTGGGCATCGTGGCCAACAACGGCATCCTGTTTGCCGAGAGCGCCAACAAGGGCGCGCACTTTATTGAGCTGTGCTGCCAGCGCAAGATCCCGCTGGTGTTCTTGCAGAACATCACCGGTTTTATGGTCGGCCGCAAATACGAAAACGACGGCATTGCCCGGGCTGGCGCCAAGATGGTCACGGCGGTGGCTTGCGCAGCCGTCCCCAAGTTCACGGTGATCATCGGCGGCAGTTTTGGCGCCGGCAACTACGGCATGTGCGGCCGCGCCTACAGCCCGCGCTTTTTGTGGATGTGGCCCAACGCCCGCATCAGCGTGATGGGTGGTGACCAAGCCGCCAGCGTGCTGGCAACGGTCAAGCGCGACGGCATCGAGGGCAAGGGCGGGCAGTGGGCGGCAGAGGAGGAAGAAGCCTTCAAAGCCCCCATCCGCGCCCAGTACGAGGTGCAGGGCCACCCCTACTTTGCCAGCGCCAGGCTGTGGGACGACGGTGTGATCGACCCCGCTGACACCCGCCGCGTGCTGGCCCTGGGCTTGAGTGCGGCGCTGAACGCGCCGATACCGGAGACGCGGTTCGGTGTGTTCAGGATGTAGGAGGCAGTGCGACATGGTGAACAAACAAGCGGCCGGCCTGGCCAAAGGCAAGCGCCTGGTGCGCAGCGCACTGCAGGGCATGCTGCTGGCCGCCAGCGCCGCCGCGCTGGCCCAGCCCGCCGTGGCAACTGCCCAGGCGCTGGACGCTGAAGCCCGGCGCCAGCGTGTGCTGGCGCTGCAACTGGTGCTGGGCCAGCAGCAGCGCATTGAGCGGGTGGGCTACCCGCTGCTGCGTGTGGGCTCACCTGATTGCGTGGAGCGGCGGCGCCATGCGGTGGGCCTGTCACCGCGCAGCGCCCAGCAGGTGGCGGATGACCTGCGCCCCGCCGCCGCTGCCGCCGGCCTGACCGATGGTCTGGCGTTTGACCAGGTGCTGGACGGCACCCCGCTGCAGCGCGCCGGGGTGCTGCCGGGTGATGCGCTGCTGGCGCTCAATGGTGAGGCACCACCGGCCGACGCCGCCACAGCGGGCTGGTTTGAGCAGCGTGTGCATGCGCTGGCGCACCGCCGTGAGCCCTTGCTGCTGCGCTGGATGCATGCAGCTGCGGTGGTGGAGACATCCGTCACCCCCCACCAGATCTGCGACCTGGGCCTGTACCTGGCCGCCGCCGCCGGGGTGGACGTGGCCGAGGCGCCGGCCGTCTGGCGCCGCATGGCCGCGCACCACCCGGCCAGCATTGCCGACAGCCACAGCAAAACCCACCCCGGCACCGCAGAGCGGTTTTTGCGGCTGGAAGACACCCTGGCCGAGTTGCGCAGCAAACAGCAGCAAGGCCAGCCCCTGCGGCCCGCAGTGGTCGGCCTGCCCGCCTTCAACACGGTGCCGTTTGTCAACGAGGCCGGCCGGCCGCGTCACGCCCACGACCTGGGCCTGCCCCAGCCCAAGGCGTTTTTCATCGCTGGCCGCGACGGCTGGCGTTTTGTGACCGGCCAGCCCGACCCGGTGGTCGCCGGCTTTGCGCACTGCAGCGCCAAGGGCCTGGCCTGCGCGCTGTATGCGGTCAACCACACTGTGGTCTGGCAGGCCGACGCTGCGCAGCGCACCTCTCGGCTAAACCAGTTGGCCGCTGCGCCTGCACCATCGCCATGAGCCCCCGACCCTGCGCCGCTGCAAGACGCCACGCCGCCACTCGATATGTGTATGATTATTAAAATCAACACACAGGATACACATAGTGCGCACCAACATCGACATTGACGACGCTGTGCTGGACGCCGCCATGCGCGCCGGGCCGTTCAAGACAAAAAAAGACGCGGTGGAGGCCGGCCTGAAACTGGTGGCCCGCCAAGCCGCCTACCGCGAGGTGCTGCGCTGGGAAGGCAAGCTGCGCTGGGATGGTGATGGTGATGTTGGGGGTGACCATGATGCTGCCGGCCTTGATGCCCCTGCGGCTGCTGCCGCCGTTGCCTGCAGCCAGGACCAACCAGCCCAGACGCTGCACACCGGCAGCGGGTCGGCCACTGAGTTGCTGGCCGCTGAGCCCAAACCGAAACGCCGCCATGCTGGTCGTTGATTCCGGCGTCTGGATTGATTTTTTCAACGGCGCGCCGTCGCCCGCACGGGCCACGCTGCGCCGCCTGCTGGCCCAGGGCGAGACCGA
>JAYVLI010000156.1:0-28001 GCA_043759535.1 Betaproteobacteria bacterium | reverse complement strand
GCATGCGCCCCGGTGCTGGCAATCAAGCGCAGCGACGAGCTGATCTGCGCGCGCGCCCGGGTGGCCGCCGCCTCGCCCAGGTCGGCCTTGTTGATCACCACCAGATCGGCCAGCTCCATCACGCCCTTCTTGATGGCCTGCAGGTCGTCGCCGGCGTTGGGCAGTTGCAGCAGCACAAACATGTCGGTCATGCCGGCCACGGCAATCTCGCTTTGGCCCACACCCACGGTCTCGATGATGACCACGCCGTAGCCGGCGGCCTCACACACCCGCAAGGCTTCACGGGTTTTCTCGGCCACACCGCCCAGCGTGCCGCTGCTGGGGCTGGGGCGGATGAAGGCCTGCTCATGCACCGACAACTGCTCCATGCGGGTTTTGTCCCCCAGGATGGACCCACCACTCAGCGACGATGACGGGTCGACCGCCAGCACCGCCACCCGGTGGCCTTGGGCAATCAGATACAGGCCCAGGGTCTCGATGAAGGTGCTCTTGCCCACACCCGGCACACCACTGATGCCCAGCCGGAAAGCACCCCCGGCCTGCGGCAGCAGGCTGCCCAGCAGCACATCGGCCCGGCTGCGGTGGTCAGGCCGGGTTGATTCCAGCAGCGTGATGGCCTTGGCCACGGCACGGCGCTGGGCGGCGCCGGCCGGCCCGGTGACTGCTGCGGCCAGTTGGTGGTCAGCGTCGGCCACAGCATCGGCTGCGGTGGCGGCACGCAACTGCGCCTGCGGCGTTTGCGCGCTATCTGCCACGCCGGGATCAGTCAACTTTCAACCCTTTCAAGGGCCGCAGGTAGTGCAAGTCCCATTCGGTTTCATGCTGCAACTCGAAGCCGTGGCGGCGGTAAAACGGGTTGGCGTCGCTCAGTTTGAGGGCCAGCACCCGCACCGGCAGGCCTTGGCGGTCGGCCTCGTCCAGCACTTGCGCCATCACCCAGCTACCCACACCCTGGCGCTGGGCCTGCGGGGCGATGTGCAACTGGTCCAGCACCAGGTGGTCAGGCATGGGGAGCAGCACCACAAACCCCACCGATTCACCCGCCAGCAGGATGTGGCGGGTGTGCGCGGGCTCAAACGCGCGGCCCAGCCGCTCACGGGCGCGCTGGGGGTCAAACCGGCCCAGGCGCTGCAGGCTGTCCTGCATGGCCACCATGCGCAGCGAGAACAAGGCCTCGAAGTCGTCCTCGGTGGCGGGCGCCAGGGCCAGCTGGGGTGTGCCGGGGGCCGTGTTGACGGTCATGTCAGGGGCGGGCTTGGCGCGCGGGTGCGGGTGCGGGTGCGGGTACGGGCCGGTGGCGGTCGGCCGTCACGCCGACTGTGCTGCCTGCGCCGCCTGCGCCGCGCGGATCTGCTCCAGCACATGCTTGGCGCTGACCGGTATCGGTGTGCCCGGGCCGTAAATGCCCTTCACGCCCGCGTCGTACAAAAAGCCGTAGTCCTGCTGCGGGATCACACCGCCGACAAACACGATGATGTCGCCGGCGCCTTGCGCCTTGAGCGCCGCGATGATGGCCGGCACCAGGGTTTTGTGGCCAGCGGCCAGGGTGCTGATGCCCACCGCGTGTACATCGTTTTCAATCGCCTGGCGGGCGCATTCTTCAGGCGTCTGGAACAGCGGGCCCATGTCCACGTCAAAGCCCAGGTCGGCAAACGCGGTGGCCACCACTTTGGCGCCACGGTCATGGCCGTCCTGGCCCAGCTTGGCAATCATCACGCGCGGGCGGCGGCCTTCGGCGTCGGCAAAGGCGGCGATTTCGGCTTTGAGTTTGTCCCAGCCTTCGGCCGAGTCGTAGGCGGCGGCGTAGACGCCCGTCACCTTCTGGATGTCGGCGCGGTGGCGGCCGTAGACGGTTTCGAGTGCGTCACTCACCTCGCCCACCGTGGCGCGCTGGCGCATGGCGTGGATCGTCAAGGCCAGCAGGTTGCCCTGGCCCGAGTGCGCGGCGTCGGTCAGCGCGGCCAGTGCCTGCTGCACCGCCGCGCTGTCGCGGCTGGCCTTGATGCGGCCCAACCGGGCGATCTGGCCATCGCGCACCGAGACGTTGTCGATCTCGCGGATGTCCACCGCGTCCTGGGTTTTGAGCTTGTATTTGTTGACGCCGACGATCACGTCACGTCCGCTGTCGATGCGGGCCTGTTTTTCAGCCGCGCTGGCCTCGATCTTCAATTTGGCCCAGCCTGAATCCACCGCTTTGGTCATGCCGCCCATCGATTCGACTTCTTCGATGATGGCCCAGGCCGCATCGGCCATGTCCTGGGTCAGTTTTTCCATCATGTAACTGCCGGCCCAGGGATCGACCACACTGGTGATATGGGTTTCTTCCTGGATGATGAGCTGGGTATTGCGGGCAATGCGGGATGAAAACTCGGTGGGCAGCGCGATGGCCTCATCGAAACTGTTGGTGTGCAGGCTTTGTGTGCCGCCAAACACCGCCGCCATGGCCTCAACCGTGGTGCGCACCACGTTGTTGTACGGGTCTTGCTCGGTCAGGCTCCAGCCCGAGGTCTGGCAGTGGGTGCGCAACATCAGGCTTTTTGGGATCTTCGCGTCAAAGCCCTTCATGATGCGGCACCACAGCAGGCGGGCGGCGCGCAGCTTGGCAATCTCTAAATAGAAATTCATGCCGATGGCCCAGAAGAAACTCAACCGGCCGGCAAAACCATCCACATCCAGGCCTTTGGCCAGCGCGGTTTTGACATACTCCTTGCCGTCGGCCAGGGTAAAGGCCAATTCCAGCGCCTGGTTGGCGCCGGCCTCTTGCATGTGGTAACCCGAGATACTGATCGAGTTGAACCTGGGCATGTGCAACGCGGTGTATTCAATAATGTCGCCAATGATGCGCATGCTGGGCTCGGGGCCGTAGATATAGGTGTTGCGCACCATGAATTCTTTGAGGATGTCGTTCTGGATGGTGCCCGACAGCTGGTCTTGCGCAACACCTTGCTCCTCCGCCGCCACCACATAACCCGCCAGCACCGGCAACACCGCGCCGTTCATCGTCATCGACACGCTGACGGTGCCGAGTGGAATCTGGTCAAACAGAATCTTCATGTCCTCGACCGAGTCGATGGCCACCCCGGCCTTGCCCACATCACCCGTCACGCGCGGGTGGTCGCTGTCATAGCCGCGGTGGGTGGCCAGGTCAAACGCCACGCTGACGCCCTGGCCGCCAGCGGCCAATGCCTTGCGGTAGAAGGCGTTGCTCTCTTCGGCGCTGGAGAACCCGGCGTACTGGCGGATCGTCCACGGCCGCACCGCATACATCGTGGCCTGCGGGCCGCGGATGAAGGGCTCAAAGCCCGGCAGCGTGTCGGTGTACGGCAGGCCAGCGGTGTCGGCGGCGGTGTACAGCGGCTTGAGGGTCAGGCCCTCGGGCGTCACCCAGCTCAGTGCGGCCACGTCGCCGCCGGGCGCTGATTTGGCGGCCGCTCGGGCCCACTGATCCAGCGTGGCGGGGGCAAATCTGGCGCCGGCCGGGCCGGCAGGCGGGGCCGCCGGTGCGGTGACGAGCGGGGGTGACTCAAACGTTTGCGACATGGGCGGTCCTCGGGCTGGGGCGTGGCAGGGTTTGCGCTGAGGCAGGCCGGCCATCGGCATCTTGTTGCGCATGATACCGTCCGCATAATTATGAATTCAAAAACTACGCCAAGCTGACAGCGGCGCTTTCTTTCGGCCTTTCGCGTCCAGACGCCCGTTCAGTGCCCATGCCCTTGCCCGACACCGCCCTGCTCACCCCGCGCCCTCTGCAGCATGCCCGCGCGCTGTACCTGGATGTGGCCGAGCGGCTGCGCCAGCAAATCTTCAATCGCGAGCTGGAGCCGGGCGGTTGGATCGATGAGCAAAAAATTGCCATCGAATACGGCACCAGCCGCACGCCGCTGCGTGAGGCGCTGAAGGTGCTGGCGGCCGAGGGCCTGGTGACGATGAAGCTGCGGCGCGGGGCCTATGTCACCGAGATGTCGGCCACCGACGTGGCCCAGGTCTACCACCTGATGGCCTTGCTTGAATCCGATGCCGCCAGCCAGGTGGCCACGCACGCCAGCCCGGCACAGATTGACGAGTTGCAGGCCCTGCACGACCGGCTGGAGCAGCAAGTGCAGCAGCGAGACGCTTTTTTTGCCGTCAACGAGCAATTTCACCTGCGCCTGCTGGCGCTGGCCGGCAACCGCTGGCGCGCGCAGATCGTGCTGGACCTGCGCAAAGTGATGAAGCTGAACCGGCATTTGTCGCTGTTCAAGCAAGGCCGGCTGGCCGACTCACTGACCGAGCACCGCGCGGTGATGGCCGCCATCGCGGCGCGCGACGGCGCGCAAGCGGCGCGGCTGATGCGCACGCACTTCGAGAACGGATTGGCGGCCACAGCGGTGTGAGGCCAGCGGATGGGGCAACGCCTGGCGCAACGGGTCACGGCCAGGCCACATCCGCCGGGGGGTGCCGTTGAGCGGCCCGTCACCCAAGCGCCTGGCAAATGGCGGTGTTGGCAAATCAGCACAGCACGGGAAGCGGTTCAAGCAAGCGGTGCGCCTTGACGGACGTGTTGCGACCGTTCAACCGGTACGGGCGGGCCTGCACTGCGCGTCGTAGCGCCAGCGCGCCAGGGGTTCTGCCACCAGCACCGGCTTGCGTGCAAGCAGAGGCTCGGCCCGCCAACTGCCCAGCAAGCGCTTGGCATCTGCTTGTCGCTGGCCTGGATGCGCCCATCGTGGTGGGCAACCCGCACTTGCGCGTCGCGCTCGCCGGCCACAACCTCACGGATGATCTTCTGGCCCGTCGCCCCGGCCGCATCGCCGGTCACATGGGCCAGGCAGCCCGAGTCAATGCCTGGCTGCCGAGGCGTCGCCGCTGACACCGATGCGGGCGGTGCGACCCGATCGCCAGCCGCGCCGCACAGGTCAAGGGTCAGCCTTCCGCCGCCTGCGGCTCGCGCACTGCGGCCGCAGCAAGCCTGGCGCACTCCGCAGCCAGGGCCACCCCGCCCAGTGCTTGCAGCGCGCGCACGGCCGCGACATCTTCGGCGTGCTGGCGGCACTGACGCCGGTAGCTCTCGCGGGTCTTGCGGCACACCAGCGTCTGCGGAGACCCGCTGCGCTCGGTGACATGGTGAATGTCCAGCCCGTGTTGCTCGATCTGGCGTTGCAAATGCTCGCGCCTGTCCTGGCGAACCCGAAAACGCTGTTCGCGCAGCCGGGGGTCGAGGGCAAAGGTCTGCAAGGCCAGGCAATCCTCGCAGCGGCACGACAACGCGACCGGCTGGGTCCAGTCGGGCGGCACGGGCGGCGGGAATTCGCTGCGCGCAAGCAAGAAGGTGCAGCAATGGCGCCACAGCCGCAGCCGCTGCGCATGGCCGGCGATACCGCCATCACCGGCTGTGCACAGCGACTGCAGCGCTGGCACGAGCACTCGCCCCGGGTCGAAGACTTGCGGTTGCGCGATCATGGCGGACACCGCCGAGGCACGCTGTGGATCGATCAGCAGCCGGTCCAGCACGCTCAGCAGGCGATGGCAGCTCTCGGCGTCGGCCGCGATTTCGTCTTGCGACAACCCCTCGTCGAACGCGCGACGTGCCGGCCGAGCGGCGAGCCCTGGCAATGCATCGACCAGTGCCTCGGCAAAGCGACGCAGTGCCATGCCGTGGTCCGGGCGGGTCTGGGACAAATCCGCCGCCGCCAGCAGGAACAGCAACTCGCACAGCGCGCGCGGACGGCGCAGGAACGCGGCCTCAGTCAGCGCGCCCAGCAACGTTTCAAAGGATGTCGCGGCCAGCACCACCGGTGCCGCATCGGTGAGCGCGGCGTTTTCACTGCCGTCGTAGTCGGCGACCAGCACGTCGTGCATGAAACGTTCGCTCGCCGCCGTGGCACCGAAGCGGGCCAGCAAGCGCAGCATGCCAACCCGCTGCGGCCCCTCACGCCCGGCGGCGTGGCGCGGGCGGCTCAGCAGCGACCAATGGGCCACGACGCGCTCGGCCATTTCCAGCGCGCCGGCGCTTGCACCGTCGGCCGCGATCAGGACCTCCAGCGCCGCCAACGCCGAGCCGACCCCGGCTTGCAGCAGCACATCGACCTGCCGCGCCAGCGGCCACAGGATCAGCGCGGCGCGCCGGTAAGCGCGCTCGAAGCTGACGCCCTCGTTGCCGGTGGCCTCCAGCAAGCGATCCTCGTCGGGCGGCTCGTCGTCCAGCGCGCCTGCGGGCAGCAACTCGCCGTCTGCCAGCGGCAGCCTGCCGAATGCGCGACCCTGGCCATCGGCAGCAATCCAGTGGTCGATATAGCGGGCGGTGTCCGACACTTCGACGACCTCGTAAGCCACTGCCGCAGCATCGATGTCGCCGTCGCCATCGAAGTCGTCGCGATAGCGGCGTCCCCGACTCGGCGCGTAGTGGGCCTCTGCCGGCCCAGACTCCTCGATGTGCAACACCGCCAGATGCACATCGCAAGCCGCCGCATCAGCCGCCCTGCGCAAGACGCCGACCACTGCGGCATCGACGCCCTTGAGGGCCTCGAAACCCAGGTCAGCCAGGCTGTACTGGTGCGCCAGCAGCCAGACCAGCTTGCGAGGGGCACCATCGGCTGCAAAGGCCGCGCCGATCAGCCGTGCCGCTTGCGCAACCTCGGCGTCGTAGCTCGGCGCGCCGTCGGGCGGACCGTCACCGGCGCAAGCGCGCAGCAGGTTGAATACCAGACAGAGCCGGTGCCCGGCCTCCACCGGCCGCACCTCGTGCTCGCAATCGGCATAGAACGCTGCGAAGCCGAGTTCAGAGCTATCGGTGGCCGACAAATCGATGCGCGCCTCGCGACTGCCGTGGCGGATACGCAGCTCGCCGCCCAAATGCGGCGACGGCAGCTGGATCAGCAAGGTGCCAAACATGCCGGGCGCCTTTTCGCTGTCGCGGTGGGGCAGGAAGAATCCGCCCGGGTCGTAGACCAGCAGTTTGTACAGTTCGGCCCGAATGTCCGCGTCCCCACAACCCAGTCCGTGCGCCGTGTCCGTGAGCACCCGGCGCAGCGACTGCGCCCAGTGCTTGCCACCCAGGCGCACTCGCGCTGCGTCGATCTGCCAGACCCGGCGCACCGACGTGTTGAGCACGGTCTGCTCACCGCGCCCGAAGGGCGCCCGTACGGCGGCCGCGATCAGTGCGGCGGCCTGCGCCTCCAAGAGCGGAAACGACAGCGATCCGACCCCGTCCACCTGGACCATGGGCATCGGCAAGGCCAGCGCGCCGTGCATGCAGAAATCGCCAGGGCGCTGGACGCCGGTGAGCAGCGACTCCAGGCCAGCGAGGGAGCGGTTGTAGGGCAGGTCACTCGTGGTCATGGCAACGAGTCTGACACAGGGATCGAGGTGTGACTGCCGGCGAGAACGCCGCTTGCCCCAGAGCGGGTGGGCACCATGCGCGCCCAGACAGCTTGCGCTATTTCACCTGCATGGGCTGCGCGAATACCGGCAAAATTTTGCGCCAGCGAGACGCAAAAAAGGTGCAGATTTCAGCAGCTTCCCATCGATGCCGCCGAGGGCTTCCGCAGGAAGAAACAGCGAACCACCGGCCCGCTCACAGGCCACGGATTTAGGGGTGAAATGCACAAAAAAATAGGCACAAAAAGTGCCTAAATTATTGATTTCAAATAATAAATGATTGGCGGAGTGGACGGGACTCGAACCCGCGACCCCCGGCGTGACAGGCCGGTATTCTAACCAACTGAACTACCACTCCGCGACACCCAGCAGTGTAGCACGGCCCGTGACGGGGCAGCGACGCGTCCCGGGCCAAAAGCGCACGCGGCCGGGTTGCGCTGGCGCCGACACCGCAAGCACCTGCAAGCGCCATTTGCGTGCTTTGCACCGCCGTGTCGCGACGACGGCTTGATACAGCGCAAACCCGTTGCCGACGGTGCAGCGCACACTGTCGACAGGCCGCGCTGAATGTCATGGGCGGCAGGTGCGTGGGGCTGGCAACCAGTGAGCAACCGTTCTGTGCATGCGCTTCTAACTCATGTGTCTGGCTTGACTGCGGCGGCACAGCCTGCCATGCCACGGCTTGGTCACCTGCGAGCGAAAGGCTTGTACACGCACGCCGTTTCAGGGCCCGGCGTTGCAGTGGCCGTGCGCCGCCGCCGCCACCACCGAGCGCCGCTTGCGCCCTGGCTCGGCAATCGGCCGGTGCATGGGTTTTCTCAACGCGGTGTTGACCGCCAGCAGCGTGGCCTGCAAAACGAAGGCGCCGGCATTGCCTTGCCGGGCAGCCCGTATCGCCGCCTGGCCGTCCTGGGCGTCGTCGTGGCGCTGGAACCAGGCCACCCGGGCCGCCCAATCGCCGGCCTGCCGCAGCACGATCCAGTCGCCCGTGGCATGGCGGCTCTGCCATTGCGCCAGCCACATGGCTTGCGCCGTTCAATAGCGGGCCTGCACGCCCCCCGTCAACGCTTCACCCGTGCCGCCACGGACAGGCACGCAGCACTCGGGGCCGCCGTCGCTGGCCAAGCCCGCAACGCATAAAACGTCCATTCACCCCACTTTGCCGGTTTTGACCGGCGCACGGAGCCCACCATGTACCAACGAATTCTTGTTCCTACCGATGGCTCGGACATCACCGCCAAGGCCGTCACCACCGCCGTTGCGATGGCCAAGCTTTGCGGCGCGACGTTGACCACGCTGTGCGTCAAAGAGCCGTTTCCGTACAGCGCCATCTCCGAGATGCAGCCGGTGCCGCCCCAGGAGTTTTACGACGCCCAAGAGCGCATCGCGGCGGCCCGCGTGCAGGTGGTGCTGGACGCCGCAGCAGCGGCCGGCGTGGCCTGCGACGGCGCCACGGTGGAGGCTTTGCATCCGTGGGAGGCGATCCTGGACGCAGCCAAGCAAAAAAACTGTGACTTGGTGGTGATGGCGTCGCATGGCCGGCGCGGCATGGCCGCGCTGCTGATCGGCAGTGAAACCAGCCGGGTACTCACGCACAGCCCGCTGCCGGTGCTGGTGGTCAAGTAGCCAGCGCAGGGCCAGCCCGGTCGCGCGTATCGCCGCCGGGGCGGCGCCAGCCGCAACGCCGCTGGCGGGGCCGTACCAGCCACAAAGCCCCTTCCGGGCCTTGGTGCATGGGCTCAGTGGTGCAGGCTCTTGACCACCAACACCAGGCCCAGCCCCGCGCCGATCCAGCCCAGCTGGGCCAGCGTAGACCGCAGCGGCAGGCGGCGCTGCAGTTGCGGCAGCAAATCGGCCACCGCGACGTAGACAAAGCTGCTGGACGCGGCCACCAGCAGATACGGAAACAAGGCTTCCCACGGGCCGACAACAAAGTAGCCCAGCACCCCGCCCAGCACCGATGCCAGGCCCGACAAGGCGTTGTAGAACAGCGCCTTGCCCCGGCTGAAACCGGCGTTCAGCAGCACGATGTAGTCGCCCACCTCTTGCGGAATCTCGTGCGCGATGATGGCCAGCGCGGTGAAGACGCCCAGCTGGGTGTCGGCCAAGAAGGCGGCGGCGATGATGATGCCGTCGCAGAAGTTGTGGATGCTGTCGCCCACCAGCACGCTCCAGCCACCGCGCCCGGCTTGGTGGGCGTCAAAGTCGTGGTGGTGATCGTGGCCGTCACCCTCGTGGTGGTGGCCGTGGCGGTACAGCTCGGCTTTCTCCAGCAAAAAGAAAAATAGCAAGCCACACAGCAGTGTCATGAACAAGCGGTGCGGGTCCACCTGGCGCTCAAAGGCCTCAGGCAGCACCAGCAGCAGCGCGGTGCCCAGCAACACGCCCACCGACAAACTGACCAGGTGGCGCACCAGCTTGCCCAGCAGCGCCAGCGTCAGTGACGCAGCCACCAGCACCGACAACACTCCGCCCGCCAGGGTAGACAGCACGATGTAGAGCAGGGTCATCGCGTCAGGCCGCCGTGTACCAAACGTGCCGGCGACACAAGGCCGCCGGCCGCACTGCGGGCAATCAAGCCACGCCCTGGGCTTTGAGCCAGGCCAGGCAACGGCGCCAGCCGTCGTCCGCTGCGTCCTTGCGGTAGCTGGGCCGGTAGTCGGCATGGAAGGCATGTGGCGCGTCAGGGTAGACCACAAACTGCGACTGCTTTGCCGCCGCGCTGCCCGCCGCCAGGGCCAGCTTCATCTGCTCCACCGCTGCCAACGGGATGCCGGCGTCCTGCCCGCCGTACAGCCCCAGCACCGGGCCGTGCAGCTTGGCCGCCACATCCACCGGATGCGCCGGGTTGAGCGCTGACGTGGCACCCACCAACCGGCCGTACCAGGCCACACCGGCTTTGACCGCCGGGTTGTGCGCCGCATACAGCCAGGTGATGCGCCCACCCCAGCAAAAGCCGGTGATGGCCAGCTTGCCGGTATCAGCGCCCTGGGCTTTGGCCCACGCCGTGGTGGCGTCCAGATCGGCCATGACCTGGGCATCGGGCACTTTGGACACCACTTCGCTCATCAGCTTGGCAATCTCGCCGTAGGCGCCGGCATCACCCTGGCGCACAAACAGCTCGGGCGCCACCACAAAGTAGCCTTGGCTTGCCAGGCGGCGCGCCACGTCGGCGATGTGTTCATGCACCCCAAAAATCTCGCTGATCAGCAGCACCACCGGCGCGTTGGCGGTGCCGGCGGGTGCGGCGCGGTAAGCCGGCAGCTTGAAGCTGCCCACCGAGACCATCACCTCACCCGCCAGCAAGCCGTCGGCATCGGTCTTGACCATGGTCTGCGCGCACACCGGCAACACGGCCGCCGCAAAACCGCTGCCCACTGACGCACGCACAAAATCGCGTCGGCTGACAGCGCGGTGCGGGCTGAGGCTGTTGAATGTTTCGCGGGACATCACTTCTCCTTCTCGGCCGTAACAAGCCGGCCTGGCAAATCAGCGGCAACCGCGCATTCTAGAAACGCCACGCCACCCCGGCTGTGCAGTGCAGCAATGCCGGTAGCATGCCGGCCATCATGTCCCTGCGCCCCCCCAGTGCCGCCGCCCCGCTGGCGGCCATCGACATCGGCTCCAACAGCTTCCGGCTGGAGGTGGCCAACCTGCAGATGGGCCGCTACAAGCGCCAGGCTTACCTGAAAGAAACGGTGCGGCTGGGCGGTGGTCTGGATGCCAACGGCTACCTGACTGAAACCGCCGCGCTGCGTGGGCTGGACTGCCTGGCCCGCTTTGCCGACCGGCTGCAGGGTTTCGACGCGCAGCAGGTGCGCGCCGTGGCCACCCAGACGCTGCGTGAAGCGCGCAACCGCGATGCGTTTTTGGTGCGGGCGCAGGACGCGCTGGGCTTCCCCATCGAGGTGGTATCGGGGCGTGAAGAGGCACGGCTGATTTACGCCGGTGTGTCGTTTTTGCAGCCGGGCGACAAGCCCCGGCTGGTGATCGACATTGGCGGGCGCAGCACTGAGATGATCGTCGGCCAGGGCCGGCTGCCACGCACGGTGGAGTCGTTCAAGACCGGCAGCGTGAGTTTGTCCATGCGCTGGTTTCCGGGTGGTGTGTTCACCGAGCAAGGCTTTCGCAATGCCCAGGTGGCCGCCGGTGCCGAGCTGGAAGACGCGCTGGAGCCGTTTGCGCCGCGCCACTGGCGTGAGGCGCTGGGTTCGTCCGGCACGGCCGGTGCGGTGTCGCACATCCTGGCGGCAGCCGGCATCACCGACGGCACCATCACGCCCGAGGGATTGCGTTGGTGCATTGACCAATGCCTGGCTGCCGGCACGGTGGACAAGCTGCAGTTGCCGTCGCTGCGCGAGGACCGCAAGGCCATCATTGGCGGTGGCCTGGCGCTGCTGTACACGCTGGCCACGCACTTTGGCATCGCCGCGCTCAAGCCGGCCAAAGGGGCGCTGCGCCAGGGCGTGATCATCGACCTGCATGAGCGCCACGCCGCCAGCCGCCAGGCCAGCGGGGGGGATTTGCGTGACCAATCCGTGGTCGCGCTGCAAGCCCGCTTCAATGTGGACACCGAGCAGGCCGCGCGGGTGCGCAGCGTGGCCAGCGCGCTGTGGCGCAGCGCCCTGCCCGACCTGGCCGATGCGGATGACGCTGACGCGCTGCGCGAGCTGGGTTGGGCCTGTGACCTGCACGAGATCGGGCTGATGGTGTCGCACCATGACCACCACCGCCACAGCGCTTATTTGATGGCCAATGTGGACGCACCCGGCTTCTCGCAAAGCCAGCAGCGCCGCATTGGTGAGCTGGTGCTGGGCCAGCGCGGTGGCCTGCGCAAGGTCGAGCTGCAACTGGCCAATGAGCGTTTTGCCTGGCAGGTGCTGGCGCTGCGGCTGGCGGTGATCAAGTGCCATGCCCGCAGCGCCGTGGACGCACAGGCGTTGCGCCTCAAGCGTGACGGCAAACAAGCGCGCTTGGGCTTCAAAGCGGCTTGGGCCGACAGCCATCCACGCACCATGCACCAGTTGCGTGAAGAAGCCGACAGCTGGGCCCGGCAAGACGCACCGCGCCTGCTGCTGGCGCCGGGGTGAGCCGCGCTGCGGCTCAGAGCTTGTCGGGTGTCCTGACCGACACCAGCACCACCTCTTCCACGCCGTCCCGAACGCGGTGGCGCAACCACCACACCGCGCCTTTGCGCACTGCCCAGGCGGGGCTGTCCAGCGTGGCCGCACCACCCATCAGGTAGGCCGCCAATTGGCCCAGCATGGGTTGGTGGCCCACCAGCAGCACCGGCTCGCGGCTGTCTGGCCAGCGTGCTGCGGCCAGCGCCTGCAGGTGGGACGCACCGGGCGCCAGTTGGTCCAGCGTGCGCAGCTTGCGGCCCAGTGCATCGGCCGTCTGGCGGGCGCGCAAGGCCGGGCTGCACAGCACCCGGGTGCTGTCGGGCAAAAAGCGGTTCAGCCACTCGGCCATGCGCATGGCTTGTTTGTCACCGCGTGGGGTGAGCGGGCGCTGCAGGTCAGACGGCTGGCCAACCTGGCCTTCAGCGGGTTCACCGGCGTCGGCGTGGCGCCACAGGATCAAATCCATACCGGCGCTCACGCGGATGGCTGAGCCGGTGCCGTGCCACGTGTCATGTAACGCGTCCTCAGCGCGGCCTGGGCGCTGACGCCGGTCTGGGCCACCCGGCTGTAGCTGCCGTCGCTGGCCTGCAGCCAAGCGTCACGCTGGTCTTGCAGATAAGGCACCAGACATTCATCGATCACCCGCTGGCGCAGCAGCGCATCGCGCACCGGCCAGGCAATCTCGATACGGCGCAGCATGTTGCGGCCCATCCAGTCGGCCGACGACAAATACAACGCTTCATCCAGCTCGGCCGCGCCCCAGCGGAAGTAGATGACCCGGGTGTGCTCCAAAAACCGCCCCACCACCGAGCGCACCCGGATGTGATCGGTTGCACCCGGGATGCCGGGCGGCAGCATGCAGGCGCCACGCACGATCAGGTCAATGTCGGCACCGGCCTGACCGGCCAGGATCAGCGCGTTGATGAGTGCAGGGTCGGTCAGCGCATTCATCTTGACGACGATGCGCGCCGGCTGGCCGGCACGGGCGGCGTCGGCCACCTGGCCAATGTGGGCCAGCAGGCGGCGGTGCAGGGCAAATGGCGCGGTCAACAAATGGCGCGGCGTGCGCACCTTGGTCAGGCTGGCGAGTTGGTGGAACACCGCGTCCGCGTCGGCCGTCAGCAGCGCGTCGGCGGTGAGCATGCCCACGTCGGTGTACAGCCGCGCGGTGCCCGGGTTGTAGTTGCCGGTGGACAAATGCGCGTAGCGGCGCAGCACCACGCTGCCACGCCGGGTGGTCTCGCGCCGGGTCACCAGCATCAGCTTGGCATGGGTTTTGAAGCCGACGATGCCGTAGACCACTTGCGCACCCACCGCCTCCAGCCGCTCGGCCCAGTTGATGTTGGCTTCTTCATCAAAGCGGGCTTTCAGCTCGACCACCACACACACATCTTTGCCGCGCCGCGCCGCCTCAATCAGCAACTCCATCAGCACCGATTGGCTGCCGGTGCGGTACACCGTCTGCTTGATGGCCAGCACATCGGGGTCCTGCACTGCCTCGCGCAAAAATTGCACCACCGGCTCGAAGCTTTGAAAGGGGTGGTGCAGCAGCACGTCGCCCTGGCGCAGCCGGGCCAGGATGGACTGGCCGGCCGGCAGGTCATGCTCGGGCCAGCTGGCCTGGCGCGGCTCAAAGCGCAGCGCCGGTGCGTCGACCTGGTCAATCAGTTGGTTCAAGCGAACGAGGTTGACCGGGCCGTTGACGCGGTACAGCGCGGCCGGTGGCAGGTCGAATTGATCCAGCAACAGGCGCCACAGCGGCTCAGGGCAGGTGGCCACCACCTCCAGCCGGATGGCCTGGCCGTAATGGCGTGTGGTCAGCCCGCTGCGCATGGCCTGGCGCAGGTTGGTCACATCGTCTTCGTCCACCTCCAGCTCAGAATCACGGGTGACGCGGAACTGCGAAAACGCCTCCACCGGCCGGTCACCAAACAACGATTCGAGATGGGCGCGGATAACGCTGGTGAGCAGCACAAACGCCTGCTCGCCCGGTGCGCACACCGAGGCCGGCAACTTGATGACACGCGGCAACGCCCGCGGCACCTTGACGATGGCAATGGAATTTGCACGCCCAAAGGCGTCTTGCCCACCCAGCTTGACAATGAAGTTGAGCGACTTGTTGGCCACCTGCGGAAACGGGTGCGCCGGGTCCAGCCCCACCGGCAGCAGCAGCGGCTGCACCTGGGTTTCAAAAAACTTGGCCACCCAGGCACGCTGCACCGCGCTGCGCTCGGCATGGTTGATCACCATGATGCCCAGCCGGTGCAATGCGGGCATGACTTCATCATTGAAGACGGCGTATTTTTCGTCGATCAGGCCATGTGCCTCGGCCGCCACCTGGCGCAGCTCGTCACGCTGCGGGTCGTCGTCGCCGGTGGCGCTGCGCATGGCTTCCAGCGCGTCAGCAAAGCGCACCTCAAAAAATTCGTCCATGTTGGACGACACGATGGTGATGTAGCGCAGCCGCTCCAGCAGCGGAATATCGGCATGACTGGCTTGCGCCAAGACCCGGCGGTTGAAGGCCAGGATGGCGCGCTCACGGTTCAGCAGCGCGGGCATGGCCACGGACAAGACGTTCGACTCGTTCATCCAACCCAGTTTATGAAGCTTGTGCGACAGCGGCGTGACGGCGCATCACACCCTGTCACGCCGCATCAATGCGCCTGCTCCCAATTGGGCCCCACCCCCACCTCGGCCAGCAGCGGCACGCTCAATTGGGCCACGCCGGCCATCAGCGCCGGCACGTGCTGGCGCACCCAGAGCAACTCGTCCTCAGGCACCTCAAACACCAGTTCGTCATGCACCTGCATCACGATCACGCTGCGTTTGCCCTGGCTGTCCAGCGCGCCCTGCACCGCGATCATCGCCAGCTTGATCAGGTCGGCCGCCGTGCCCTGCATCGGCGCGTTGATGGCCTGGCGCTCGGCACCGCTGCGGCGCGGGCCGTTGCCACCGCGGATCTCGGGCAGCTCGATGCGGCGGCCAAACAGGGTTTCCACATAACCGGTGGCTGCGGCACTGGCCTTGGTCTCGTCCATGTAGCGTTTGACGCCGGCAAAGCGCGCAAAGTAGCGCTCGATGAAGTCGCGCGCCATCTTTTGCTCAATGCCCAGCGCCTGCGCCAGGCCAAACGCACCCATGCCGTAAATCAGGCCAAAGTTGATGGTCTTCGCGTAGCGCCGCTGCTCAGGTGTCACCGCGTCCACGGTGGTGTTGAACACTTCGGCTGCGGTGGCTTTGTGGACGTCCAGGCCGGCGGCAAAGGCGTGGGTCAGGCCCGGGTCACCGCTGATGTGGGCCATGATGCGCAGCTCAATTTGGCTGTAGTCGGCTGAGACGATGCTGTGGCCCGGCGGCGCGATGAAGGCCTCACGCACCCGCCGGCCCTCTGCCGTGCGGATGGGGATGTTTTGCAGGTTGGGGTCGTTGCTGCTCAGCCGCCCGGTGATGGCCACTGCCTGCGCGTAGTTGGTGTGCACCCTGCCGGTGGCGGGGTTCACCATCAGCGGCAGTTTGTCGGTGTAAGTGCCCTTCAACTTGGCCAGGCTGCGGTGCTCCAGGATACGGGCGGGCAATGGGTAATCGGCGGCCAGTTCTTGCAGCACTTCCTCATCGGTGCTAGGGGCGCCGCTGGCGGTTTTTTTCTTCACCGGCAGGCCCAGCCGGCCAAACAAGATCTCGCCAATCTGTTTGGGTGAGCCCAGGTTGAAGGGCTGGCCGGCAATCTCGTAGGCCTGCTGTTCCAGCTCGACCATGCGCTGCGCCAGTTGCTGGCTTTGCTGGGCCAGCAGGCCAGCGTCGATCAGCACACCATGGCGCTCAATGCGCTGCAGCAGCTTGCTCACGGGCATCTCGATGGCCTGGTAGACATGCAGCAAACCGGGCACGGCGGCAAGCTGCGGGTACAGCACCTGGTGCACTTGCAGCGTCATCTCGCTGTCCTCGCCGCTGTACTGGGTGGCGCGCTCGATGTCCACCTGGCTGAAGCTGATCTGGTTCACACCCTTGCCGCACAGGTCTTCGTAGCTCAGGCCTTTGCGGCCCAGGTGGCGCTCGGCGAGCTTTTCCAGGCTGTGGCCCAGGTGGGCCTCCAACACGTAGCTCTGCAGCAGGGTGTCGTGGGCCCAGCCCTGCACCGCGATGCCGTGGTTGGCCAGCACATGGGTGTCGTACTTGATGTTCTGGCCCACCTTGGCGGCGCTGGCATCTTCCAGCCAGGGTTTGAGCAGGGCCAGCACGGTGTCCAGCGGCAATTGGTCAGGCGCACCGGCAAAGTCATGGCGCAGCGGCACATAGGCCGCTTCACCCGGCTGCACCGCAAAGCTGATGCCCACGATACGGGCGCGCATCGGGTCCAGGCTGTCGGTCTCGGTGTCGAGTGCTGCCAGCGGGGCGGCTTGCAAACGGGTGATCCAAGCCTGCAGGTGGTCCAGCGTCAACACGGTTTCATAGCGTCGCGCCAGGCCGCTGTTGTCGGGTTGGCTGGGTGTGCTGGTGGTGGCTACGGTGGGGCCCGCAGTGGTGCCAGTTGCAGCGGCAAACAAATCAGGCGCGCCGCCTGCGGTTGCCGCCACAGCCAGGCTGGTCTCCAACTCCTTGCGCCAGGCCTTGAAGCCAAAGCGCTGGTAAAAATCCAGCAGTCCGGTCTGGTCCACCGCCTGCATGGCCAGCGCCTCCACACCGGGCCAGCCAGCCAGGTGTGGGCTCAAGTCGCAATCGGTCACCACGGTCACCAGGCGGCGGCCTTGGGGCAGCCAGTCCAGTGCCTTGCGCAGGTTCTCGCCTGCAGCGCCTTTCATGCCGCCTGCAGCGGCGATCACACCGTCCAGTGAGCCGTGTTCGGCAATCCATTTAGCGGCGGTTTTGGGGCCCACTTTCTCAACGCCGGGCACGTTGTCTACGGTGTCGCCCACCAGCGTCAGGTAATCAATGATGCGGTCAGGTGGCACACCAAACTTGGCCTTCACGCCCTCAATGTCCAGCGTCTCGTTGCTCATGGTGTTGATCAGCGTGACGTGGGGCGTCACCAACTGCGCCAGGTCCTTGTCGCCGGTGGAGATGATCACCCGGTGGCCGGCCGCCGCACCCACCCGGGCCAGCGTGCCGATGGCGTCATCGGCCTCGATGCCAGGCACCTCCAGCACCGGCCAGCCCAGCAGGCGCACCACCTCGTGGATGGGTGGGATCTGGGTGCGCAGATCGTCCGGCATCGGCGCGCGCTGGGCTTTGTAGTCGGCGTACCAGGCATCGCGGAAGGTGGGGCCGGACGCATCAAACACACAAGCCGCATGGCCCATTTGTCCGCCATGGCCACTGCCCAGTACTTGCTCTCGCAGGCGTTTCATCATCGCCACCATGCCGTGGATGGCGCCGGTGGGAAAGCCGTCCGGCCCGCGCAAATCGGGCATGGCGTGGTAGGCCCGGTACAGGTAGCTGGACCCGTCCACCAGCAGCAGCGTGGGGCGGGGCAAATCGGCTGGCGCCAGCATGGGCAGCGAGGTTTGGGTGGTCAGGGTGTCGCTCATGAGGTGATTGTGGTCGCGCTGGTGTTCACACCCACAGCCCGCCAGGCCAACCCAGGGTGGACCCCTAGAATCCAGGCATGAGAACCGTTTTTGAAGGGGTGATTGGCGGCTTGGCCTTGGCGGCACTGGTGTTGCAAACCAGCGGCTGCGCCAGCGCCACTGGCCCTGCCGCAGCCACGCCAGCAGCAGCTACCCAGCGCCTGCTCAGCGAGGACGACCATGTGCGCATCCAAGAGCTGCGGGTGCGCGGCCAGACCCAGCGCTTGACTGTTCAGCAAAAAGACGGCGCGGCACCCGACTACGACATCCTGCCGCCCGCCACCGGGCAAGACCTGTCCAAGGCGCGTGGCGCCACCGGCCAGCGGGTTTGGTCGGTGCTGACCTTCTGACCCGGGCATGGCGGTTTTCACCCCTGTCCCTGAGGCCGAAGCCGCTGCGCTGACCACCCGCCTGGGTGCCGGCACCTTGCTGGCCATGCAAGGCATCAGCGCCGGCATTGAGAACACCAACTACTTTGTCAGCACCAGCAGCGGCGACTGGGTGCTGACGCTGTTTGAGCGCCTCACCGCCGCCCAACTGCCCTATTACCTGGGCTTGATGCAGCACCTGGCCCAGCATGGCCTGCCGGTGCCAGAGCCGCGTGCGGATGCCAACGGTCAACTGCTGCACACGGTGGCCGGCAAACCCGCCGCGCTGGTCAACCGCCTGCCCGGCCAGCACCAACTGGCGCCTGACCTGCACCACTGCGCGCAACTGGGCCACTTGCTGGCGCGCATGCACCTGGCGGTGGCTGACTTTGCACTGAAACAACCCAATCTGCGTGGCCTGGCCTGGTGGCAAACCATGGCGCCACAACTGCAGCCCCACCTCAACAAGGCCCAGCGCCAGTTGCTGACCGGTGAACTGCAATTTCAGCAGCAGGTGGCCAGCGCCAAGTCCTATCTGGCCCTGCCACGCGGCGCGGTGCATGCCGACCTGTTTTGCGACAACGCCTTGTTTGACGGCCTGCCCGGGCATGAAAAACTGACCGGCTGTTTTGATTTCTACTTTGCCGGCACCGACAAATTTACCTACGACCTGGCGGTATGCCTGAATGATTGGTGCCTGAACGCCGATGACGCATCGCTGGACGACACCCGCGCCCAAGCCCTGGTGCAGGCCTACCAGGCCGAGCGCCCGCTGGGGGGTGCCGAGCAGCGCCTGCTGCCGGCGCTGCTGCGCGCTGCGGCACTGCGCTTCTGGCTGTCACGCCTGGCCGATTGGCACCTGCCGCGCAGCGCCGCCCTGCTGCAGCCCAAAGACCCTGCCCACTTTGAGCGTGTGCTGCGCGCCCGCATCGCCATGCCCTGGCACCCGGCCGATGCCAGCGCCTGAGCTGCAACCCGGCCCCTTTTTGCGTTTGAGACCCTGACCCGCATGGCACTTCGACTTCACCCGGTGGCGCCTGCCCAAGGCTGGGCCTGGATACGCCAGGCGTTTGCCCTGTGGCGGCGCCGGCCGCTGGCCTTTGTGGGCTTGTTTGCGTTTTTCTTGATGGCCGTGCTGCTGCTGATGGCGGTGGTGCCGGTGCTGGGCGGGCCGTTGGGCATGGCCTTGCTGCCCATGTTGAGCCTGGGTTTCATGATCGCCAGCCGCAGCGCATTGGCCGGTGGGCCTGTGCATGCCTTGCAACTGGTGGCTGGCTTGCGCCACCCGGTGCCGCAGCAGCGCCGCGCCCAGTGGCTGCTGTGTGGCCTGTACGCGCTGGCGGCCATGCTGGCCGTCACCCTGGCCGACTGGGTGGACGGCGGCCAGTTTGAGGTCTTGTGGAAGCTGTTGGCGGACGCCGGAAACGCCGCCGGCAATGCCACCAAGCCAGCCACCTCGGCACAGATTGAGGCGGTGTTGTCCGACCCGCGCCTGACCCAGGGCTTGCTGGTGCGTTTTGGCCTGCCGGCCTTGTTGTCAGTGCCGTTTTGGCATGCACCGGCGCTCATCCACTGGGGCGGCCAAGGTGTTGTGCAGGCCATGTTCACCAGCACACTGGCGCTGTGGCGCACCCGTGCCGCCTTCACCGTCTACTTGCTGGGCCTGGCCGGCTTGATGCTGGGCGTGGCGCTGCTGGTCCTGCTGTTGGGTCTGCTGTCGGGTGCGCGTCAGGCCCTGGGTGTGCTGACCATGCCCATCGGTCTGTTGTTCTCGGCGGTGTTTTATGTCTCGCTGTGGTTCAGTTTTGTGGACACGTTTGGCGAGCCCGAAGCCACAGCTGAGGCCGACCCCCAAGCCAAACCCGGCGCTTGAAGCCCAGCCTGGCATTTGCCGCGCGGCGCGCCGTGCCATCCACGCAACAGCCGCAGGCGCGCAGCGTGGTGGTCACCGTTCACGGCGGGGTCACCATGCAGAATGATTTGAGCAATACAACCCTCGGGCATGCCGCTTGCGTGCTGCAGGCTCTCAACCTTTCATTCCAGGAATTCGCCATGCACCGAGATGCAACCCCAGCCGCCCTGCGCGCGCACCCACTTGCTGCTGCGCTGGCACTGGCTTTTAGCAGCGCAACATGGGCGCCCCAGGCCCTGGCCCAAACCAGTGCCGAGGCCGGCAAGCTGCAGACCGTCACCGTCACCGCCGAGCGGCGTGAAGAGAACATCAAGGACGTGCCCAGCTCGGTGTTCAGCCTGTCGGGTGAAAAGCTCGACATCATCAATTCCAGCGGGCAAGACGTGCGCATGTTGTCCGGCCGGGTGCCCAGCCTCAACATCGAATCGTCGTTTGGCCGCGCCTTTCCGCGCTTCTACATCCGGGGCTATGGCAACACCGATTTCCGCAGCAATGCGTCGCAGCCGGTGTCACTGGTTTATGACGGCGTGGTGCAGGAGAACCCTATCCTCAAGGGCTTTCCGGTGTTCGATTTGGCCAACATCGAGGTGCTGGCCGGCCCGCAAGGCACGCTGTTTGGCCGCAACACACCGGCCGGCGTGGTCAAGTTTGATTCGGTCAAACCGTCCAAAAAGCAGGACGGTTACGCCAGCATCTCTTTGGGTACCTACGGCACGCTCAACCTGGAAGGCGCGGCCAATGTGCAACTGGGCGGTGACTGGTCGGCCCGCATCTCGGCCCAGCTGCAGCACCGGGATGATTGGGTGACCAACAGCGTGCCCGCACCCGCCACTGTGGCCACGTCCAAGCTGGAGGGTTATGACGACCGCGCCATCCGCCTGCAAGCGCTGTATGCGCCCACCAAGGATTTCTCGGCGCTGTTCAACCTGCACAACCGCGAGCTGACGGGTTCGGCCCGGCTGTTCCGCGCCAACATCATCAAGTCGGGTAGCAACGACCTGGTGGCGGGTTTTGATCCGGCCAAGATTTCCACCGACGGCAAAAACGGCCAAGAGCTGGAAACCGTGGGCGGCAGCGCCCGCCTGGGCTGGAACCTGGGCGCGATGAAGCTGTATTCCATCACCGGCTTCGAGACCGTCAACGCCTACAGCCGGGGCGACATCGACGGTGGTTACGGCGCTGGTGCCACCGGCGGGCCCGGGCTGATCTTCTTCCCGTCTGAAACGGCCGGTGGCATCCATGACCACCGCCAGTTGTCGCAAGAGTTCCGGCTGGAGTCCAACACGGCCGGCCAATTGGGCTGGCAGGCCGGCGTGTATTTCTTTGACGAGAAATACACCATCGACAGCATCGACTACGCCACGCTGGGCGGCGGTGGGCAATCGGCCAAGAGTGCATCCACCCAGAGCAACAAGGCCTGGGCGGCGTTTGGCTCGGTCAACTATGCGGTGAACAAAGACCTGTCGCTGCGCGCCGGCCTGCGCTACACCCAGGACAAGAAAACCTTCTCCACCACCGCCATCCAGGGCAGCATCAACACCAGCAAAGGCACCAGCGCCAGCACCGACGACGCCAAGGTCAGCTGGGATGTGAGCGGCAGCTACCTGCTCAGCCCGGCGGTCAATGCCTATGCCCGGGTGGCCACGGGCTTCCGTGGGTCCAGCATCCAGGCGGCATCGGCCTTTGGCCCGCAAACCCAGGCCGGCCCCGAGACCATCACCTCCTACGAGGCGGGTGTGAAGGGCGACCTGTTTGACAAGCGGGCACGTTTTGCGGCGGGTGTGTTCAAGTACGACGTCAAGAACCAGCAGCTCACCGCTGTGGGCGGTGGTGCCAACGTCACCAGCCTGATCAGCGCGGCCAAGACCACCGGCCAGGGCTTCGAATTCAACCTCGACGCCTACCTGACCAACAGCCTGCTGGTCACCGTGGGCGGCAGCATCAACGACACCAAGATCAAGGACCCCACGCTGTACCTGCCCAAGTGCGGCCAGTGCACCATGCTGGACCCGTTCAAGCCCGGCAGCACCACGCTGTACAGCATTGATGGCAACCGCCTGCCGCAAGCGCCCAAGTACACCGCCAACATCACCGCGCGTTACGGCATGCCGGCCGGCCCGGGCGCCGAGTTTTTTGTCTACACCGACTGGGTCTACCGCAGCTCGGTCAATTTCTTCCTGTATGACTCGACCGAGTTCACGGGCAAGGCGCTGACCGAAGGTGGCCTGCGTGTGGGCTACACCTGGGCCAACGGCAAGTACGAAGCAGCGGTGTTTGGCCGCAACATCACCAACCAGATTCGGGTGGTGGGCGGCATTGACTTCAACAACCTCACCGGCTTCATCAACGACCCACGCACCTACGGCGCGCAGCTCAAGATGAGCTTCTGACGCCCGGCGTCAACGCCTCCGGAACGGGCCCTGCGGGGCCCGTTTTTCATGGCTTTGGGCGTCGAGGGCGGTCCATACAATCGGCGCTTCCCCCAGTCACCTGCCCGCGCTGCTGCGCTTTTGCAGCCAGCGCCAGCGCCAAACGCCAACATGACCGAACTCGCCAAGTCGTTTGAACCCGCCGCCATCGAGGCCCACTGGGGCCCGCTGTGGGAGCAGAGCGGCATCTACAAGCCCACGCTCGACCCGTCGCGGCCGTCGTTCAGCATCCAATTGCCGCCGCCCAATGTGACCGGCACGCTGCACATGGGCCATGCATTCAACCAGACCATCATGGATGCGTTGACGCGTTACCACCGCATGCGCGGCTTCAACACGCTGTGGCTGCCGGGCACCGACCATGCCGGCATCGCCACGCAAATTGTGGTGGAGCGCCAACTGCAGGATGCCGGCCTGTCGCGCCACACCCTGGGCCGTGAGGCCTTTTTGAAGCAGGTGTGGGACTGGAAGGCCAGCTCCGGCGCCACCATCACCCGCCAGATGCGCCGCATGGGCGACAGCGTGAGCTGGGACCATGAGTACTTCACGATGGACGCCGGCTTGTCGGCCACCGTCACCGAGACCTTTGTGCGGCTGTTTGACGAGGGCCTGATCTACCGTGGCAAACGCCTGGTCAGCTGGGACCCGGTGCTGCGCAGCGCCGTGTCTGACCTGGAGGTGGAAAGCGAGGAGGAAGACGGCTGGTTGTGGCACATCCGCTACCCGCTGATGGATGACGACGGCAGCCTGGCAGCAGCCGGTCTGCCAACCAGCCTGGTGGTGGCCACCACCCGGCCCGAGACCATGCTGGGCGACACCGCCGTGATGGTGCATCCCGATGACGAGCGCTACACCGCGCTGATCGGCAGGCAAGTGCGCTTGCCCATCACCGGCCGCCTGGTGCCGGTGATTGCCGATGCGTATGTGGACCGCTCGTTTGGTACTGGCGTGGTCAAGGTGACGCCGGCGCATGACCAGAACGACTACCAGGTGGGTGTGCGGCACGGCCTGCCAATGATCACCATCTTCACGCTGGACGCCAAAGTCAACACTGAAGCGCCCGCTGCCTACCAGGGCTTGGACCGCTTTGTGGCCCGCAAGCAGATCGTCGCTCAGCTCGATGCCGAAGGCCTGCTGGTGGAGACCAAGAAGCACAAGCTGCAAGTGCCACGCTGCGCCCGCACCGGCCAGGTGATTGAGCCCATGCTGACCGACCAGTGGTTTGTGGCGATGGGCAAGCCCGGCCGATCTGTCGATGGAAAACCCGGCAAGAGCATTGCGCAAGAAGCGATCGAGGCGGTGGACTCGGGCGAAGTCAAATTTGTGCCCGAGCAGTGGGTCAACACCTACAACCAGTGGATGCACAACATCCAGGATTGGTGCATCAGCCGCCAGTTGTGGTGGGGCCACCAGATCCCGGCCTGGTATGGCGACGCGGGTGAGCTGTTTGTCGGCCGCAATGAGGCCGAGGCACGTGCCAAGGCCACTGCCGCCGGCTACAGCGGTGCGCTGAAACGCGACCCCGACGTGCTGGACACCTGGTACTCGTCCGCACTGGTGCCCTTCACTACCCTGGGCTGGCCTGCCAAGACCATCGAACAGGATTTGTTCCTGCCCAGCAGCGTGCTGGTCACCGGCTACGACATCATCTTTTTCTGGGTCGCCCGGATGATCATGATGACCAAGCACTTCACCGGGAAGGTTCCGTTCAAGCATGTGTACATCCACGGCCTGGTGCTGGACGCCCAAGGCAAGAAGATGAGCAAGAGTGAAGGCAATGTGCTGGACCCGGTGGACCTGATTGACGGCATCACGCTGGCGCCTTTGCTGGACAAACGCAGCACCGGCCTGCGCAAGCCCGAGAACGCACCCAAGGTGCGCAAGGCGACTGAAAAAGAGTTTCCTGACGGCATTCCGGCCTACGGCGCGGATGCGCTGCGCTTCACCTTTGCCGCCATGGCCACGCTGGGTCGCAGCGTCAACTTTGACAGCAAACGCTGCGAGGGCTACCGCAACTTCTGCAACAAGCTGTGGAACGCCACCCGCTTTGTGCTGATGAATTGCGAGGGCCAGGACAACGGCCTGAAAGAGCACAGCAAGGCTGAATGCCAGCCCGGCGGCCCGGCGCACGGCTACTTGAAGTTCAGCCCCGCCGATAAATGGATCAGCAGCGAGTTGCAGCGGGTGGAGGCCGCTGTGGCCGACGGTTTTGCCCAGTACCGGCTGGACAACGTGGCCAATGCGGTCTACCAGTTTGTCTGGGACGAGTACTGCGACTGGTACCTGGAAATCGCCAAAGCCCAGATTGCCGAGGCTGAGAAAGCCGGCAACGCGCCGCAGCAGCGCGCCACCCGCCGCACCCTGCTGCGGGTGCTTGAAACCGTGCTGCGCCTGCTGCACCCCATCACGCCGTTCATCACCGCCGAGTTGTGGGCCACGGTGGCGGTGGTGGCCGGGCGCCAGCCGGTGGACGGCGTGGCCAGCACCATCGCCAGCGCGGCCTATCCACAAGCCCAGCTGGACCGGGTGGATACCACGTCCGACGCCTGGATGGCGCGCCTCAAAACCCAGGTGGCGGCCTGCCGCAGCCTGCGCAGCGAGATGGGCTTGTCACCCGCCGCCCGGGTGCCGCTGCTGGTGTTGGGGGACGCCGAAGGCGACGCCGGCTACATCAAGCAGGCCGCGCCGCTGCTCAAGGCCTTGGTCAAGTTGTCCGAGGTGCAGGTGTTCACCGATGAAGCCGCGTTTGCCCAGGCCACTGCCCGCAGCCCGGTGGCCGTGCAAGGCGGCTTGCGCATGGCCTTGCATGTGGACATTGATGTGGACGCCGAGCGCGCCCGCTTGAGCAAGGAGATTGCCAGGCTGCAAGGCGAAATCACCAAAGCCACCGCCAAGCTGGGCAACGCCAGTTTTGTGGCCCGCGCACCGGCGGCGGTGGTGGCGCAAGAGCGGGCGCGTATCGACGAATTCAGCCTGACCTTGACCCGCTTGCAGGCGCAGGCGGACGGCTTGGCGGCGGGCTGAGCCGCACCGCCGGCCCTACCAGCCCTGCGTGTCTTCCGGTGGCGCCAGCAGCGCGTCGATGCGGCGCGCCACCTCCCAAGCCGCACGCACCCGTGATTCACGCGTGGTGCCGGCCAGGCGGGGTGTCACCTGCAGGGTGTCCAGCTGGTGCAGCGGCCGACCCGGCGCCAGCAAGCCCGGCTCCAGGCTGTCAAACCAGGCAGCAGCCATGCGGCCGCTGCCCAGCACATTGGCCAGTGAGGTTTCGTCAAACAAGGCGGTGGACGACAAGCTGACCAACACTTGATTGGGCTTGCAAAACGCCAGATAGCGCTCACCCAGCAAACCCTGGTAGCGGGTGAAGTAGCTGAGGGTGACGCAGACGCAGTCGCTGCGCTCCATCAACTCACGCAAGCCCACCGGCTCGACCAGCCAGTTGGCCCAGAGTGGGTCATTGGCATGCAGCGCCGGGTCATAACCGATGACATGGGCGCCAAACGCGTTGAGCAATTGCCCGAAGGGCTGCACCACCGGCATCATGCCGACCAAGCCCACCGTGGACCCGGTCAGCTCGCGCCCCACCAGCAGGCCCTCGGCATTGACCACCGGCACCCGGCGCAGCATCTGCAGCAGCGCACCCAGCATGAACTCGGCTTCGGCCAGTGCGGTGGCGTCGCCCGGGCGCACCACCTCGGCACCGGCACGGGCGCAGGCCTCGAAATCGATGTTTTCGGCGCCGGCTGACAAGCGGCCCACCGCCTTGAGCAACGGCGCCTGGGCCAGGGTGGCGGCGTCCAGCGCCACCGTGGGCGGGATGATCAGCGCGCGCACATTGGGCAGGGCCTGGCGCAGGGCATTCAGGTCACGCGCCAGATCGGGTGCATAACGCACCGGGTGGCGCGCCACCAGCCATTGCATTACCTCCGGGTCCAGCGGCTCAACGATCAGGACCATGCTGCGCCCATCTGCCGAATCTGCACCGCAAAGCGCCACGGGCGCATGCCAGAATCAATCCAATTCCACACGTCGACGGGTATTTTCAATGTTGGTGAAGAAAGCGATTTTCCCGGTGGCCGGGCTCGGTACCCGGTTCTTGCCGGCCACCAAGGCCCAGCCCAAAGAGATGCTGCCAGTGGTGGACAAACCGTTGATTCAGTATGCGGTGGAAGAGGCCTATGCAGCGGGTGTGCGGGAGATGATCTTTGTCACCGGCCGCCACAAACGGCCGATTGAAGATCACTTTGACATGACCTTCGAACTGGAGGTAGCCCTTGAACAAGCGGGCAAAGCGGAATTGCTGGACGTGGTACGCAGTGTCAAACCACCGGACATGGAATGCATTTACGTGCGCCAAGCCCAGGCACTGGGCTTGGGCCATGCTGTGTTGTGCGCACAGCGGCTGGTGGGCAATGAACCTTTCGCGGTGTTGTTGGCCGATGACTTGATGGTGGGGACGCCGCCGGTGCTCAAACAGATGGTGGACCAGTTCACCGAGTGGCGCGCCTCCATCCTGGCGGTGCAAGAAGTGCCGGCGGAGCATACCCGCCGCTACGGCATTGTGGCGGGCACTCCGGTCAACGACCGCCTGGTGGACATCACACGGATTGTTGAGAAACCGGCGCCTGAGGATGCCCCGTCGCGCCTGGGCGTGGCTGGGCGCTACATCTTGACGCCGGGTGTGTTCCATGAAATCGCCAGCCAGCCTCGGGGTGTGGGCGGTGAGATCCAGCTCACCGACGGCATTGCATCGCTGCTGCGCCGCGAAAAGGTGTTTGCCTACCGCTACGAAGGCCAACGCTACGACTGCGGCAGCAAAGAAGGGTTTTTGCAAGCCAATGTGGAGTTGGCGCTGAACCACCCTGAAGTGGGGGCATCCTTCCGCGCTTACCTCAACAACCTGTCGATCTGAGGCCTTGCGCCAAGCTGGGCTGACGTCAGCGCGTCAGCGCCGGCGCAAGAAGTGGATGAACTCCTCACCCACCGTGCGCTGCTCAACAATCTCGTTGCCGGTCTGGCGCGCAAAGGCTTGAAAGTCCCGCACCGACCCCGGGTCGGTGGCCAGTACCTTGAGCACATGGCCTGATTGCATGTCCGTCAAAGCCTTTTTGGCCTTCAGGATGGGCAGTGGGCAATTCAGCCCGCGGGTGTCAATTTCTTTTTGCGCATCCATCAACGGCCACCTGTCAACAAGTCTGGACAGATTCTAGGTGCGCGATGTCTAGGTGCGGCGTGGCAAGTCCATGAAG
>JAYVLI010000155.1:0-18938 GCA_043759535.1 Betaproteobacteria bacterium | reverse complement strand
TGGGCGCCACCTTGCTGGACGGCCGAGGCCAGGTGCTGAGCTTTGGCGGCCAGGTGATGAAAAACGTGGCGGGCTATGACGTGTCGCGCCTGCTGGTGGGCTCAATGGGTGTTCTGGGTGTGCTTTGCGAGGTGTCGATCAAGGTGCTGCCGCTGCCGGTGGCCAGCGCCACGCTGCGCTTTGAGCTGGATGAGGCGGCCGCGTTGCTGCGGCTCAACACCTGGGGCGGCCAGCCGCTGCCCATCAACGCCAGCGCCTGGTGGAGCGGCGCGCTGGTGCTGCGGTTGTCGGGTGCGGCAGCGGCGGTGCAGGCGGCCATCACCCGGTTGGGCGGTGAGCTGGTGGACCCGGTGCTGGCTGCCGCCTTCTGGGCCGGCCTGCGCGACCAGACCGATGAATTTTTTGTTGGCGCCCACAAAGCGGTGGCGGCCGGCGCCACGCTGTGGCGGCTGTCGCTGCCGCAGACCGCCGCGCCGCTGGCACTGACCGGTGAACATCTGGTGGAGTGGGGCGGCGCCCAGCGCTGGGTGGTCACCACCACCCCGGCGGCCACCGTGCGCGCTGCTGCGGTGCAGGCCGGTGGCCATGCCAGCGTCTTCCGGGGCGACAAGACCGGCGGGGCGCTGGCGCCGCTGTCAGCAACGCTGCTCAAGATCCACCGCAGCCTGAAGGCCGAGTTCGACCCCGACGGCATCTTCAACCCCGGCCGGCTGATCCCCGGCCTGTGAGCCCGCCGCGATGAGCAGCCGCCAAACCAGCGCACCGGCCACCCCGGCCAGCATGGCCGCGTATTACGTGCAACGTGCGGCGTATTACGAGCGGGTGTACTTCAAGCCCGAACGCCAGGCCGATCTGCGGTTGATGGAGGCCTGGCTGGCGCAGCAGTTCATCGGCCGGCGGGTGCTGGAGATCGCCTGCGGCACCGGCTGGTGGACGCCGCACGGTGCGGCCCGGGCCGCGCACTGGCGCGCCACCGACCTGAGCCCCGAAACGGTTGCCGTGGCACAGGCCAAGCCCATGCCCACCAGCGTGCAGTTCCAGACCGCGGACGCCTACACCCTGGCCGAGCTGGGCGCAGACACCTTTGACGCCGCGTTTGCCGGTTGCTGGTGCAGCCATGTGCCACTGGACCGCTTGGCGCCCTGGCTGGACACGCTGCACAGCCGCCTGGTGCCGGGCGCCACCGTGGTGCTGCTGGACAACAGCTTTGTGCGGACCAGCAGCACCCCCATCAGCCGCACCGATGCGCAGGGCAACACCTACCAGCAGCGCCCGCTAGACGACGGCAGCAGCCATGAGGTGTTGAAGAACTTCCCGTCGCCCGACTGGGCCATCGGCGCGCTGGGGCCACGTGCCCGGGACGCCAGGTGGATCGCCCACCAGCACTATTGGGTTCTGCAGTACCGGCTGGGCGACATGAACACAGATGCCGGCGCGGGCACCACCCCCCGATGAACATTCTGCAAGGCCTGGCGTACTTGCTGCTGTGCCAGTCAGCCGGTGAGGCGCTGACGCGTGTGGCCCACTTGCGCCTGCCCGGCCCGGTGCTGGGCCTGCTGCTGCTGATTGCCCTGCTGCAGTGGCCAGCGGTGCGGGCGCCGGTGGGTGCAGCGGCTGACGCGCTGCTGGCGCACCTGTCGCTGCTGTTTGTGCCGGTGGGTGTGGGTGTGATGACGCATCTGGGCCTGCTGTCGCAATACGGCTGGCAGTTGCTGCTGGCCATCAGCCTGTCCACCTGGATCGGCCTGGCGGTCACCGCCGGGGTGTTGAAAGCGCTGCTGCGCGCCCCCTCCAGCGGGTCCTCGCCATGAAGCCCGGCATGGCCGACTTTGTCGAGCTGTGGGTGTATTTGTCGGCCACGCCGCTGTTTGGCCTGACGGCCACGCTGGTGGCCTATCTGGCGGCCACCGCCTTCTATCAGCGCATGGGCCACGCGCCCTGGGCCAACCCGGTGGCCTGGACGGTGGCCGCGCTGGCGCTGCTGCTCACGCTCAGTGGCACGCCCTACCCCACCTACTTCTCGGGCGCGCAGTTCATCCACTTTTTGCTGGGGCCGGCGGTGGTGGCGCTGGGCTGGCCGCTGTGGCAGCGCCGCGCCCAGCTGCGGGCTCAGGGCCCGGCCTTGCTGGCCGCCGCACTGCTGGGCGGCGTGGCTGCTGCAGCCAGCGCAGTGGCGCTGGGCTGGGCGCTGGGCCTGCCGGCTGACCTGTTGCGCACGCTGGTGCCCAAATCCGTCACCGCGCCGGTGGCCATGGGCATTGCCGAGCAGATCGGCGGCATCCCGGCGCTGGCGGCCATGTTTGCGCTGCTCACCGGCCTGGTGGGCGCACTCACCGCCAAGTACTTGTTTGACGCGCTGGGCATCCGCTCACCGGCGGTGCGTGGTTTTGCGCTGGGCACCACCGCCCACGGCATTGGCGCGGCGCGCGCCATGCAGGTGCATCCCGAGGCGGGCGCTTATGCCGGCATGGCGTTGGGCCTGCAGGCCTTGCTGGCGGCGCTGTTGATGCCGGTGTTGGTTCCATTGATCGTCTCGCTGCTGTAGCGCACCCGCCAGCGTCCTCTTGAATCCCCGCCTTTCTGATCGCCATGCAAACCACGCTCGCTCCCCAATACCAAGGCACCGCCGACGGCGAGGCCGCCGAGGCCATCCTGCGCAAGTGTGTGCACTGCGGTTTTTGCACCGCTACTTGCCCCACCTACCAGTTGCTGGGTGATGAGCTGGACGGCCCACGCGGCCGCATCTACCTGATGAAACAGGTGCTGGAGGGCGCCACACCCACGCGTGCGACGCAACTGCACCTGGACCGCTGCCTGACCTGCCGCAACTGTGAATCCACCTGCCCCAGCGGTGTGCAATACGGCCACCTGGTGGAGATCGGCCGCAAGCTGGTGGACGCCCAAGTGCCCCGGCCAGCGCCCGAGCGCGCGGTGCGCTGGCTGCTGAAAGAGGGGCTCACGTCCGCACTGTTCGGCCCCGCCATGGCGGTGGGCAAACTGGTGCGCCCGCTGCTGCCCGCCGCGCTGCAAGACAAGGTGCCCGGCGCTGCACCACCACGCGCTCACCAGTGGCCCACCGCACAGCACCCGCGCAAGATGTTGCTGCTGGCCGGCTGTGTGCAACCGGCCATGGCACCCAACATCAATGCCGCCACCGCGCGGGTGCTGGATGCTGCCGGCATCCAGACCGTGGTGGCCACCAAGGCCGGTTGCTGCGGCGCCATCCGCAGCCATTTGGATGACCAGGCTGGCGGGCTGGCTGACATGCGCCGCAACATTGACGCCTGGTGGCCGCAAGTGGCCGATGGCACGGTGGAGGCCATCGTGATGAATGCCTCGGGCTGCGGCGCCACCGTCAAAGACTACGGCCACGCGCTGGCCCACGACGCAGCCTATGCCGCCAAAGCCAGCCGCATCAGCACGCTCACCCGTGACTTGAGCGAGCTGCTGCCCGACATCGTGGCCGCCCTGCAACCCCGGCTGGCCGGTGTGCCGACCGGCACCCTGGCCTTCCACCCACCCTGCACCCTGCAACACGGCCAGCAGTTGCGCGGTGGGGTCGAGGCCGGCCTGCGGGCGCTGGGCTTTACCGTGGCTGTGGCGCTGAATGAAGCCCACCTGTGTTGTGGCTCGGCTGGCACGTACAGCGTGCTGCAACCCGACTTGAGTCACCAGTTGCGTGACCGCAAGCTGGCGCACCTGGCTGACTTGCAAGCAACCGCCATCGTCTCGGCCAACATCGGCTGCATCCAGCACCTGCAAAGTGGCACCAGCACCCCAGTCAAGCACTGGGTGGAAGCGGTGGACGACGCGCTGCACACCGCGCTGCACAACACAGGGCACGGCGCCACCGCATAACAGCGCAGCGCAGCGGACGCTGGCGGGCCGGCAAAAAGCGCCGGGGCGGGCTTTGCTGGGCAGGCGCGCCGGCGCAGCACCGTGGCCTGGCAGCGGCGGGTTGCCCAGCTCGCCACCGTTGCTGGACTAGCCCCACGCCCGGCCTCCTCCTACAGGCGGCCACAGCCAGCGCCCCTAGCCTCACAGCGACACGGGTTGCCTTAGCTGGCAGCCCGCCAAAGCGGTGCGGTGGGGGCGTTCTCCTCCAGCGCAGACTGCTGCGGCAACTTGCACACTGTGGATGGATATCCCATGAACAGCCCCGACACTTTGTCGATTTCGCGCCGTGACCTGCTGGTGGTGGGCGCCGCATCCGGGGCCGCAGTGGCCAGACCAATACAGGCTGCCAATGGCACGCTGCCGGCTGCGGTGGTGGCCGAAAAGGTGGCTGCGCTGGCAGCGCAGCCACCCGCCAGCACCGCCCTGCCCAGGTCCAAGGTCACGCTGCAAGTCAACGGCCAGGCCCACACGCTGGAGCTGGACAACCGCACCAGCCTGCTCGACACCTTGCGCGAGCATCTGCACCTCACCGGTACCAAAAAAGGCTGCGACCACGGCCAGTGTGGTGCCTGCACGGTGATGCTGGATGGCCGGCGCATCAACGCCTGCCTCACGCTGGCCGTCATGCACCAGGGCGCCAACATCACCACCATCGAGGGCCTGGGCACACCGCAGCGCCTGCATCCGATGCAGGCCGCGTTTGTCAAACACGACAGCTACCAGTGCGGTTATTGCACACCGGGTCAAATTTGCGCGGCGGTGGCCGTGCTCGACGAGATCAAGGCCGGCATCCCCAGCCATGTCAGCGCTGACCTCACGGCCCGCCCCGTGTTGTCCAAAGACGAACTGCGTGAACGCATGAGCGGCAACATCTGCCGCTGCGGCGCTTACGCCAACATCATCGACGCCATGAGTGACGTGGCCGGGGTGGGCGCATGACACCCTTCACCTTTGAGCGCGCCACCTCACCGGCGGCAGCGGCAGCCGCAGCAGCGGCACAACCGGGCGCCCGCTTCATTGCCGGTGGCACCAACCTGCTGGACTTGATGAAGCTGCGGATCGAGACCCCCACGCACCTGATTGATGTGAACGGGCTGGCGCTGGACAAGATTGAGCCCAGCGCTGACGGCGGTCTGCGCATTGGCGCCTTGGTGCGCAACACCGACCTGGCGGCTGATGCCCGTGTGCGCCGCGACTACGGCGTGTTGTCGCGGGCGTTGCTGTCGGGCGCCTCAGGCCAATTGCGCAACAAGGCCAGCACTGCGGGCAACTTGCTGCAGCGCACCCGTTGCCCCTATTTTTATGACACCAACCAGCCCTGCAACAAACGCCAGCCGGGCAGCGGTTGCAGCGCCATCGGCGGTGTCAGCCGGTCCAACGCGGTGATTGGCGGCAGCACCGCTTGCATTGCCACCCAGCCCAGCGACATGGCCGTGGCCATGCGTGTGCTGGACGCGACGGTGGAAACCGTGCAGCCCGACGGGCAGCTGCGGCGCATCGCCATCGCCGACTTTCACCGCCTGCCCGGCAACACACCACACATCGACACCACGCTGCTGCCGGGTGAGTTGATCACCGCCGTCACCTTGCCCAGCCCGGTGGGTGGTGTGCAGATTTACCGCAAGGTGCGCGACCGTGCGTCGTATGCGTTTGCGCTTGTGTCGGTGGCTGCCATCGTGCAGCGCGGCGGCACCGGCCGGGTGGCGCTGGGCGGTGTGGCGCACAAACCATGGCGGGTTGAAGCCGCTGAAGCGGCCTTGCCGGGCGGCGCCAAGGCAACCTGTGCCGTGTTGCTGGGCGGCGCACAGCCCACCCACGACAACGCTTTCAAACTGCAACTGGTGGAGCGCACGCTGGCCGCCGTGCTCACCCAGGCGAGGACCTGACCATGCAATTCAACAGCCCCGCCACCACCAACCCGATCGACCAGCTGCAGGTCGTCGGCCAGCCGCTGGACCGCATCGACGGGCCACGCAAGACCACAGGCACCGCGCAGTACGCCTATGAAAACAACGCGGCAGTGCCCAATGCGGCCTATGGCCAAGTTGTCGGCGCAGCCATCGCCAAAGGCACGGTGGCGTCCATGGACCTGCGCGCAGCCCGCGCGGCGCCGGGCGTGATCGCCGTGGTCACGGCGCGCAACGCAGGCCGGCTGGGCAAAGGCAAATTCAATACCGCCAAGCTGTTTGGCGGGCCCAATATCCAGCATTACCACCAGGCCGTGGCGCTGGTGGTGGCCAGCACTTTTGAGCAAGCCCGCGCCGCCGCGCAACTGGTGCAGGTCAAGTACGTGGCTGCTCCGGGCGCGTTCAGCCTGGCAGACGCCAAGCCAGCGGCCAAAATACCAACCACGATCAAAGACCCGGACACCGCCGTGGGCAACTTTGCGGCTGCATACGCTGCTGCGCCGGTGCAACTGGACGCCAGCTACACCACCCCCGACCAGTCCCACGCCATGATGGAGCCGCACAGCTCTACAGCGGCCTGGGATGGCGACCAGCTCACGGTGTGGACCTCCAACCAGATGATCGACTGGGGCCGCACCGACCTGGCCTTGACCTTGCGGATGCCAAAAGACAAGGTGCGGCTGATCTCGCCATTTGTTGGCGGCGGCTTTGGCGCCAAATTGTTCTTGCGGGCAGATGCCTTGCTGGCCGCGCTGGGCGCCCGCGCCGCCGGCCGGCCGGTCAAGGTGGCGCTGCAGCGGCCCCTGGTGTTCAACAACACCACCCACCGCCCGGCCACCATCCAGCGTTTGCGCATTGGCGCCACGGCGGACGGCATGATCACCGCCATCGGCCATGAAAGCTGGTCCGGTGACCTGCCTGGCGGCAACGTGGAGGCCGCCGTGCAGCAAACGCGCCTGCTGTATGCCGGCGCCCACCGCATGACCCGCATGCGCCTGGCCGTGCTGGACTTGCCCGAGGGCAATGCCATGCGCGCGCCGGGTGAGGCACCGGGCCTGATGGCGCTGGAGATTGCCATGGACGAGCTGGCCGAAAAACTGGGCCTGGACCCGGTGGCCTTGCGCATCTTGAATGACACCCAGGTGGACCCGGAGAAGCCAAAGCGGCCGTTTTCGCAACGCCAGCTCAATGAATGCCTGCGCCTTGGCGCTGCGCGCTTTGGCTGGCAGCAGCGCCGCGCCCAACCGGCGCAACACAGCGACGGCCGCTGGCTGGTGGGCATGGGCGTGGCAGCGGGCTTGCGCAACAACCAGCCCATGCCGTCAGGCGCACGGGTGCGGGTGGACAGCCAAGGCCTGGTCAGCGTGTACACCGACATGACCGACATCGGCACCGGCAGCTACACCGTCATCGCCCAAACAGCCGCCGAGATGATGGGCGTCAGCATCGACAAGGTCAGCGTGGAGCTGGGCGACTCGGCCTTGCCGGTGTCGGCGGGCTCGGGTGGCCAGTGGGGTGGCAACAGCGCGACGGCGGGCGTGTATGCAGCCTGCATGAAGCTGCGGGCACTGATTGCCACCAAGCACAGCCTCAACCCGGCAGACCTGGTGCTGCAGGGCGGACAAGTGCAGTCGGGTGAGCGCCGCATGACGCTGGCCCAAGCCGCCGGTGCGGACGGCGTGGTGGCCGAAGACACGCTGACGTTTGGTGATCTCGACAAGACCCACCAGCAGTCCACCTTTGCCGCCCACTTTGTGGAAGTGGGTGTGGACGCAGCGACCGGCGAGATCCGCGTGCGGCGCATGCTGGCGGTGTGTGCGGCAGGGCGCATCCTGAACCCCAAGCTGGCGCGCAGCCAGGTGATTGGCGCCATGACCATGGGGGTGGGCGCGGCACTGATGGAGGAGCTGGCGGTGGACAAACGCAGCGGCTTTTTTGTCAACCACGACCTGGCCGGTTACGAGGTGCCGGTGCATGCCGACATCCCGCAGCAGGACGTGGTCTTTCTGGATGAAACAGACCCGTTCTCGTCGCCTATGAAGGCCAAAGGTGTGGGTGAACTGGGGCTGTGTGGCGTGGCAGCGGCAATTGCCAACGCGGTCTACAACGCCACCGGTGTGCGGGTGCGTGACTATCCGGTCACGCTGGACAAATTGCTGCACCAATTGCCGGCGGCGGTCTAGCGGTAGGCCGCCTTGGTCAAGGTCGGGAGCTGGTGTCGGTGTGCAGGTCTGTCGGTGCGCCGAAGCGCCACGCTGCAGGTCTGCAAGTGCGCCGACAGATGAGGGATGTGGTCTTGTCCGTTGCCGCTGCAGTGCTTAAAGTGTTGTTGGTGTGGTGATGGCTTCAAGCGCACTGCCCATCACCCGCCCTGCCCAAGGAGCCCGTCATGTTGCAGCCCCGTCACACCTGCCCGGCCTTGGTCAGTCTGCTCATCGCCAGCAGCCTGGTCCTGGCCACCGTGCCGGCATCGGCAGCGGTGCTGACGGCGTTGCAGTTCAACGTCTACCGCGACGGCGGGTCAGCTGATTGGCTGTTGGGCAACAACCGGCTGCTGGGCGATGCGTTTGACAACAACGATCCGTATCTGGGCCCCAACTACACCGGCTTCACCACGCCGGCGGCATATGCACTGCAAGGCCTGGCCGATGGTGCAGACGCGGCCCTGGCGGTGCGCGAAACCGGTGGCGCGCTGCTGCTGGACCCCAACTACGGCGCCGTGTCAGCCAATGCCCAGGGCGGGCTGGGTACATCAATCCGGCTGCGCCTGCTGACCAATATCGTCGATGCCAACAGCGGCTTGCCGCGCAGCCGCTCCTTTGCCGGCGCGCTGCGTTTGTCGCTGGCGGCCCTGCCCGATGTGGGGCAAAACTTTGGCCTGCGCTTGTCCGACAGCTTCAGCAACAACAACGACGTGATCGAGTTGTCAGCCTCCGGCAGCGCCAGTGGCACCACCATCACCTTCCGCAAGCAGGATTTTGTGGCGGGCACCGTCACCGCGCTGGGCAGTGCTGCGCTGGTGGCACCGGTGGGCGCCGATGCGCTGCTGCTGTCCATCAGCCACGCCACCGCCAATACTGACACCATTTTTGGCAGCTATGCCTATGCCGATGCCAGCGGTGCGCTGATCGGCAGCTACACCACCTTTGCCAGCAGCACCACCGCGTTTGATGGTGAGGCGTACGGCCGCTTTGAGGTCCGCGCCACCGGGCCGGTGCCTGAGCCGGGCAGTTGGGCGCTGTTGGCGGCCGGCCTGGGTGGGCTGGCCACCCGGCTGCGCCGCCAGGTTTGAGCCACCGTTTGCGCGTCGGTATGGAGGCCGGCGCTCACGTCGGTTTGCGCTTGTTCTGGCAACGCAAAACCGCCGCCACTGGCTTGGCGCTGCTTGCCGCGCTGCCGCTGGCAGGTTGCAGCACCTTGCCGGGCTGGATGGTGCTGCAGGGCCAGTCGCGGGTCACTGACCACCAGCATTTTGACAACGCCCCCATCCAGCGCGCGGCAGTGCCAACCGCATTGCCGGCTGCACCACTACACAAGCAGCCCACACTGCAATGGCCCAACGGCGCCGACACGGCTGCGGTTGAAGCGATGGCCAGCGCCAACCACACCCTGGCGTTGTTGGTGGTCCAGCGCGGTGTGCTGGTCTATGAACGCTATTTCAACGGTCACAGCCGGCAGGCCATCTCGGCCTCGATGTCGGTGGCCAAGTCGGTGGTGTCGGCGCTGCTGGGCATTGCCCAAGGTGAGGGCCATATCGGCAGCGTGGATGAGCCCATCACCCGGTGGCTGCCCGAGCTGCTGGCCAACGATGCGCGCTTTGCCCAAATCACCCTGCGCCACCTGCTGCTGATGCGCAGCGGCATTGCCTTCAGCGAGGTCTACCGCTCACCGCTCAGTGACGCCGCCCGTTTTTATTTGACCGACAAGCTGCAAGCCGAGCTGGGCCGGCTGCGCATTGATACCCCACCCGACACCGCCTACCGCTACAAAAGTGGTGACACCCAACTGCTGGCCATGGCGCTGCAGCGTGCGGTGGGCATGCCACTGGCGCAGTACGCCCAAACCCGGCTGTGGCAGCCGATGGGCGCTGAATTTGACGCCAGCTGGAGCCTGGACAGCACCGCGCACGGCCAGGTGCGGGCGTTTTGCTGCCTCAACGCCACGGCGGTGGACTTTGCGCGCTTTGGCCTGGTGTTCTTGAACGGTGGCCACTACAACGGCAGGCAAATCGTGCCGGCCGACTGGGTGCAAGACAGCACCGCCGTGCAGCAGCGGCCGGGGGTTGATGCGGCCAGCCAGCGCAATGTGGAGGCGCCCAGCCTGTGGCACATGGCGTATTACGCCTGGCAGTGGCGCCGCGCCGCCATGCCCAACACCGCCCCGGGTCCGCTGCCAGTTGGCCAGTTGCGGCCTGCCAGCAACGATTTTTATGCCCAAGGCCTGTACGGCCAGTTCATCTACATCGCGCCCGACAGCCAGACCGTGGTGGTGCGCCTGGGCAGCGCCGCCGGCGGCTTCAATTGGCCGGCCTGGCTGGGTGAACTGGCGCGGCGCAATCCTTGACGCGGTGGTTTGCAGGCCGGCATCGCCGGATCGGCTGGATCGACTTCATACCGCGTCAGCCCTCAAGCCGCATGGCCAAGCAGTGCCACCGGCTCCGGCTTGATGCGCAACGCCCAGCTCACACCGGCCACCAGCAGCAGCACACCCAGCCCTGTCAACCACGGCGGCACACTGCCGCGCAGCAGCAGCGCATAGCCCAGCGCGGCCAGGGTCTCGAACACGATCAACTGCCCCACCAACGCGGTGGGCAGGCGCTGGCTGGCCTCGTTCCAGCACAAAGTGCCCAGCCAGCTGGACAGCAGGCCGATGGCCGCCATCAGGCCAACAAACACCAGCGGGCGCGGGCCAAAGGGCATGGAAAAAGGCATGGCAACGGGCAGCCCCGGCGCAGCGCCAGCCATGCCGGCGGTGGCCGGTGCGGCAACGCTGGTCCAAACCCAGAACACGCCATAGCCCAACAGCGCCAGCGGCAAGGTGGCCACGCCCTGGGCAGTGGCCCAGGCGCGTGGGCTGCGGTCGGGGTGGGCGCGCAGCCAGTCGGCATTGCGCATGGGGTACCAGGTCCAGCAGGCCAGCGCGCCCAGCGCCAGCAGCGCACCCAACGCATAGGCACGCAGGTCGGCTTGCGGGTTGGCGCGCAGATGGGTCAGTTCGGCCTGGTTGACGCAGGCAATGCCAGCGCCAATCAGCAACAGTGACGGCGCCAGCCTGGCCCATGGCAGGCGGCCATCACGCTGCGCATCGCGCAGGTTGCTGCTGACGGCAATCACCACCGGTAAGGTGCCGATGATCATGGTGGGCAGCGGCCCACCGGCGTGGCTGATGGCGCTGGACAAAAAGCCGTAATAAATGATGTTGCCCACCAGGCCCAACTTGCCGGCTTCCAGCCAATCGGCGCGGCTGAGCTGGGCCATGCGGGCCCGGTCCAGCCAGGCCAGCGGCAGCGCGATCAGGCCAAACGCCAGATAGCGGCCAAAGGTCTGCAGCGCCGCCGGGTAATCAGGCAACAACAAGGGGCCGATGAACACCAGGCCCCACAGCAGGCCGGCGGCAAGGGCAAACAGGGTTCCAATCCACATCCACTCAGCGTAACTGCAGCGGTGTGGCGGTGCAGCCTTGGCCTCACCGGTTTGCGCTGCTTACCTGCCCAGCAGGCCAAACAGGCCATAGCCATACGCACCGGCCGAGAACAAGGTTTCACAGCGGTCCAGCACCGCAGCGCCCACCTTGCGGCCCAGCTCACGGCCGCGCAAATCACCGCGTTTGAAATGGATGCCACCCACCCGGCGCGACAGGCCTGCCGAATCAGCCGCGTCACGCAAGGTGCGCCAAGTGAAATTGACGGTTTTGATCGGGAAGCCCGGGTCCACCCGCAGTGACCCGGCGGCAATGCTGGCTGTCAATATGACTTTGTCACTGCCGCGCAGCCCGGCCATCACGGTGGACGCCGCTGCGCTGAAGGTGCTGTGGCCAGAGACAAATTCAGGGAACGGCGGCGTGATGCTGCCTGGCCGCTGAAATGGCACCCACTGCTCACCCAGGATGGTTTGTATGCCTTGGCCTGCGCCGCCCCAGGACCGGATGGTTTGGCCGCGCAAAAAATAGCGGATGGCCGTGATGGGCCGCACCGAGTCGTAAGCGCGCTTGGCGTCCCAGGCGGCAATGCTGGCGTCCAGCACAGCCTGGCTTACACCAAAGAACAGCTTCACGTCGTCGTCCAGCGTGTTGCAGTCTTGCTGCGACACCTGCTCAGCCAGACCCACCCACTGCCCCGGCGGTGACACCGTGCCGGGGTTGGCCGCCCACACGTCCACCAGCGCCTTGGTGCTGTCGTCCAGATCGGCGCTGTAGTTGATCAGCTCCTTCATCTCGGATTGCGTGGGTGCCAGCGGCTGCAAACCGGCTGGCCGGTACACCGCACCCGATGCCAGCGCAAACGGCCGCACCTGGCCCCAATGGGGTGTCAAGTACTTCTGCACCACGGTGCCGCCGGTGGCGGTGGGCAGGCGCAGCGGCTGCCACCGGGTTGGGTCCAGCACCAGGTCGGGTGTGTTGACGGGCTGGTAGCCAGTCCAGTCGGCATAAGCGCCAACGGCCAGGTCACCGCGCTGGTTGCTGCCGTCCTGGTAGCGCGCCTGTAGCAGGCTGTTGCCTGCCAGTTGGCCAGTCTGCGCGGCCGCCACCCCACTGGGCCAGCGCGCCAGGTCCAGTGCGGTGCGGGCGGCCAACAGTGCATCAAAGGTGGCCTTTTGCAGCGGGAACAAATCCAGCAGCACGGTGTAGGCCGCATGGCTGATGGCAATTTGTTTGTTGCCGTCGTTCCAGTCCCAGAACGGGCGCTTGCGCTGGTAGGGCAGGCTGAAACCGGCGCCCTGGTCATAAGCCGCCCAAGCGTTGTAGATGGCCTCGTTGACCATGGAGATGGCCCGCGCTGCCACCGTGGCCAGGGTGGACGTGGTGGCAATGGCAGCGGTCAACGCACGGTTCCACTCCAGTACCGTGCCATTGGGTTGTGACTGCCAGCCGCCGTGGGCGTGGGCGTGACCAAGCAGCCCGGCGCTGGCACCCACGGCAAAAACCTGGCTGACAAAGGTGCGGCGTTTCATGGCGGAGCTCCGGCCCGCGTGCCGCAGGCGATTGGCAGGTCAACAGCCCAAGATGGGCACACTGCACAACAGCCTTGAATCACTTTTCACCAACGCACCGCTGCACATTCAATAAAAAGTGTAAATACCACACAAAAACAAGACAACCCCCTTGATCGGGGGCAGTGCGGTGGCACCGTGCGGCCAGGCCCGGTGTGGCCGGGCAAGGTGGCTTAGCCGGCGCTGCCTTGGCGCTTGCGCTGGCGGCGGATCAGCAGCACCGCCGCCACGGCGGTGGACAAACACACCAGCGCGGCCGACACCAACAACACCACAAAACCCTGGTTGCGGGCGGGCGGCGGTGTGGCGCCCCAGGTCAGCAACTGGCCATAGCGCTCAGCACCGATGGCCAGGTCCACCACCTTGGCGCTGCTGATCAGGGCGGGTGGCACCGGGTCACCCATGCGGGCGTCTTTGACAACGCCGGACATGGAGATGATGCGCTGGCGGGCGTTGGTCACCGCCGCACCCTGAAAGTAGCCCAGCGAGGCAAATGACGACAAGGCGGCCTGCACCTCACCGTAATCCCCGGTGGACAAGGTGGACGCCAAAATTTGCACCATCGAGCCGCTGCTCATGTCGTGCATGCGTGTCACCTCGGCCTGCAGCGCCACTGCGTCGCTGCGCGCCCAGGGGATGGCCACCACCGCCAGCCACAGCGCCAGCATGGCACTGGCCAGCACCAGCACCAAGTTGAGCGGCGAGATGCCCGCCAGCGCACCAACACGGCGCCGGTCGTCGTCAGGCCACAGCACTTGGGGCTTGCCGGCACCATCACCCGACACCAGTTGGGTGTGGCGGCCGGTGCTGGCTGCGGCGTCTGTTTGGCCGGCACGGATGCCGTTGTCGCAGATCAGCCGCACCAGGGCGGTACCGGCCTCGGTCTGCATGTCACGCTGGTCGCGGTAGCGGGCCTCGGCCACGGCCACATGGTGGTCATCGATGCGCCAGGCAAACGCCCAATGCCGCGGGCTGAGCTTGCGCACCACCGTGTTCTCGGGTGATGTCACGCCCATCTGCGCGATGGTGGCCATGGCGGCCGGAAAGGCACTGTCCAGGCCGCGGTTCATCGGGTCTTCGGCCACCTCGCCCCGGTCGGTGATGCTCCAGGCGGGCTGGAATGACATCGACTCCATGTCCACCACCGACGCGCGCAAGGACATGAGGCCAATCTGGCTGAACATCAGCGCCATGTCGCGGGCCAACATGGGACCCAGGCCGCTGCTGGGGACATCGTCCTGCGTGGACACTGTCCACGGCAGCTTGAATTTGCTCACGTCGCGGCCTTTCAGTGCAGACAGCGCGCTGTGCCGCAGCCGGCTGCGCAGCGCAAGATCACTTCACCACGCCCATGGCGCGGCGGGTTTGTGCCACGTAGGGGTCCAGCTCGCGCAGCAACACGTCATCGGCATCGATCATGCCGCTGAAGCCGGTGGCTTTGGCAAACGGCAGGCCGTCCTCCGGGTCAGCCAAAAAGGCTTTGAACTGGGTGCGCAGCTTGGCAATGCGGGCTTGCTCCAGCCGCGGATGGGCCAGCACGATGAAGTTGGGGATGCGGGCAAACACCTCCACCACTTTGAGGCGGGATGACTCCTCTGGCGGCAGGGCCCGGAACTCACCGTTGCTCATGATGGCGGCAGCCACATCACCCGACAGCAGCATGCGACCCACGCCCAGGTCGGTGCGGGCGGCCTTGACTTCAAAGTCTTTGCCAGCTTCCAGGTTTTGCTGGCGCAACCACTGCTGGCCGTACATGGCCACCAGCGACTGCGGGTTGGCATAGGCCACTGCCCGCTCACGCAGGTCGCGCGGGCCGGCAAATGCGCTGTCGGCGGGTGCGATCAGCAGGGCGTTGATGCGCGGCTCATAAATCACCAGCGGCACCAAGTTGCGCTCGAGTTGCAGCACCCGGGCCAGGTGCGGCGCCGAGACAGCAAGGTCAAAATCTCCATTCATGGCGCCGTCAAAAAACGCCTTGAAGTTGGCCGGCACCACCACACGCACTTTGTGCCCACCCACCCGCTCAAGATAGCGGCGCAGCATGTCGTACTGCGGGATCAGGGCCGACGCGGCGATGTTGGGCAGCACGCCCACCACCAGCGCGGCATCTGCCGCCACAGGCACCGGCGGCACCACCGCAGCGGCAACTGGCGCTGCCGGCGCAGCAGGTGCGGCCACCACAGGCGCCGGCACCGGGGCTGGTGCCACCGCCGGTGGCACAGCGGATGGTGCAGCGGGTTTTGGTGCAGCGCGCTGGGCAACTGCGGATGCTGCGGGGGCGGCAAGCGCCGGCGCGGCAGACCGGGCGCCGGTGGCGCCCATGACATGCAGGTAGCGCTTGCCGGCCGCGTCGGTGGCCAGCTCCAACCGCATGCCCACCAGGATCAGGTTGGGATTGGGCAAGCCCGACAGCTCTGCGTTGTACAGGCTGCGCCAGGTGCGCACATCACCGGTGTAGCGCGACGCGATGCTGGAAAACGTGTCACCAGACTGCACCTCAGTTGGCCCGGTCAGCACGGCGTTTTGCGCTGTGGCCCCCACGCCGGCCATGGCCAAGGCTGCGGCCAGGCACAGGCGGTGCCAATCGGCGCGTGGTACCAAATGTGTTGCGCCGGTCCCCACAGCAGCCCGCTGCCCATTGGGGCAATTTGCTTGAAACACCATGACTCACATCTCCATTGACAGCTTGCCAACCTGCACAAACACCACCCAAATCCAAATTGCCGCTACGGCAGGCTTGTTGCACACCTGACGGGGTGCCGGGCTGGGCTTGGGTGCGCTTGTGCGCGTTTTGTACGGCCTTTTTTTACGCTTTTTTGCGCGTCTTGATGGCGGTTGTGCCCCGTGTTTGCACACCGGCAACCAGTCGATGTCGCAGTGCTGCAGCGCACCAATCACCATTTCTATCAAGTATAGGAGAGCGCCCCCCGGCACCCCCCCCTGACACGGGGGACACATTCAAGCCCCAAACCACAGCCTGGCCGCTGCATGGTTGGGTTTGGGCGCAGAAATTGCATGCGGCCTGTTTTGCTGCGTCCAGCTTGCCGGGCATGGGTCAATCTCGTCAATTCATGTCAGTCAATTCATCCGCATCAGCCAACTGGCACCAATCAACCCGCATGACCCAACCGACAGCGGCAGTTTTTGCCACCTGCCCCCACCCACGCCAGCGTCAACACACCGCCAACACACCGCCAACAACAAGCAGCAGCCTCTGGATTTGCAGTGGTTGGTTGTGCGTAAAATTTCGATCACGTCGCTGCGGCGCCCGGTCGTTCTGGCTTGCACAGCCAGGCTAGCCGGTCGCGACGTCCCGTCCTCACAGAGCCCGCTGTGGTGAGGCGCATGCACCGGCTGCCAGAGCGCCAGTCGATGTCACTGTGATCACGCCATGGACGTTTACCTGCTCGACTGGGCCAATCTGTTGCTGCGCTGGGCCCATGTCATCGTGGCCATTGCCTGGATCGGATCTTCGTTTTACTTTGTGTTTCTCGACAACAGTCTGACCCCACCTGCTGACCCCGCGTTGGCAGCCAAAGGCGTGAGTGGCGAGCTGTGGGCGGTGCATGGTGGCGGCTTTTACAACCCACAAAAATACGCGTTGGCACCGGCCAAAGTGCCGGACAACCTGCAATGGTTTTACTGGGAAAGTTACAGCACCTGGCTGACCGGTTTTGCGCTGTTCACCGTGCTGTATTTGTTCAATGCCAGCACGTTTTTGATTGACCGCAACCTGCATGACTGGCCGCCCGCCGCAGCCATTGCCGCAGCGCTGGGCTTTTTGGTGGTGGGCTGGCTGGTGTACGACAGCATCTGCCGCGCTTTTGGCCAAAAGCAGCATGGTAATTTGACCGTCGGCGCCGGGGTGCTGTTGTTGGTGGTGTTGGCAGCCTGGGCCGCCTGCCAGTTGTTTGCCGGGCGGGCCGCGTTTTTGTTGGTGGGTGCGATGCTGGCCACCACCATGAGCGCCAACGTGTTTTTCTGGATCATCCCGGGCCAGCGCAAGGTGATCGCCCAGTTGCGTGCTGGCGTGGCGGTGGACCCGGTACACGGCTGGCGCGCCAAGCAGCGCAGCGTCCACAACACCTACTTCACCTTGCCGGTGTTGATTGCAATGTTGTCCAACCACTACGGCTGGCTGTACCAGGGGCCGCACAACTGGGCCGTGCTGGTGCTGCTGATGCTGACCGGCGCGCTGATCCGCCACAGTTTTGTGGCGCGCCACAAAGCGCTGGTGCTGGGCCAGCGGGTGCCGTGGCAACACGCCACCATCGGCGTGCTGGTATTGCTGGGCTTGGCGGTGTGGCTGGCGCCTGCACCGCAACCAGCCAGCGCGGCAGCGGCCAGTGCCAAACCGGTGGCTTTTACAGAGGTACAGGCGGTGATTGAGGCCCGCTGCGTGCTGTGTCACAACGGCCAAGTGCAGCAAAAAGGCATTGCGCTGCACACCCCCGCCCTGGTGCAGCAGCATGCCCAGGCGCTGTACCAGCAAGCCGCCGTGTTGAAGCTGATGCCGATGAACAACGCCACCCAGATCACCGACGCCGAGCGCAGGTTGATCACGCGCTGGTTTGAGGCCGGCGCGGCCGGCCCCTAATACCGTTCACCACACCCCCCACGCCCCATCACCCCGATTTCAACCCCAGCCCTTTTTTGACCCCAGGAGAAGCCCATGAAAAACATCCTTCGCACCACCCCCGCCCTGCTGTGCGCAGCCGCTGCACTGGCCGCCCCGCTGGCCGCCAAGGCCCAATCCAATGTGTCCTTGTATGGCTTGATCGACGTGTCGGCCGGGCAATTCCAGACCGCCGGCACGGCCAAACTCAAGAAAGTGGACAGCGGCAACATGACCACCAGCTTCATCGGTTTCCAGGGCAAAGAAGACTTGGGCGACGGCCTGAGCGCCATCTGGAAGCTGGAAGGTTTTGTGCGTGTGGACAGCGGTGCCTCAGGCCGCTTTGCCGGCGACACGTTTTTCTCGCGCAATGCCTACGTCGGCCTGCAAGGCAAATTGGGCACGGTCACCGTGGGCCGCAACACCACGCCGCTGTTTGTGTCCACGCTGATCTTCAATGCGCTGGGGGATTCCTTCGGCTTCTCGCCCAGCATCCGCCAGTTGTTCACCCCCACCACCGGCCTGGCCTTTTTTGGCGACACCGGCTGGAACAACTCGGTGTTTTACGGCAGCCCCAACTGGAGCGGCCTGAGCTTTACCCTGCTGGGCAACCTGAGTGAAGGCGGCGCCGGTGCCACCGGCACCAACATGAGCGGCAACGCGCTGTACTTTGCCGGCCCGTTTGCCGCCACTGCCGCCTACCAAAAGGTGCGCAACAGCGCCTTCGGCACGCCAGCCGGCTTCAAGAGCCAGGACACCTGGCAGCTCGGCGCTTCGTATGACCTGAGCGTGGCCAAGCTTTACGGCCAGTACACCCGCGCCAAAACTGACGCCACGGTGGACACCGAAACCAAGCTCTACAGCGTGGGTGTGTCAGTGCCGATGGGCCAGGGCAAGGCCCTGTTGCAATACGGCAATGCCAATGCCGACTTTGGCGCCACCGAGGTGACCAACAAAACTCTGACCGTGGGCTATGACTACAACCTGTCCAAGAACACCGATGTCTACGGCGTCTTGATGAACGACAAGCTGACGGCCAAGACCACCGGCAACACCTACGCCGCCGGCATCCGGCTGCGGTTCTAAGCGATCGCCCGGCTGCGCCGGTGACCGGGCTGATCTGCGGCAACGCGGGTCAGCCCGTTGTCTTGGTGGGTGCCCACCCGCCATGGTGCAGCGCCGTGCCGACATCAACCGGAGCCCCGCCCATGCCCACCCTGCTGATCCGCAACGCCCGCCTGCTGGTGACCATGGACGCCCAGCGGCGCGAGATCGAAGGCGGCGCGGTGCTGGTGCGCGACAACATGATCG
>JAYVLI010000154.1:0-17339 GCA_043759535.1 Betaproteobacteria bacterium | reverse complement strand
TACCTGGGCGCCGGCATTGCCATCGGCCCGTGGGGCCTGCAACTGGTGACTGAGCCCACCGCCATCCTGCACTTTGCTGAATTTGGCGTGGTGCTGATGCTGTTTTTGGTGGGGCTGGAGTTGGAGCCACGCCGGCTGTGGGCCATGCGCCGGCCGATTTTTGGCGGCGGTAGTGTGCAGTTGCTGGGGTCAGCCGTGTTGATGCTGGGTGTGGCGGTGGCGGCGGGCGTGGACTGGCGGCTGGCGTTGGTGGCCGGGCTGGGCCTGGCCATGTCGTCCACGGCCATCGGCCTGGGCGCACTGGCCGAGCGCAATTTGATGGCCACCCGGTCGGGCCAGAGTGTGTTGTCGGTGGCGCTGCTGCAAGACATTGCCGCCATCCCGGTACTGGCGCTGGTGCCGCTGCTGGCGGTGGGCGGGGCTGACCAGGGCGACGCTGGCAGCCCGTGGCTGGCGGCCGCCAAAGCGCTGGGTGTGATCGCCGCCATCATCCTGGGCGGCCGCCTGCTGCTGCGCCCGGCACTGCGCTGGATTGCGCGCAGCGACACGCCCGAGATCTTCACCGCTGCGGCCTTGCTGCTGGTGGTGGCCACCGCCGCGCTGATGCAGTCGGTGGGCTTGAGCATGGCGCTGGGCGCGTTTTTGGCCGGTGTGCTGCTGGCCGAGAGTGAATACCGCCACGCACTGGAGACCGACCTGGCGCCCTTCAAAGGCCTGCTGCTGGGCCTGTTTTTCATCGCCGTGGGCATGAGCATTGACTTTGCCGTGGTGCTGCAACACCCGTGGTGGATGGCGGCAATCGTGCTGGGCTTCTTGCTGTTCAAGGCAGCGGTGTTGTGGGGCCTGGCCGCTTTCACCACCCTGCCGCTGGTGGAGCGGCCGGTTTACGTCATCTTGCTGGCGCAAGGTGGTGAGTTTGGTTTTGTGGTGTTCCAGACCGCGCAACAAGCCGGCGTGATGGCGGCGCCCACGGCGTCGTTTCTGGTGGCGGCGGTGGCGCTGTCGATGTTGCTGACACCACTGCTGCTGCTGGGCGCTGACCGCTGGTGGGTGCCGCGCCTGGCCTTGCGCGCCGGCCGCCGTGCCGGGCCAGGGCCGGCCGAGATCAGCGCGCCACAGATCGCCCCGGTGATCATTGCCGGCTTCGGCCGTTACGGCCAGATGGTGGGCCGCCTGCTCAATGCCAACGGCCTGAGCGCCACCGTGCTGGAGCACAACGCCGACCAGGTGGAGACGGTGCGCCGCTTTGGTTGGCGGGTTTTTTACGGTGATGCCACCCGGCTGGATTTGCTGCGCACCGCCGGTGCCGCCCAGGCCAGCGTGCTGGTGCTGGCGATTGACGACATCGCGCAGAGCCTGCGGGTGGCAGCGCTGGTGAAGGAACATTTCCCCCAACTGACCGTGGTGGCGCGGGCGCGCAACGTCACCCACTACTACGGCCTGCGCAAACTGGGCATTGAACACATCGAGCGTGAGGTGCTGGATGCATCGCTGATGAGCGGGCGCCGCGTGCTGGAGCTGATGGGCTGGCAACCCCACACTGCGCGCAACCAGGCGCTGCGTTTTCGCCAGCACACCATCGAGTTGATCGAGCAAAGCGCGCCGCACCTGGCCGACGAGCAGACCCTGATCGCCCTGGCCAAACAAGGCCGCCAGCAACTGGAGCAGATGTGGGCGCAAGAGCGGGCGCAGCAAGCCGCGCTGCGCAACCGGCGCGGCTGGCAGACGGCGGATGGGGTGGACCCGGCGCCACCAACATCACCACCACCCCGCCATGAGTGACCCGCTGCTGGCCTTGATGGCGCTGCTGACCGTGGCCTTGGTGGCCACCAGCGCCTATGCCGGTTGGGGCTTATGGAAGAGCCGGCGCACGGTGGCCTGGAATGTGGTGAACGCCGCGCTGGTGCTGCGCCAACTGCCACCCGCCGCCGTGGCCGAGATTGAGCAAGCGGTGAACGCCACACTGGTGGCGGGCCGCTCACCGGCGGCCAAAACGCAGGCCAGGTTGCAGGACTTTGAGCCCGTTGTGCGACTGGCGTTTTGCGCCATCGAGTTGCACAAACGCGGTGTTGCCGCGCCGGATGCCACTCAGCCCTTCCGCAAAATGGGCAGCGCCCACCTGGCGCGGTCTGCAGCACAGCACATCCGGGTGGTGCGCTTCCAGGCCGAGCTGCAACACGGGGTAGAGCTGACCGAACTGGGTCCGGTGCGTTGACCAGGCCAGCCAACCCAGTCGATCAAGCCAGGCTGCAAGCCTCGTCAAAACTGAGCCGCGGGTTGCGCGGATGCACCTTGCTGCTGTCACCGTGGCCCAAGGTGCAGATGAAGTTGGTCTTGACCGTGCTGCCAGCCCAGAAAGCGGCGTCCATCTTGGCGGCATCAAAGCCGCTCATCGGCCCACAGCCCAGCCCCAAGGCCCGCGCCGCGATGATCAGGTAAGCCCCCTGCAGGCTGGAGTTGCGCAGGGCGGTGTCCTGGATCATCGCCTCGTTACCCACAAACCATGCCCGCGCGTCGGTTTGCGGAAACAGCTTGGGCAGTTGCGCATAAAACGCCATGTCCATGCCCACGATCACGGTCACGGGTGCCTGGCTCACCTTGGCCGCATTGCCGGCAGACACACAGCCCGCCAACAGGGCTTTGGCCTCAGCCGTGCGCACAAACTTGAAGCGCGCCGGGCTGCAGTTGGCGGAGGTGGGGCCAAACTTGAGCAACCCGTACAAGGCCTGCAGCGTGGCATCGCTCACCGGCTGATCCAGATAAGCGTTTTGGGTGTGGGCGTCGGTGAACAGTTGCGCCGTGGTGAGTTGGTGGGCAGTGAGTTGGGCAGTGGTCATGGGTTTGACGTGGTGAGCGGGTCGAACAAGCGCGACGGGTGACAATTGTGGAATGTTCCAACCCTCCCAGCACGACGTACGGCGATTCTTCTGCGACACCTGGCGCAAGCAGCGTGAGGGCCTGCCGCTGACGCCGATGGAGGCCATGGCCGCCGACTGGATCAGCGAGCATCCCGAATACCACGCTGACTTGGCCGATGTGGATGCCGCTCTGGCTGCCAGTTATTCGGTGGAAAACGGCCGCACCAACCCGTTCTTGCACCTGGCCATGCACCTGTCGATTGCCGAGCAATGCGGCATTGACCAACCCACCGGCATCCGCCAGGCGGTGCAGGTGTTAGCCGCACGGCGCAGCGCGCTGCATCCCGCCCACCACGAGGTGATGGAATGCCTGGGCGAGATGATCTGGGCCAGCCAGCGCAGCGGCTTGCCACCGGATGGCCACGCCTACATCGATGCGGTGCGGCGGCGGGCGACGGCGGGCTGACGTTCGTTTGGGTGAACACCGCTTCGCTGCGTGCTGGTGTTGCGCAGCAAGGCCGAGGCAGGCGGGCGTGGCGGCTTCGATGCGGCGCCAGTCCCTGCGGGCCGGGTTCCCTGTGCTCCTCGCGCTGCTCACCGGAGCCGCCCCGCAGCCTTGCCCGCACCAACCTGCGCACACCCTCACCCCACCTGACGCGCTTGCCCGTCCCAAAACGGCTGGCGCAGCGCTTTTTTGTCGATCTTGCCCACCGCAGTGCGCGGCATCTCGCTGATGAACTGCACATGCTTGGGTGTTTGCACCGCGCCTTTTTTCTGCCGCACCAGATCGGCCAGCACGGCGGCGTCCACCGTGGCGCCGGGGCGCAGTTGCACCATTGCGGTCACGGCTTCGCCCCATTTGGCATCGGGCACACCGATCACCGCCACCATCGCCACGGCGGGGTGGCTGCTGATCACGTCTTCCACATCGCGTGGGTAGACGTTGAAACCACCGCTGACGATCATGTCCTTCTTGCGGTCCACGATGAAGTGGTAACCCCGCTCGTCCGCACGCGCCATGTCGCCGGTGTGCAGCCAGCCGCCACGCAGGGTGTCGGCGGTCATCTCGGGCTGGTTGAGGTAGCCCTGCATCACCTGCGGGCCTTGCATGCACAGCTCGCCCACCTCACCAAGTGCCACCGGCTGGTCATCGTCACCCAGCAGCGCAATGCTGCTGATGCTGGTGGCCACACCGCAGCTGGCAAACAGCTCGGGCCGCTGCGGGTCATGGTCAGCCCGCTGCAGATAGGTGATGGGATAGCCCTCGGTCTGGCCGTAGAGCTGGGCAAATACCGGACCGATGCGCTCCAGCCCCTCCAACAAGCGGGTGGGGGACACGGGGCTGGCGCCGTAGATCAGCGAGTGCAGGCTGGACAGGTCGGTGGTGTCCAGCGCCGGGTGGTCGAGCAGGGTGTAGATCATGGTGGGCACCAGCAGCGTGCAGTTGATGCGCTCGGCCGCGATGATTTCCAGCAGCTGGCCGGGGTTGAAGCCCGCCATCAAGCGCACCGTGCCGCCGCGCATCAGCGTGGGCTGCACCAGGGTGCCGGCCACGTGGGTCATGGGTGCGGCGGCCAAGTACAGCGGGCGCTCGGGCAGCTCAAAGTCGGTCACGATGCTGGCAATCATCGCGGCATAACCGGCCTGGCTGCGCAGCACACCCTTGCTGCGGCCGGTGGTGCCGCCGGTGTAGTTGATGACGGCCAAGTCGCTGGCCTTGGACAAATTCCGCATCCGGTGGTGGCCAATGCGGTCCGCCGCTGCCACCAGGTTGATGCCGATGTCTGACGCGGCCAGGGTGAAGGCTTGTTGCAGGCCGGCATAGCGCGCCACCAGGTCCGCACTGCGGCTGGCAAAGCCTGTGGCGTCCAGCACCAGCACCTGAGCGCCAAAGTCTTGCAGTTGAAACAGGTGGTCGTCCAGGCTGCCCAGTTGGTGCAGCCAGGTGGTGACCATGCCGCTGGCCAGCGCGGCCATGCCGGCGCACCAGGCCTCCACCTGGTTGGCGGCCAGCAAGGCCACCCGGGTGCCAGGGCCAAAGCCTGACGCCGCAAACACCGCCTGCATGCGGCCAATGGTGTCGGCAGCGCCGCGGTAGCTCAGCTCGCCGCCATCCCACACAAATGCGGCGCGGTCAGGGTGGCGGGCCAGCGCACGCTGCAGCAGGGCGCTGAGGCTGGGGCCGGTCTGGCTGGGGTTGTGGCTGGTGTTGTGGCTGGTGTTGTGGATTGGCATGGCCGGGCAGTTCTGGTGTGGGCAGGTTGGTGTGATCGGATGGTGTGGACTGCCGCCAAAAAGAGCCGCTGCAGTGCAGCGTTAGCGTGATACCTCAGCGTGGGGCTCAGCCCAGCGCGCTGTGGAACTCTTGCTCCACCTGCGCCAGCATGGACTCCACGGTTTGCACGCTGCGCACACCCGACACGCTGTGGCCGGCGCTCCAGATGTCGCGCCAGCGTTTTGGCGTGTCTGGTGTGTTGGTGTCGGCAGGCGCCGCGCCACCAAACTGCTGCGCCGCGCTGGGCGCCGTCACTTGCTCATCCAGCAAGGCCGGGTCCAGCCCGGCGCGGCGGATGCTGGGCAGCAACATGCTGGTGGGCAGGCCGGTGAAGGCTTTGGTCAGCAGCACGTCGTCGGCGCTGGCGTCCACCAGCATCTGGCGGTAGGCGTCTTGCGCCAGGCTCTCGCGGGTGGCAATAAAGCGGGTGCCCATATAGGCCAGGTCACAGCCCATCACTTGCGCGGCGCGCAGCGCCACACCATCGCTGATGCCGCCGGCCAGCACCAGCGGGCCGTCGTATTCAGCCCGCAGTGCCCGCACAAAGGCCAGCGGGTTGAGCCAGCCGGTCTGGCCACCGGCACCGGCCGACAGCAGCACCAGGCCATCCACCCCTGCGGCGATGGCTTTGCGGGCATGGGCGATGGTGGCCACATCGGCCAGCACCAGGCAGCCGATGGCATGCAGGGCCTCAATTGCTGGTGCCGGTGAGCCTACGCTGGTGATGACGATTTCAACCCGGTGCGTCACCAGGCAGGCCAGGTCGTCCACCAGCCGGGGCGACCGCATGATCAGGTTGGGGCAGCAGGGTGCGGCTTCTTCAGGCGCGGCAAACAACCGGGCCTGGATGTCGCCAAGCCACTGGTCCAGCTGCGCGGTGCTGCGGGCGTTGGCGGTAGGAAAGGCGCCAATCACGCCATTGCGGCAGGCCGCTACCACCAGGTCCACCCCCGAGACATGCAACATGGGCGCGGCAATCAGCGGCAGGCGCAGGCGGCGGGTGATGCGGTCGGGCAGGCGGGGGGTCACGGGATGGGGCAGCGGCATGGTGGGGGGCGCCCTGATTGCCGCGCCTGCACCGGGCGGTGCCGGCCATGGGCTGCGGGACTCCTGCGTCGCACTCTAGAGGCGGTGCGGGGGCTCTCAATCGTCCGATGCGACGATGTTGCCGCGTGTGCCGGCACCTACCATTTGTCACCCCGGTTGGCCTGGCCGCCGTGCGCCCGGCACCTGCCTGGTACAGGCCTGGCACACACCTGGCACACACCCGACGCCCGCCCGGTACACACCCGACACACACCGGGCGGCGCCCACAGCGTTGTTGTCGTCGCGCTGGCGCCCCATCTCATCCATCCCAGACCAGCCACGGCCGCCACTTGGCCGGCGCAGTACCTGGTCAGCATGTCGGTGTCGGCGGTGATCAAGCCGGTCGGGCCCGAGAACGCGGTGGGCGTGATCTCGTCCACCGACCTGCGTGACCCGGCCGACCCGCAGTGGCACAAGACACGCGAACACCAGGGCGACGAGGCCTGGATGAAGAAGTACGACCCCGCCGGTGACGTGGCCGACGCCCTCAACGTCAACGGCTGCTCCATCGCCCAGACCATGGGGCAGGTGCTCAAGCCAGCGGGTGACAACCTGACCCGCGAGAACATCATGAAGCAGGCCGCATCGCTCAGCTTCACCCCGCACATGTTGTTCCCCGGTATCGAGATCAAGACGTCTGCCGACGACCTTCACCCGACTGAGAAACTGCAGTTGGTGCGCTTCAACGGCAGCCGTTATGCGCCGTTTGGTGGTGTGTTGGGGCGTTGAGCCTGGCGCTGGCGCTTGATCAACAGGCGGTCAAGCGCTTTGGTGCTCAGCCCGCCAGCATCAGCTGAAAACTGACTTCGGCCAGCACCTGGCCGTTGATGCGCAGGTCCACCCGGTGCGCGCCGGGGTGGTAGCGGCGGGTGGTGATCACCTTCATGGCATGCGCCCGCTGCAGGGTGCGCTGCTCACCCGCGGAAAGCAGGATGGACCAACCCTTGAACACCTTGGGCGTGGTGCTGCCGTTGGCCTTGACATGGTGGACCGCGTAATCGATGGCCAACCGCTGTGGGCTGCGCGCGGTGCTGTGCAATTGCACGCTCAGCTGCAATGTTTCACCCAGTCGTAGCGCGGCCGGCCGGCAGGCCAGCGTGGCGCTGCCTTGCAGGGCCTTGCCCACACCCCAGGCGGCCAGCACGGCCGGGTCGCCTTGTTTGATCAGGCCCCGGCTGGCGTGGCGCAGCAATGCGCTGCGCTCAGCGCTGGCGCCGGGCAGGTGGGTGGCCAACCATTGCGCCAGCAGTGCCGGGTGGTCTTTGGCGATGTCGTTCAGGTGGTTGGCCACACTGCGCCGCACATAGGCTGATGGGTCGTCCTGCAGCCGCAGCAGCAGCGGCAGTGTGGGGGACGGGTCAAACACCAAAGTCTGCAGCCGCAGCCCCCACGGCAGGCGCGGCCGGCTGCCCTCGCTCACCAGCCTGCGCACATGGGCGCTGGGGTCGTCCAACCAGCGGGCCAGGGTCTGCAGGGTCAGCGTGGGGTGCTGGATGAAAAACGGCCGGATGGCAAATTCAGCCGTCAGCCGCTGGGTCATGGCGTGCAGCGCCTGCAGGCCACGCGCCGGATGGTGCTGGGCGCACAGCAGGGTGATGGCCTCGGTCAGTGGCCACACCGGCCAGCCGGCCAGGCCGGCGCCGCTGGTCTTGAGGCTGGGCAAATCGTCCCCGGCGCTGTCCAGCAGCCCGGCCGGGCCTAGGCTGGCCTCCAGGATGCTGGCGGCCCGGCCCACATCGGCCGGCAGATGCGCCACCAGCGCCTGCGCCAGGTGCATGACCCTGGCCTTGAGTTCCATCGCATCCAGCCCCGCCAGCGCGGCCTGGCTGAACTTGGCCTGTGGAAATGCGGGCCAGGCCCGCTGCAGGTGGGTGCTGATCTGCGCGACCGCACGGGCATCGATCAGGTGTTTCAACGCGTCTGCCATGGGTGGATTGTGGTGGCGCCATGCACGCACTTGAATTCACTGAAACAGTGCGCAGCGCACCGAAATAGGAGGCCAATCTGGTGCGAACAACCCGCAAAGCCTTGCTGGGCACGCACCAATAAAGGCATTGAAATTGCTTTCAAGGTGCGCTGATGCCTGATGTGGTGCGTTGATGCGCCGGTCTGGCGCCTTTCCCCCTCACGAAAGACACCCACCATGGATCAAGTCAAACAAGGCACGGATGCCTTGTTCATCCTGCTCGGCGCCATCATGGTGCTGGCCATGCATGCCGGTTTTGCGTTTTTAGAGCTCGGCACGGTGCGCAAAAAAAACCAGGTCAATGCACTGGTCAAGATCTTGGTGGATTTTTGTGTGTCCACCATCGCTTACTTTTTTGTGGGCTACGGCGTGGCCTACGGCGTCAGCTTTTTCACCGGCGCCGAGACATTGGCGGCCAAAAACGGCTTTGAGCTGGTCAAGTTTTTCTTCTTGTTGACCTTTGCGGCGGCCATCCCCGCCATCGTGTCGGGCGGCATTGCCGAGCGGGCGCGTTTTGGCCCACAGCTGATTGCCACGGCGGTGCTGGTGGGCTTGATTTACCCGCTGTTTGAGGGGGTGGCGTGGAACCAGCGCTTTGGCATCCAGGCCTGGCTCAAGGCCAGCACCGGCGCTGAGTTTCATGACTTTGCCGGCAGCGTGGTGGTGCATGCGGTGGGCGGCTGGGTGGGCCTGGTGGCGGTGTTGCTGCTGGGCGCCCGCGCCGGCCGCTACCGCAAAGACGGCCTGATCAGCGCGCATCCACCATCCAGCATTCCGTTTTTGGCACTCGGTGCCTGGGTGCTGGCAGTGGGCTGGTTTGGCTTCAATGTGATGAGCGCGCAAACCATTGACAAGATCAGCGGCCTGGTGGCGGTCAACTCACTGATGGCCATGGTGGGCGGCACGCTGGTGGCGGTGCTGCTGGGCAAAAATGACCCGGGTTTTGCCTACAACGGCCCGCTGGCCGGCCTGGTGGCGGTGTGCGCCGGGTCTGACGTGATGCACCCGCTGGGCGCCCTGGTGGTGGGCGGTGTGGCTGGCGCCATTTTTGTGCTGATGTTCACCCTGACGCAAAACCGCTGGAAGATCGACGACGTGTTGGGCGTTTGGCCGCTGCACGGGCTGTGTGGTGCCTGGGGCGGCATTGCCTGCGGCATTTTTGGCCTGCAAAGCCTGGGCGGTCTGGGTGGTGTCAACCCGGCCGCGCAACTCATCGGCACGGCGCTGGGTGTGGGCTGGGCGCTGCTGGGCGGTGTGCTGGTGTATGGCGGCTTGAAAGCGGTGATGGGCCTGCGCCTGTCGCCCGAGGAAGAGCACGACGGCGCTGACTTGTCCATCCACAAGATTGGGTCCACACCTGACCGGGAGGTGAGCTGGTGAGTTGGTGTCATCACCACAGGCCGGCCAAACGCAGCACGTGATTTGGCGCTGATCTGCCGCCCACCTTGCGGGTTTGCTGCCTGGCCGTGCTGGCTACAGTGGCCCGCATGCCCTACTTGACGCGCACCGCCGACGGCTCCATCACCAGCCTGCACCGCCAGGCCCAGGCCGGTGCCACCGAGTTTTTGGCCGATGACCACCCCGAGGTGCAAGCCTTTGTGGGCAACGATGAAGCGGTGCAGCGTTTTGCGCAATTGGACGCCGGCTTCATCCGCGTGCTGGAAGACTTGATCGACGTGCTGATCCGCGCCAAGGTGATGAACCTGACCGACCTGCCGCTGGAGGCCCAGCGCAAGCTGTTCTCGCGCAAAGACCACCGGGCGCCCACTGCGCTGAGTGAGTTGAATTTGCTGGGCGATCTGGGCCGCTTGGGCGACGGTGCTGGTCTTGAAGGCGTGTTGGGTGCCGTGCCCGACCAGCCGGGCGACCTGCCCCGGGCTTGACCCGGCAACACAGCCCTCTGGGTGTGATTCGGCGGCACGCCCGTTGGCGGTGAGCGGGCACAGCGGCCAGGCTGGTACGCTTAGGTTCTTATTTTTTGCCCTGCGCGTACCCATCCATGTTCACTGGCATTGTTCAAGGCGTGGCCCAGGTGGCCACCATCACTGACCGCCCCGGCCTGCGCAGCTTCACGCTGGCCTTTCCGGCAGGCTTTGACACCGGGCTGGAGATTGGCGCCAGCGTGGCCAGTGACGGCGTCTGCCTCACCGTCACCAGCCTGCCGGCCCCTGGCCTGGCCACGTTTGATGTGATGCAGCAAAGCCTGGCACTCACCAGCCTGGGCGCGCTGGTGGTGGGCAGCCGCATCAACGTGGAGCGTGCTGCACGCGACGGCGCCGAGATTGGTGGCCACCCAATCAGCGGCCATGTCGATTGCCTGGGCCAGGTGCTGCACATCCAGCGGCCCGAGAACAACCATGTGCTGCGCATCGGCGTGCCCGCCAGCCACATGCGTTATGTGTTTGCCAAGGGTTATATCGCCATCAACGGCGCCAGCCTGACGGTGGCTGAGGCCGACCGCAAAGCACGCTGGTTTGAGGTTTGGCTGATCCCCGAAACCCTGCGCATGACCACCTTTGGCGACAAAGCCTGCGGCGCCATGCTCAACATCGAGATCGAGCGGGGTACGCAAGTGGTGGTGGACACCGTGCGGGATGCGCTGGACGAGCGCCTGGGCCCGCTGCTGCCGGCGCTGGAGGCGCTGCTGGCCCAGCAGGGCAGCTCGGTGGATGCACTGGGTGCGGCGCTGCGGCTGGCACCGCGATGATTTGACCTGGCGCCGCGCTGACCTGACCCCGCAACGGCCCGGTGCCAGCGCGGCGGTTTTAGTGGCCGCCCAGCAACCGGCGGCCGGCCGTGGTGCCGGTCACCAGCGTGGCCGCCAAGGCCAGGCCCACCAGGCCAAGCGATGCTGGCTTGGGCACCTGGGGCCGGCGGGCGCTGCGCACCACGCCGTCAATGAAGGCGGTGCCATCGGTGGCCAGGGCGCAGCTGCGCTGCGTGTTGCGGAAGGTCAACGCACCCAGGCCAGCCAGGGTGAAATCCAGCGTGTTCAGCGCCCAGAGATCGCCTGGCTGGGTGTCAAAGCTGCCAGCACCGCGTTGCCAAACAGCACCTGGTCCTGGGCTGCGGCATGGCCCACACGGCCAGCGTCGGCCCATTGCAAGCTGTCGTTGCCGGCGCCAAGTGCCAGGCATTGCGACAGCTCGGTGGTGTTTTGCACACCCACCACCTGGCCGCCAGTGCCCAGGCTGCCAAAACCCGCCAGGCTGCCAGGGCTGCCCCAGGCGCTGCTGCTGCCTTTGATGACGGGCGCGGTGCCTGTCCAGCCAACAGCGGCGCTGAAGGTGGTGCCACACGAGCCACCGGACAGGCCCAGCTAGCAGTTGTTGCCGCCCTGGCTGCTCGGCGGCAGCGCATTGGCTTCACAGTCGCCGTTGCGCAGCAGGTTGGCCTGGGCTGGCGCGGCGGCCAACACCAGCAGGGTGCCTGTGGCGCAAACAGCCAGTGCCTTGGCGGCCTGGCGTGCCAGTGTGGGGGTTGCTTGCAGGCAGCGTCCGGGGCGGTTTGGATGCTGCAAGTCTGGCTGCGGGCCGGCCGGCGTGCCTGGGTGGCGGGCCGGCGGTGCGCATGCGTGCCGTGACCGGTGCTGCGCCACCGCCTGCCGTGGCAGGACGGTGGCGCGCTCAGCGCGGCATCCGTGCTGGGTGGTGCCCAGTTCCACCGAGAACACACCGCTGCCACCCGTGAAGGTGGGTTGGGTGGTGGCCACCTTGGTGACAGTGCCGGTCCAGATGCGGCCGGTCAGCGTGCCGCTGAAGGTGTAGCCGTAGATATCCGGCCCAGCCGTCAACGTGGCGGTGCTGGCTGCGCCGGCGGTGGTCAGCGCGCCGCCCTGCGAGGTGGTGTTGAAGCTGCTGTTGGCACCAAAGCAGGTGGCGTCGTTGGCCGCGCTGTGGGTGCCGGCCGTTATGTTGGTGCTGATGCCAAAAAACGCGCTGCCGGCCACAGCGCTGCCGCACACCCCAAAGCCAAAACCTGGCAGTGGCATGGCGATGATGGCGCTGCAGGCGGTGGCTGCGCCGCTGCTGGTTTTGCAGCTGTCGGCCGTGCGGCTGCGCAGGCCGGTGCGTGGGCTGTTGTTGCTGAAGCTGTCCACCCGGCCGTCGGATTTGCGGCTGCGGGTGTCGCTGTTGGTGGTGGCGTTTGCCGTCAGCACGGTGCTGGTGTCCTCGGCGATGGACGACGCCACGCCGCTGGCGTTGATTTGCATGTCCCAGCAGCGCGTGGCGGTGCCCACCACGGCGGGGCTGCGGGCGGTTTGCTTGCTGGCCACCATCACCCCTTGTGGGAACAGCCCGACCATTGCCATCTCGCCTGTGGCCGCGCAGAAGACAAACAGCCGCAACAAGCCGCCATCGGTGTCCACCACATCAAAACCACCAGCGGCGTTGACGGTGAAACCGTTGGGCACGCTGTGCGCCACGCAGGCCAGCAATTGCTTGCAATCGGCCACGCTGGTGATCTTGCCGGCGGCGTTGACCACCACCGTTGAGCGGACCGTGTCGGCGCTGAACTGGCAGGGCTTGCCGGCCGTGGGCACGGCCGCGCCGGACACCGTGCCGTCGGGCTGGGTCAGGGTCAGCGTGGTGGCGTTGAAGGCCACCTTTTTCAGCCGGTCGCTGGCCTGGGTTTGGTTGGGGTTGATGACCCACTAATCCCCACTGCGCGCGCTGGCGCAGGTGGCCGCTGCCGGTTGCACCTGGCTGGCCACCACTGCTGCTGCGGCGCTGCCATTGGCCACGATGGCCGCGCCCAGGTCGGCCACGCTCAATTGGGCGCTGGCCAATGCAGCGGTCAGCGTGGCGTCCAGCGCGTTGCCGGCGCTGCTGCCGGTGGCCGCCACCAGGGTGTTGGTGAAGGGGTTGATGCCTGTCAGGCTGAGCACACTTTGCAGCGCCGTGGCCACCGCCGTGGTGGCCGTGGCCAGGGCAGCGTTGCTGACCTTGGCCTGGGCGGCGGCATCAAAGCTGGCAAACAGCGTGGCCGGCTTGCCACCGGCGGCTTGCGCCAGCACCAGCTCGGTCAGCGGGCTGATGTTGACCACCGCCGTGCTGCCGCTGCCGCTGGCCACCGAGTGCAGCACTGTGCCGTCAGCCGCCGTCACCTTGACAACGCAGGGCAGCGCGCCGCTGCTCACGTTCAGGTTGCAGTTGCCATTGGCCAGCGCGAGGTGGCGTTGCCGGTGCCGGTCAGCGTCAGGCTGTTGGGCGTGACCACGGGTGGGGTGAGCACCACCGGGTGGTTGCCGCTGCTACCGCCGCAGCAAGCGGCCGGGGTGCAGGCCACGGCGCTGGCCAAACCGGCCTGGGCCAGGCGGCACATGGGGATGGATGACATGGGTTTCTTGGTTTTTTTGTGGCAAGCCGCAGACAAATGCAGGACAACGCAGCCGCAGGATGGTGGTCAGTCAGTTGTTTGGCTTTCCATACAACTTGGCGTTTTTCATCCATCAGACGCCCATGCCGGACACATTGCCCACCGACGTCAGGCAGCGCGCCGCGCAAGCTGCCCTCGCTGACCACCCTGGTGGCGCTGGCCAAGGTGCTGAACGTCCACCCGATGCGGCTGCTGCAGTTTGTGTTTGACCTGGTACCCATCAAACCCGGGCAGCGCAGCGCGGCCACTGATGACCGCAGCGCGTTTGTGGAGGACGTGAGCTTTCCTGATGGCGCGGTGGTCAGCGCCGGCCAGCGCTTCAAGAAAATCTGGGCACTGCAAAACGTGGGCAGCGTGCCCTGGTTGGGCCGCGCGCTGGTGTGCCAGGGCGACGAGGTGGTGAGCGACGACGCCCGCAACGGCCAGGTGCTGCTCAACCCCGGCTTGAAGCCCGACCAACGCCACCTGCCCGTGCCCGACGTGGCACCCGGCGGCATGCTGCAAGCCGCGCGCTGGTTTACCGCACCCAGCCAGCCCTGCACGGTGGTGAGCTACTGGAAGATGGTGGACGCCAACGGCGCGCTCTGTTTCCCGGATGCCGCCGGCCTGTGGTTGATGGTCAAGGTGATGGGCATTGGCGCGGTGGCGGTAATGGGGCGGGGGAAGACGTTGTAGGGGTGGTTTTGGCGGATCGGGTCGAGAAGAAAAAGGCCGCATGCCAAGACGGCGCACGGCGCCGTTGGGCTTGGCGCCCCTTCCTTAAGCGCTGCGCAATGCGTCAGGGGCGCCAAGCCCAACGCCGCCAGCCGTGGCCGGCAGGCAGTCGGCGGATTTTAAAAACCGACAAACGCCACGGTGGTGGTGGCAAGGCCAGGGCGGGCCCGTGTGGCGGCGCCTATGCGGCGCTGAGCACCGGAGCCTGGCGGGGGCAGCCCGTCCGCAGGGCGGGCCGAGCGAGAACGATTTCTGGGCTGCGGCGTGAAGCCGCAGACCGAAGCGATCGCAGCCGCCCCGCCGGGCGAGGAGCGCAAGGGACCCGGCCTGCAAGGCCGGGCGCCGCATCGAAGCCGCCACACGGGCCCGCCCTGGCCTTGCTTGCTCAACGCTCAGCAGGCAGCAGGCAGCAGGCAGCAGGCAGCAGGCAGCAGGCAGCAGGCAGCAGGCAGCAGGCAGCAACAACCAACTCAAGCCTTCAACAACTGCCGCAGCACAAACGGCAGGATGCCGCCATGCCGCATGTAGTCCACCTCGATGGGCGTGTCGATGCGCAGGCGCAAGGTGCGCTGCACGCGTGTGCCATCCGCGCGATGCACCACCAGCAGCGCGTCGCGTTGCGGGGTCAGCGGGCCGTCGATCAGCACGTCAATCCGCTCGTCGCCCACCAGGCCCAGGCTGTGCCAACTGTCACCCGGTTTGAACTGCAGCGGCAGCACACCCATGCCCACCAGGTTGCTGCGGTGGATGCGCTCAAAACTGCCCGCCACCACCGCCCGGATGCCCAGCAACTGGGTGCCTTTGGCGGCCCAGTCGCGGCTGGACCCGGTGCCGTATTCCTCGCCCGCAAACACCACCGTGGGCAGGCCGGCAGCGCGGTAGCGCATGGCCGCGTCATAAATGGTCAGCCGGTCGCCGCTGGGCTGGTGCAGGGTGTAGCCCCCTTCCTGCGGTGCGCCGTCCGCATCCAGCGGCAGCAGCAGGTTTTTGATGCGCACATTGGCAAACGTGCCGCGCACCATCACCTCATGGTGGCCGCGGCGGGCACCGTAGCTGTTGAAGTCGGCCGCCTGCACACCCCTGCCCAGCAGGTACAGCCCGGCCGGTGAGCCGGGCGCAATGTTGCCGGCCGGTGAGATGTGGTCGGTGGTGATCGAATCCCCAAACAAGGCCATGATGCGCGCCCCGCTGATGCGCAGGCCGCTGTCGTCGGGTGGGCTGCTGGCGCTGGCATCCACCCCTGCCAGCGCCGGCACCTGCTGGCCCGGTGGCTTGAGGGTGAAGCCCTCCAGGAATGGTGGCCTGGCGATGTAGCTGCTGTCGGGCCAGGGGTAGGTGTCGCCGCTGGCAGCGGGGATCTGGCTCCACAGTTTGCCCGGCTTGCTGGCCACTTTGGCGTAGTTGGCGCGGTAAGCCTGCGGGTCCATGGCCACGCTCAGGTGGGCGGCAATCTCGTCGCCGCTGGGCCAGATGTCGCCCAGGAAAACAGGCCGGCCCTGGCGGTCATGGCCCACCGGCTCGGTCATCAAATCGCACGTCATGGTGCCGGCAATGGCATACGCCACCACCAGCGGTGGGCTGGCCAAGAAGTTGGCCTGGATGCGTGGGTGGATGCGTGCCTCAAAGTTGCGGTTGCCCGACAACACCGCCGCGCACACCAGGTCATGCCCGGTGATGGCCGCGTTGATGGCCGGCGCCAGATCACCCGCGTTGCCGATGCAGGTGGTGCAGCCGTAAGCGGCCAGGTAAAAGCCCAGTTGCTCCAGCGGTTTCAGCAGCCCGGCCTTCTGCAGGTACTCGGTGACGATGCGCGATCCCGGCGCCAGCGAAGTCTTGATGTGCGGCGCCACCTTCAGGCCACGTGCCACGGCTTTTTGCGCCAGCAGGCCAGCCGCCAGCATCACGCTGGGGTTGCTGGTGTTGGTGCAGGAGGTGATGGCCGCGATCAGCACATCACCGTGGTGCAGCATCACGCCATCACCCGCCGGCACCGCCAGCTTGGCTGACCCTGCCGGCCGGTTGAAGCCGTCGTCTTCAGGTGCGGCGGTGAGCTGCTGGGCAAATTGGCGCGCCACATTGCCGATCTCGATGCGGTCTTGCGGGCGGCGTGGGCCGGCCAGGGATGGGGTGACCTGGCCCAGGTCCAGCGTCACCACCCGGGTGTAGTCGATCTCACCGGCACGTGGCACGCCAAACAAGCCCTGGGCGCGCCAGTAGGCCTCAAACGATGCGCGCTCTTTCTTGCGCCGGCCAGTGCCTTTGAGGTAAGCCAGCGTGCGCTCATCGACCGGAAAGAAACCCATGGTGGCGCCGTATTCAGGCGCCATGTTGGCGATGGTTGCGCGGTCTGGCAGCCCCAGGCTGGCGGTGCCTTCACCAAAAAACTCGACAAACTGGCCCACCACTTTTTCGCGCCGCAGCAGCTCGGTGAGTGTCAGCACCAGGTCGGTGGCGGTCACGCCGTCACGCAGTTTGCCGGTCAACTCCAGGCCCACCACATCAGGGGTTAGCAAGTACACCGGTTGGCCCAGCATGGCGGCCTCGGCCTCGATGCCGCCCACCCCCCAACCCACCACGCCCAGGCCGTTGATCATGGTGGTGTGGCTGTCGGTGCCCACCAGGCTGTCGGGGTAGTACACACACGTGCCGTCCGCCTGCTTGTTGCGGTGAACACCCCGCGCCAGATATTCCAGATTGACCTGGTGAACGATGCCAAAGCCCGGCGGCACCACACCAAAGGTGGTGAAGGCCTGCATGCCCCATTTCATGAATTCATAACGCTCGCGGTTGCGCTGGAATTCAACCTTCATGTTCAGGTCCAGCGACTGGCCGTTGCCAAAGTTGTCCACCACCACCGAGTGGTCCACCACCAGGTCCACCGGCACCAGCGGCTCGATCAGCCGGGCCGGCCGGCCCAGCGACTGGGCGATGTTGCGCATCGCCGCCAGGTCAGCCAGCAGCGGCACGCCGGTGAAGTCTTGCAGCACCACGCGGGCCACCACAAAGGGGATTTCGGCGCTGCGCGGCGCCACCGGCTGCCAGTGGGCGAGCTGGTGCACCT
>JAYVLI010000153.1:0-8948 GCA_043759535.1 Betaproteobacteria bacterium | reverse complement strand
TACTTTTTCATCCAGTCCACGTACTTGGTCAGTGCGTAAACAGCGGCGGGTGAATTGGTGGCACCACCGCGCGAGACAGATGCACCCACCGGCGTGCATTTGTCAGCGCCCACACGAATACCCCACTCGTCCACCGGCATGCCGTTGGGGATGCCAATGTCGGCCGTGCCGGCCATGCTGAGCCAGGCATCGGTAAAACGCCAGCCCAGTGAGGGGTCTTTCTTGCCGTAGTCCATGTGGCCATAAATCGGCTTGCCGTCAATGGTCTTCACATCATTCGTGAAGAACTCGGCAATGTCCTCATACGCTGACCAATTGAGCGGCACACCCAGCTCGTAGCCGTATTTGGCCTTGAATTTGTCTTTCAGGTCTTGCCGCGCAAACAGGTCGGCGCGAAACCAATACAGGTTGGCAAACTGCTGGTCGGGCAGCTGGTACAGCTTGCCATCGGGTGCGGTGGTGAAGCTGGTGCCAATGAAGTCTTTCAAGTCCAGGCCGGGGTTGGTCCACTCTTTGCCCTTGCCGGCCATGTAGTCGGTCAGATTCATGATCTTGCCGTAGCGGTAGTGGGTACCGATCAGGTCAGAGTCGCTGATCCAGCCGTCATAAATGCTCTTGCCCGACTGCATGGAGGTCTGCAGTTTTTCAACCACATCACCTTCTTGAATCAAGTCATGCTTGACCTTGATGCCGGTGATTTCTTCAAATGCCTTGGCCAGTGTTTTGCTCTCGTACTCATGGGTGGTGATGGTCTCGCTGACAACCGAGATCTCCTTCACGCCCTTGGCTTGCAGTTTTTTAGCCGCCTCGATAAACCATTTCATCTCCGCCAGTTGCTGGTCTTTGTTCAGCGTGCTGGGTTGAAATTCAGCGTCAATCCATTTTTTGGCAGCGGCCTCGTCGGCCCAGGATGGGGCGGCAACCGCGAGCATCGCGGCCAGGCCCAATGCGGTGTAGCGCACTTTCATTGCTTGTCTCCTCAGGTGTGGCTTGCTTCCCCGGATGATGTTGGGTGACAGCACGGCCCCGGGGAAGCGCCCAGGCCGGATCCCTGTGAAACGTTTTAGCCGCGCCGCATGATCAACGCCAGCGCCAACATGGATGCCACAAAGCTGATCCAGATACTGGGGTCAGCGCCCAGCGAGAACCATTCGGCCAGCTTGCCGGACAAGCCGACAAATGCCAGGTTGATGTAGGCCGCCGTGAGCAGGCCAATGAACAGCCTGTCTCCGCGGGTGGTGGCAATGGGCAAAAAGCCTTTGCGCTCCATGGTGGGTTGTTTGATTTCCCACACAGTCATGCCCAGCAATGCCAGACCAATGCAAGAAAAAAACACCGCCACCGGCAAAGTCCAAACCATCCAATCAAACATCAAACCCTCCCCATGGCAAAGCCTTTGGCGATGTAGTGGCGCACAAACCAAATGACGATGGCGCCGGGCACGATGGTGAGCGTGCCGGCTGCGGCCAGCGTGGCCCAGTCCATGCCCGATGCGCTGACCGTGCGCGTCATCGTCGCCACAATGGGTTTGGCGTTCACACTGGTCAGGGTGCGGGCCAACAGCAATTCAACCCAACTGAACATGAAGCAGAAAAAGGCCGCCACACCCACACCGGCTTTGATCAGCGGCAAGAAGATGGTGATGAAAAAGCGCGGAAAGCTGTAACCGTCAATGTAGGCGGTTTCATCAATCTCGCGCGGAATGCCACTCATGAAGCCTTCCAGAATCCACACCGCCAATGGCACGCTGAACACCAAATGCGCCATGGCCACTGCCAGGTGGGTGTCCATCAAACCCAGTGTGGTGTAGAGCTGGAAGAAGGGCAGCAAAAACACCGCAGGTGGTGTCATGCGGTTGGTCAGCAGCCAAAAGAACAAATGCTTGTCGCCCAGAAAGCTGTAACGGCTGAACGCATAGGCCGCCGGCAGCGCCACCACCAGCGTGACCACCATGTTGATGGCCACGTAGATCAGGCTGTTGATGTAGCCCGAGTACCACGATTCATCGGTGAAGATCTTGGCGTAATTGGCCCAGGTGAAATGCTGTGGCAACAGGGTGAAGGAGGACAAGATCTCCTCATTCGTCTTGAAGCTCATGTTGACCATCCAGTAGATGGGCAAGATGGCAAAGACCAAATAGACGATCAGAAACAGTGTGCGTTTCTGGAACCTTGGCTCATTCATGGCCCAGGCCCTCCTTGTCGGCCGTGCCCACCCGCTGCATCCAGGTGTAGAGGATGAAACACAGCAGCAGGATGATCAAAAAGTAAATCAGCGAGAAGGCCGCTGCGGGCCCCAGGTCAAACTGGCCGACCGCTTTCTGGGTCAAGTACTGGCTTAAAAACGTGGTGGCGTTACCGGGGCCACCACCGGTCAGCACAAAGGGCTCGGTGTAAATCATGAAGCTGTCCATGAAACGCAGCAGCACCGCAATCATCAACACGCCCCGCATCTTGGGCAATTGGATGTAGCGGAACACGGCCAGCTTGCTGGCGCCGTCAATGCGGGCGGCCTGGTAATACGCATCGGGGATGCTGCGCAGCCCGGCATAGCCCAGCAGCGCCACCAGTGGTGTCCAGTGCCACACATCCATCACCAGCACGGTGAGCCAAGCATGCGCCGCATTGCCGGTGTAGCTGTACTCAATGCCCAAACGCTGCAGCGCGGCACCCAACAAACCGATGTCGGCCCGGCCGTAAATCTGCCAGATGGTGCCCACCACGTTCCATGGGATCAACAAGCTCAAGGCCACCAGCACCAGCACCGCACTTGATTTCCAACCAGTGGCGGGCATGGCCAGCGCCAGCAAAATGCCCAGCGGCAATTCAACCAACAGCACTGCCAATGAATAGGTGATCTGGCGCAGCAGCGCTTCGTGCAGGTCCGGGTCACGCATCACCGCAGCAAACCATTCGGTGCCCACAAACACGCGCCGTTCGGGCGAGATGATGTCTTGCACCGAATAGTTGACCACCGTCATCAGCGGCAGCACCGCCGAGAGGGCCACACACAAGAACACCGGCAGCACCAGCCACCAGGCTTTCTGGTTGACGGGTTTCATACAGCCACCTCCTCGATCAGCGTTTCGTCTTTGGCGTACCAGCAGGTGTGCGGGCCGATCAATGACAAGCCCACCGTGGCACCTGGTGCGGGGGGCTGAGCTTCGGCGTCCAGCCGCAGCCGCACCATGTGCTCTGTGCCCTCGCCGCCGATGCTGGTGGTGACCAGCCAGTAAGTGCCCACGTCTTGCACCTGCAGCACACGGGCGGGCAGCACGCCCGCGCCACCGGTTGTGGCCAGCCGCACATATTCGGGCCGGATGCCCAGAACATCCGCACCGGCCGGTGCTGCGGGCGACAAGGCTGCCGGCAAAAAGTTCATGCCCGGTGAGCCAATGAAATGGCCCACAAAGCGGTGCGCCGGCCGGTCAAACAGGGCATCGGCGGAGCCCACTTGCACCGCCTTGCCACGCGTCATCACCACCACCTGGTCGGCAAAGGTCAGCGCCTCCACCTGGTCATGGGTGACGTAGATCAACGTCAGCTTCAACTCATGGTGAATTTGCTTGAGCTTGCGGCGCAACTGCCATTTGAGGTGCGGGTCAATCACCGTCAGTGGCTCGTCAAACAGCACGGCGCTCACGTCCTCACGCACCAAACCGCGGCCCAGGCTGATCTTTTGTTTGGCGTCCGCACTCAAGCCCGCAGCGCGCATGCCCAGCTGGTTGCTCATCTCCAGCATCTCGGCAATCTTGCCGACACGGGCTTTGATCCTGTCGGGTGCCACACCCCGGTTCTTGAGCGGGAAGGCCAGGTTCTCTGCCACCGTCATGGTGTCGTAGATGACCGGGAACTGGAACACCTGGGCGATGTTGCGGGCCTGCGGGCTGCGCTGGGTCATGTCCTGGCCGTCAAATTTGACGCTGCCGTGCGACGGCTGCACCAGGCCAGAGATGATGTTGAGCATGGTGGTTTTGCCGCAGCCCGACGGGCCCAGCAGCGCATACGCACCACCGTCGTCAAACGTCATCTTGAGCGGCAGCAGCGCGTAATCACTGTCTTGCTGCGGGTCGGGCCGGTAGCTGTGGGCCAGGTCAAGGGTGATGCGGGCCATGTCAGGTTCTCAGTGCGCGGGTGGGCGCTGTTTGCAGCAGGCCATCAGGCCCGAAGACATAGACCTGCGACGGGTCGAGATACAACGTGAGTGCCGCGCCCAAGTCGAAAAAATGCACACCGCTGAGTTGCGCAATCAACTCGCCGGCCTGGGTGGACACATGCACAAACGTGTCAGAGCCCGAGATCTCGGCCAACTCCACCAAGCCGGGCAGTGCGATGTCCCCTGGCCGCGCCTGCACCCGCAATGCACTGGCGCGCAGGCCGATGGTGGCATTGGGTGCCACTGTGACGCCGTGCAGGCCCAGCTGGCTGGCGCCCCCTTGCAGCAGGTTCATTGGCGGGTCACTGAAAGCCCGCGCCACGCGGATGGACGCCGGCCGGTGGAACACCTCGGCCGTGGGGCCGTATTGCAGCACCTCGCCGGCCTCCATCACCGCTGTCCAGCCACCCAGCAACAAGGCCTCGGTGGGCTCGGTGGTGGCGTAAACCACGGTAGAACTGCCGGCGGCAAACAGGGCCGACAACTCATCGCGCAACTCCTCGCGCAGTTTGTAGTCCAGGTTGACCAGGGGTTCGTCCAGCAGCATCAGCGGGGCGTCTTTGGCCAGCGCGCGGGCCAGCGCCACACGTTGCTGCTGGCCGCCCGACAAGGCCGCCGGCAGGCGCTGCAAAAACGGCTCAATGTGCAGCTTTTCGGCCAGCGCCTGCACACGTTGCTTGATCGCCGCTTTGTCCATCGCGCCGCGCAGCTTCAACGGTGAGGCGATGTTGTCAAACACCGTCATCGACGGGTAGTTGATGAACTGCTGGTAGACCATGGCCACGTTGCGCTGGCGCACCGGCAGGCCGGTCATATCTTGCCCGTCCACCGTGACGCTGCCTTGCGTGGGCACGTCCAGCCCGGCCATCAGCCGCATCAGCGTGGTTTTGCCGGCGCGGGTGGCGCCCAGCAACACCGTCACGGTATTGGGCTGCAGGCTGAGGTCCAGCGGGTACAGGTGCGCGGCCGCACCCACCTTGTGGGCGATGCGGGACAGGGTCAGTTGCATGAGGGGGCCTGCGGGGCTTGGAACGTGTCAGGGTGGTGGTTGGCCCACCAGGCGGCCACCAGGGCGCGGGCACCAGCATCCAGATGCAGGCCCAGCTTGGTGCGGCGCCACAGCACGTCGTCCGCGCTGCGGGCCCATTCATGCTGGTGCAGGTAGTGCAACTCGGCCTCAAACAGGCCGGGTGCCACCTCGGCGCCCAGCGGCGCTGCCAGCAGCAAATCAACACGGCTGCCGTAACAGCGGGCCCAGCGGGCCAGCAGCGTGGCCGGCAGCTGCGGGTGGCGCTGCGCCAAGGCTTGGATGAAGCGCTGGATGTCGGTATCGGGCCGCCGCGCTTTGCCAATCCAGGCCGATAAATCACCACCCGGCAACAGGGCAGATGCAGTCCACGCCGGGCGGCTTTCGCCGAGGCGCTGGACCAGGCCGTCAACCGCTTCTTCAGCCAGTTTGCGGAAGGTGGTGATCTTGCCGCCCCACACGGACAGCAGCGGCGACGCCGCATCGCCATCAAATTCCAGCAGGTAATCCCGCGTCACCGCAGACGCATCACCCGACTCATCATCCAGCAGCGGCCGCACACCCGAGTAGGCCCACACCACATCTGCCGGCAGGACTGGCTTGGCAAAATAACGGCTAGCCTGCGCGCACAGGTAGGCGGTTTCATCCGCGTCGATGCGGGCGCAGTCGGGTGCGCCGTTGATCTCGACATCGGTGGTGCCGATCAGGGTGAAATCACCCTCATACGGAATGGCAAAGATGATGCGTTTGTCGGGGTTTTGAAAGATGTAGGCATGGTCATGGTCAAACAGCTTCTTGACCACGATGTGGCTGCCTTTGACCAAGCGCAACGAGCGGGCGCTTTGCACTTGCGCCCGGTCGCGCAAAAACTCGCCCGTCCACGGCCCGGCGGCATTGACCAGGGCGCGGGCCTGCACCTGCAACGGTGCGCCGCCGGCCGGTTGCAGGGTGGCTGACCAGCCGGTTGGCGTGCGCTCGGCGCGCTCACAGCGGCAGCGCGTCAGGATGGTGGCGCCGCGGGCAGTGGCGTCCACTGCGTTCAGCACCACCAGGCGGGCGTCGTCCACCCAGCCGTCGCTGTAGACAAAACCGCGGCTGTACTGGGGTTTGAGCGGCGCGCCGGTGGGGTGGCTGCGCAGGTTGACGGTGGTGCTGGCCGGCAGCCATTCACGCTTGGCCAAGTGGTCGTACAGAAACAGGCCAATACGCACCATCCACACCGGTCGCATGGACGCATCGTGCGGCATCACAAAGCGCAGCGGCCACATGATGTGCGGGGCACTGCGCAGCAGCAGTTCACGCTCGGCCAGGGCTTTGCGCACCAGGCTGAACTCGTAGTACTCCAGGTAGCGCAGGCCACCGTGGATCAGCTTGGTGCTGGATGATGAGGTGTGGCTGGCCAGGTCATCTTGCTCACACAGCAGCACCGACAGGCCACGGCCCGCCAAGTCACGGGCGATGCCAGCACCGTTGATGCCACCGCCCACCACCAGCACATCACATTCAGCCCGCGTCATGGTTTTGTTTTGGATGCGTTCGTGTTGGATTCGTTCGTTTTTGAGTGTTTTTGTTCGTTCCTTTTCTTTTGTACCCGACCTCGATTTGAAACGCAAGCCGGTTTTCCCTGATCCGTGCTGGCAAAGCATCCCTTACCCTTCGGCCCGATCTTGATCTGACCTTGTCAACACCTGCATGGACAAACCGCTGTGAGCACCTTCATCCCCAACCCGCGCCAGGCCGGTGTGCTGGACACCGTGCGTGAGCTGGGCACGGTCACGGTGGAGGCGCTGGCCGAACGTTTTGGCGTCACCCTGCAAACGGTGCGGCGTGATGTCAAGCTGCTGTCTGATGCCAGCCTGCTGGCGCGTTTTCATGGTGGTGTGCGGCTGCCCGCCAGCACCACTGAGAACATCGCCTACCGTGCCCGCCAGCAGCTCAATGAAGACGCCAAACGCCGCATTGCCCGCGCGGTGGCGCGCCAGGTGCCGGATGGCTGCAGCCTGATCCTGAACATCGGCACCACCACCGAGGCGATTGCGCGTGAGTTGCTGGGCCACCATGGCCTGCGGGTGATCACCAACAACCTGAACGTTGCAGCCATCTTGAGCGACAACCCCGACTGTGAGTTGATCGTGGCCGGCGGCCTGGTGCGCAGCAAAGACCGGGGCATCATCGGCGAGGCCACGGTGGAGTTCATCAGCCAATTCCGGGTGGACATCGGCCTCATCGGCATCTCCGGCATCGAGGCCGATGGCACGCTGCGCGACTTTGACTACCGCGAGGTGAAGGTGGCGCAAGCCATCATCCGCGCCAGCCGGCAGGTGTGGCTGGCCGCCGACCACAGCAAGTTCAACCGCCCGGCCATGGTGGAGGTAGGCCGGCTGGACCAGGTGGACGGCCTGTTCACCGACAGCCCACCCCCACCAGCATTTGCCACGCTGCTGGCCGATGCGGGTGTCAGTTGCGTGATCGGTGATGCAAGCTACCCAACACCCAACCGCAGCGGCACGGATGGCGGCAACGGCACCCACACCAGCAACCCCGGAGACACCCCATGAGCTTCATCCTCGCGCTGGACCAGGGCACGTCCAGCTCCCGCAGCATCGTGTTTGATGGCGCCGGCCAGGTGGTGGCCATGGCGCAGCGTGAGTTCCGCCAGATTTACCCCCAGCCCGGCTGGGTGGAGCATGACCCCGAGGATTTGTGGGCCACCCAACTGGCCACCGCGCGTGAGGCCATCAGCAAGGCCGGCCTGGCAGCACAAGACATCAAAGCCATCGGCATCACCAACCAGCGCGAGACCACGGTGGTGTGGAACCGCCGCACCGGTGCGCCCATCCACAACGCCATCGTCTGGCAAGACCGGCGCGGTGAGCCGCTGTGCGCTGATTTGCGCGCGCATGGCCATGCGCAGCAAATCCAGCACAGCACCGGGCTGGTGGTGGACGCGTATTTCTCGGCCACCAAAATCCGCTGGCTACTTGACCAGGTGCCCGGCGCCCACATTGCCGCCGCGCGCGGTGAGCTGGCTTTTGGCACGGTGGACAGTTGGTTGTTGTGGAAACTCACCAACGGTCAGGTGCATGCCACCGACGTGAGCAACGCTGCCCGCACCATGCTGTTCGACATCCGCCACAACGTCTGGGACCATGAGTTGCTGAAGCTGCTGCATGTGCCTGACAGCCTGCTGCCGGCCGTGTACCCCAGCAGCCATGTGTTTGGTGACGCAGCGGCCCAGCACCTGGGTGCGGCCATCCCAATCGCCGGCATGGCGGGTGACCAGCAGAGCGCCTTGTTTGGCCAGGCCTGCTTCAAGGCCGGGCTGGCCAAAAACACCTACGGCACTGGCTGTTTCATGCTGATGCACACCGGCCATGAATTTCAAACCAGCGAGAACGGGCTGATCACCACGGCAGCCGCCCAAGCCGACACGCTGCCGCAATTTGCGCTGGAAGGCAGTGTGTTCATCGGCGGTGCGGTGGTGCAGTGGCTGCGTGACGGCTTGAATGCCATCAAGGCCAGCGGCGAGGTGCAAGCCCTGGCCGAGAGCGTGCCCGACGCCGGTGGTGTGATGTTTGTGCCCGCCTTCACCGGCCTGGGCGCACCCTACTGGCACGCCGAGGCCCGGGGCGCGATCGTCGGCTTGACGCGTGGCAGCACGGTGGCCCACATTGCCCGCGCCGCGCTGGAAAGCATCGCCTTCCAGAGTGCTGCGCTGTTGCAAGCGATGAGCCGCGACGCGGTAGCCGCCGGCGGCGCTCCCGGC
>JAYVLI010000152.1:0-7897 GCA_043759535.1 Betaproteobacteria bacterium | reverse complement strand
TGGGTGTGGGCCGCAGTGCAGCCGCTGCTGGCGGTGTTTGGCGTCTACCCGTCGCGGGCGCGCTACGTGATCCTGGATTTCATCGGCGAGCAGTGCGCGGCGGTGGTGACAACGGACCGCTACGCCGCCTACGCCTTCATGGCCCCCGAGCGCAGGCAGGTGTGCTGGGCGCACCTGCTGCGCGACTTCAACCGGATCGGGCAGCGCAGCGGGCTGGCCGGGCAGATCGGGCGCAGGCTGCTGGGGCTGGGGTTTGTGATGTTCCGCCGGCGCGAGGAGGGCCAACTGGCGGGCCAAAAGTTCGCACAGCTACAACGCTGGGTGCGTGCCACGCTGGAGCGCGGGGTGCAGCAGGGCCGCTGCAGCCGCACCGCCAACACCTGCGCCAACATCCTCAAGCTGTGGCCCGCGCTGTGGACCTTCACCACCAACCCAGCGCTAGCGCCGACCAACAACGCGGCCGAGCAGGCGCTGCGCAGCCTGGTGCTCAAACGCAAGATCTCGGGCCCGACACGGTCACTGCGCGGTGATCAATTCCTGGCGCGTGGCTTCACGGCGCATGAATCCTGTCTGCGCCAGGGCTTGGACCTGTGGAAGTTCATGCATGAAGCCGTCACGGCGTTCATCGCCAACACCACGCCGCCGAGCTTGATCCCCCGCCCCGTTGTCGCCACGCCAACGGGTTGAGCCACTGCACCGCAGCCGCGCGTCTGACTCCAATTCGGCTTGATCGGAACGCGCCTTGATGCAGTGGGGCACCACGTGAACACATACCATCAAAGCTTCGGTATTCAAGCCGGTGTTCACAACCATCCAGCAAGGCCTCGTCGTACGGACGATGGGAGGCGCGCTGACGGCGGTAGACAACACCGCGTTGCAAGGCGTTGTAGCCGCAGCGATCGGCTAACGAAAAGAACCGGCAGCAGCCACCCACCTTTGCGCCACCACAGGCGCAGGCACGATGAAACAAATACTCCAGAACCTCAAAGACGGCACCACGGCAGTTACCGAAGTGCCTTGCCCCCGCGCCGGCCGTGGCCAGTTGCTGATCCACACCGCGCGCACACTGGTCTCTGCTGGCACCGAGCGCATGCTGGTCGACTTTGGCAAGGCGGGCCTGATCGACAAGGCCCGCCAGCAGCCCGATAAGGTGCGCATGGTGTTGGACAAGATCCGCACCGATGGGCTGATGCCCACGCTGGAAGCGGTGCGCAACAAGTTGGACCAGCCGCTGCCCATGGGCTATTGCAACGTGGGGGTGGTGGCCGAGGTGGGCGCCGGCGTCAGCGGCTTTGCGGTGGGTGACCGTGTGGCGTCAAACGGCAAGCACGCCGAAGCGGTAAGCGTGCCCGCCAACCTGTGCGCCTTGGTGCCTGAAGGCGTAGCCGACGAAGATGCCGCGTTTACGGTGCTTGGGGCCATAGCGCTGCAAGGTATCCGCTTGGTGCAGCCCACGTTGGGTGAAGCGGTGGTGGTCACCGGGTTGGGCTTGATCGGCCTGGTCACGGTGCAGTTGCTGCGTGCGCAGGGCTGCCGCGTGCTGGGGCTGGACTTCGACCCAGCCAAGCTGGAACTGGCACGGCGCTTTGGTGCCGAGACGGTGGACCTGAGCGCGGGTGCCGACCCGGTGGCGGCGGCGACAACGTTCTCACGCGGTCGGGGCGTGGATGCGGTGATCATCACCGCGTCCACCAAAAGCAATAAGCCGGTACACCACGCGGCACTGATGTGCCGCAAGCGTGGGCGCATCGTGCTGGTGGGGGTGGTTGGGCTTGAGTTGTCGCGCGCTGACTTCTTTGAGAAGGAGCTGACCTTCCAGGTTTCCTGCTCTTACGGCCCTGGCCGCTACGACCCCAACTACGAAGACAAGGGGCAAGACTACCCGATGGGTTTTGTGCGCTGGACCGAGCAGCGCAACTTTGAAGCCGTGTTGGACATGCTGGCCGGCGGGCAGCTTCAGGTGGGGCCGTTGGTTTCACACCGGTTTGGCATTGAGGAAGCAGAGAAGGCCTATGCGGTAGTGGGTGGCGCTGAGCCGTCGCTGGGTATCTTGCTCAGTTATCCCAGTGCTGCCGCAGGTGGGGGGGGGGCATTGGCGTCGCGGCTGGCGCGCACGGTAGACCTGCCGGCGCCTGCCAATGCCGCGCCGTTGGCAGCAGGTGTGCCTGGGGTCAGCGTCATCGGGGCAGGCAACTACGCCGGGGCGGTGTTGATCCCGGCCTTCCAGGCGGCAGGGGTGCGGTTCAGGCAGATCGCTGCATCTGCCAGCGCAGGCAGCGTGCATCTGGGCCGCAAGTTCGGCTTTGCCCAGGCCACGACCGACACAGCGGCCTTGCTGGCCGATCCGTCGGCGCAGATCGTGGTGGTGGCCACGCGGCACGACAGCCATACCGAATACGTGCTGCGGGCGCTGGCCGCTGGCAAGCACGTGTTTGTTGAAAAGCCATTGGCATTGCGCCATGACGAACTGCGCCGCATCGAGGCCGCCTGCGCCACCGCACCGGCGCAGTTGCTGATGGTGGGCTTCAACCGCCGCTTTGCGCCCCAAGTGCAGCGCATCAGGGCACTGCTGGCCGGCGCGCCTGGGCCCAAGGCCTTTGTGATGACGGTGAACGCTGGCGCCATACCGGCCAACCACTGGACGCAAGACCGTGAGGTGGGCGGCGGCCGGTTGGTGGGCGAAGGTTGCCACTTCATCGACTTGCTGCGTTTTCTGGCGGCAGCGCCTATTGAGGCGCACCAAGCGGTGGCGATGGGCACGCCCACGCGGGACAGCTTCACCATCTCGCTGCGCTTTGCGGATGGCTCGGTAGGCACCATCGTCTACCTGGCCAATGGCAGCAAGGCCTTTCCCAAAGAGAGGCTCGAGGTGTTTGCCGGGGGGCGCGTGCTGCAGTTGGACAATTTCAGGCGTTTGACAGGTTTCGGCTGGCCCGGATTCAACAAGATGAACTTATGGCGGCAGGACAAAGGCCAAAAAGCGTGCGCCCAGGCCTTTGTGGATGCGGTGCGCAAGGTTGGTATTGCGCCCATCCCATTGGCTGAGTTGCTGGAGGTTGGGCGGGTGAGCATCGACCTTGAAGAGGCGCTGCGATGACGCCCGGAACAGGGGATGCATGATGGTGTCCCAGGCGCTAGGCTGCAAATTGCAGTTTTCATCACCCATGATGGAGGTAACAAGCGATGTTGAAAACTGTCGAAAGCTACTGGCCGCAGCCCAATCGATGCCTGAGCCGTTGTTGAACGACGTGCTCGACTTCGCCGAGTTTCTCAATGCCCGGCCAACCGTGCGCGCTGGCGATGCGCCGAGCGTACGTTTGCTTGATCTGTGCGGTGGCCTTGAAGGCGCTGTCTCGTTTGCAGGTCCTGCAGCAAGCATCCAGCGGCAATTGCGTGATGAGTGGCGTTAAGGTTTTGCTGGACACCAATTTCATACCCGGCATGCTCAAGAGCACACCGGAGGCATTGGCTGAAATCGCGTCGCGCAACCTGTGCGCCGATAAGTGTGCCCACTGCGCGGTGACGCGGATGGAGTTGATTTGATTGCGTTGCTGGCAAGTGCTTCCGGTGGCCCTGCAAATGAATGAGCCATCGCGGATAGCGCTGCAAGGCGAGACATCCAGTCAGGTAGTGCGCTCGCCATTGATAGATGTCATCGCCGGCGCTCGCCCCAACTTCATGAAGATCGCGCCCATCCTGCATGCCATTCAGGGCAGGCAGGCCGCCGGCAGCCCCTTGCGGTTTCGTCTGGTGCATACCGGCCAGCACTATGACGAGCGGATGTCGGGTGGTTTTTTCTCCCAACTGGGCATTCCACAGCCCGACGTGAACCTGGAAGTGGGCTCGGGCACACAGGCCGAGCAGACGGCCAGCATCATGGTGGGCTACGAAAAGCTACTGCTGCAGCAGCGCAGTGACTTGTGTCTGGTGGTGGGCGATGTCACGTCCACCATGGCCTGCGCCATCGCGGCACAAAAGCTGGGTGTGCCGGTGGCCCATGTCGAGGGCGGTATCCGGTCGGGTGACTGGGCCATGCCCGAAGAAATCAACCGGCTGGTCACCGATGCGATCACCAACTGGTTTTTCACCACCAGCGAGGTGGCCAATGCCAATTTGCGCCGGGCGGGGGTGGGTGACGACCGCATATTCTTCGTGGGCAACACGATGATTGACACGCTGTTACGCAACCTGCACCGGCTGCAGCCACCGCCGTTTTGGCAGCAAGCTGGGCTACAAGCCGGCGGCTACTTGGTGATGACGCTGCACCGCCCCGCCAATGTGGACGATGCCGCCGGTTTTGCACGCCTGTTGGCAGCGGTGCAAGACGGCGCCGGCGGCATGCCGGTGGTGTTCCCGGTGCATCCACGCACGGCCAAGACTTTGGCGGCATTGCCCGTGCGGCCGCCGGGCTTGGTCGTGGTCGACCCCCAGCCTTACCTGGAGTTCAACTACCTGGTTCGGCATGCTTGTGGGGTGATCACGGATTCAGGCGGTGTGACCGAAGAGACCACCGTGCTGGGGGTACCTTGCATCACGCTGCGCGACAGTACGGAGCGGCCAGAGACAGTGACCTTGGGTACCAACGAGCTGATTGGCACCGACCCGGCAGCCTTGAAGCCGGCGCTACAGCGGCTCTTGGCTGGCCAGTGGAAAAAAGGCAGCATCCCTGAAAAATGGGACGGCCAAACCGGGCAGCGCATTGCACAGCGGCTTGAGCAGTTGCTCTGCGCATGACGCGGGTCGGCACCTTCTGGCGCACCGTGCGCCACTTGAAGCCTGCGCAAGTGTTGGCGCGGGTGCGATTTCGCCTGCACAAGCCCAAGCCTGACTTGCGGCCGGCGCCGGCACGACGGGCCTTGATCGGGCCATGGGTGCATCCTGCTGAGCGCGAGGCCAGCCTTGGCGGCCCGGGCCGGCTGGTGTTCTTGAATGCCGAGCGTGATCTCAATGCCTGCGGCTGGGATGACCCGCAGATCGAGAAGCTGTGGCGCTACAACCTGCATTACTTCGATGACTTGAACGCCATCGGTTCAGCTGAAAGGGCTGGCCTCCAACGATCGTTGGTGCAGCGGTGGCTGCGCGACAACCCGCCGGCATCGGGCACGGGCTGGGAGCCCTATCCGGTGTCGCTGCGCATCGTCAACTGGGTGAAATGGTTCTTGGGTGGTGTGCCGGCCGATGACGCCTGGCGGCACAGCCTGGCGGTGCAGGCGCGGTGGTTGAGTAAGCGGCTGGAATGGCACTTGTTGGGCAACCACCTGTTTGCCAACGCCAAGGCGCTGGTCTTTGCGGGCCTGTACTTTGAAGGCGCTGAAGCGCAGCAGTGGCTGCATATGGGCCTGGCCATCATCGACCGCCAATTGGCCGAGCAAGTGCTTGCAGATGGTGGTCAGTTTGAGCGCAGTCCGATGTACCACGCGTTGGCGTTGGAAGACATGCTCGATCTTCTGAACATCTGCCAAGCCTTGGTACCAGCCGGATCGAAGGTGGCCGCGCGTCTGCCTCGGTGGCGCGAGACGGCCGAGCGCATGCTGTTCTGGTTGCGCTGCATGGCACATCCGGATGGCGGCATCGGCTTCTTCAATGACGCTGCCCATGGCATCGCCCCCAGCAACGCCGAGATCGAGCGCTATGCAGCGCAGATGGTCCTGTGTGCCCCCGTGCCAGTGCAAGAGGGCATCACGCCGCTGGCGGCCAGTGGCTACGTGCGGGTGTCTCGCGGCCCGGCAATGGCCTTGCTGGATGCCGCGCCCATCGGCCCGGACTACCTGCCTGGCCACGCGCATGCTGACACCTTGTCATTTGAGCTTTCACTGGGCACGCGGCGGGTGGTGGTCAATGGCGGCACCTCATGCTACGGGCTCAGCGCGCGGCGGCTGTTTGAGCGTGGCACGGCGGCGCACAGCACAGTGCAGGTGGGGTCGCAAGACTCGTCCGAGGTGTGGAGTGGCTTCAGGGTCGGGCGACGGGCACGGCCCGGCAAGCTGCAGGTGGATGGTTGGGCCGTGACTTGCAGCCACGACGGATACCGGCACCTGCTCGGCGCGCCGGTACACAGCCGGCGCTGGCAATTTGATGAAGGCAGCCTGCTGGTGCAAGACATGGTGTCGCCCGCCGTTGCGGACAGCGTGGCGCGCTACCACTTTGCTCCCGCGTTGACAGTGCGTGCCGCCGGCACCCACGCCTGGAGCGTGATGGCGGGCGATGAGCAGTTGGCCTGTGTGACGGTGCAGACGGGCCAGGCAACGTTGATGCCATCGCGGCATGCGCCGCAGTTTGGTGTTTTGCAGGATAGCCAATGCTTAGCGGTCACCTTGACAAATGGCCGGGCGACGACTCTTTGGCACTGGAATACTGATGCACATACTCTTTCTTTCTGATAATTTCCCGCCCGAGGTCAACGCCCCGGCAAGCCGCACGCATGAACATTGCCGGGAATGGGTGGCTGCGAACCATGAAGTGACAGTCATTACCTGTGCGCCCAACTTTCCGAAGGGTAGAGTATTTGATGGTTATCGCAATGCACTGTGGCAGTGCGAGGTTATCGACGGCATTCGAGTGGTTAGGGTATGGAGCTATATCACCACAAATGTAGGATTTTTAGGCCGCTTCATGGACTACGTGAGCTTTATGCTAGCGGCTACCGTGGCCAGCCTATGTATCCGCAAGGTGGATGTCGTGGTGGGCACATCGCCGCAGTTCTTCACGGCCTGCGCGGCATGGATGGTGGGTGGGCTGAAGCGCAGGCCCTGGGTTTTTGAGCTGCGAGATTTGTGGCCCGAGTCGATAAAGGCCGTGGGGGCAATGAAAAATCCGACAGTCATCGGCTTGCTAGAGAAACTGGAGCTGTTTTTGTACCGGCGCGCAACGCGAATCGTGACGGTGACACATTCATTCAAGCGCACGCTTGGCGCGCGCGGCATCGATATCGATAAGATCGACGTCATCACCAACGGGGTGGATATCAGCAGATTTTCACCGCGCCCAAAAGACAAGGCGCTGATGCGTGATCTTGCATTTGAGGGTAAGTTTGTGGCCGGCTATATCGGTACGCACGGCATGGCCCATGCGCTGGAAACCGTGTTGCAAGCGGCACAGCGGCTCAAGGCCATGCCGGGCGGTGAATCATTTCAGTTCTTGTTTCTGGGTGATGGTGCGCGCAAGCTTGATTTGCAGGCCCAGGCCGCGCGGATGCAGTTGGATAATGTGGTGTTTGTTGAGTCGGTGCCCAAGGATGAAGTGGCACGATACTGGTCGGTGCTGGACGTGTCGATCATCCATTTGCGGCGCACTGAACTGTTTACTACCGTGATTCCCTCAAAGATATTCGAATGCATGGGCATGGGCTTACCTTTGCTGCATGGCGTGGCCGGAGAATCAGCTGAAATCGTGCAGCGTGAAGGTGTCGGGCTGGTGTTTGAGCCCGAGAACGTCCAACAGCTGGTACATCATTTGCTTGCCATGCATGGTGATGTTGAGGCTCGGGATGGTTATCGCCGAAGTGGCCCGCAAGCGGCCCGGCGCTACGATCGGCGGGCGTTAGCACTTGAGATGTTGGGGATATTGGAACGTGTTCGTTTGGCTTGAGGCTGCAGTTGTCTCTGGACTGACCCACAGACTTCACCAGCGCACCGTCCAAATCGCATCCACCGCGTTATCGGTGCCCGACTGCGCCCGCAAGGTAAACCGCTGCGCCACGCGGTAAATCAGTTGCCAGCTGCCGGTGGTGGCGTTGACGCTGCGCTCGTAGCCCAGATACCAGCGCTGTGAGAGTTGTTTGCCCAGGCTGACGATGGTTTCGCGGGTGTCGCCGTCGCTTTGGCGCACTGAGAAATCGGTCAGGCCGATGTTCTCCAGCAGCGTGTCGGCGGGGTTCTGGCCGTTGCCGGCCAGCAGG
>JAYVLI010000151.1:0-9613 GCA_043759535.1 Betaproteobacteria bacterium | reverse complement strand
GGTGGGCCGGCGCTGGTGGTGGCGCCCACGTCTGTGTGCGGCAACTGGCTGGCTGAGGCAGCACGCTTTGCGCCCGGCCTGCAGGTGGAGATGTATGGCGACACCGCCCAGGCGCCAGATGGGGATGACATCGACAGCGCTGAGCCGGCAGGCCAGCCTGAAGGCCAAACCGACAGCGCCCGACAAGCCGCCCGCCGCAAGCAGGTGGCTGCACTGGGCACCGGCCAGGTGCTGGTGTGCAGCTACGGCCTGCTGCAGCTCGACGGTGACATCCTGACCAGCCGCACCTGGCACACCGCCGTGCTGGACGAGGCCCAGGCCATCAAAAACGCCGGCACCCGGCGCGCCAAGGCCGCCTTCACCCTGCAAGCCGATTTCAAACTGGCCTTGACCGGCACACCCATCGAGAACCGGCTGAGCGAGCTGTGGTCCATCATGGCCTTTGCCAACCCCGGCCTGCTGGGCAGTGCCGAGCAGTTCAACCAACGTTTTGCCGGCCCCATCGAGCGGGATGCCGACCCACAAGCCGGCCGCCGACTGCGCCGCCTGGTGGCACCATTTCTGCTGCGCCGCACCAAGGGCGAGGTGCTGGCGGACTTGCCACCGCGCACCGAGATCGTCCATGAGGTGGTTCCCGGCAGCCGCGAGCGCGCCCTGCTGGAGGCCTTGCGCCAGCAGGCCGAAGAAAGCGTCAACCAGGCCTTGAGCAGCGGCGGCGCAACTGGAGAAGGCCAGGCGCAAATGCACATCCTGGCGGCGCTGACCAAGCTGCGCCGCGCCGCCTGTGACCCCCGCCTGGTGGCGCCCGAGCTGGGCCTGGTGGGCGCCAAGGTGCAAGAGTTTGAGCGCCTGGCCCAAGAGTTGGTGGCCGGCCGCCACAAGGCGCTGGTGTTCAGCCAGTTCACCGACTTTTTGGCCCTGCTGCGTGAGCGGCTGGACGCTGCGGGCCTGCGTTATCAATACCTGGACGGCAGCACCCCGATGGCGCAACGCACCCAGCGGGTGAATGCCTTTCAGGCCGGCCAGAGTGACTTTTTTTTGATCAGCCTGAAAGCCGGTGGCTTTGGGCTGAACCTGACCATGGCCGACTACGTGATCATTGCCGACCCGTGGTGGAACCCGGCGGCCGAAGACCAGGCCAGCGGCCGCGCCCACCGCATCGGCCAGCAGCGGCCGGTCACCGTCTACCGGCTGGTGACCCAAGGCTCGATTGAGGACCGCATCGTCAAACTGCACCACAGCAAACGCGCCCTGGCCGAGGGTGTGCTGGCGGGCCAGGATGGTGGTGGTGCTGTGATGGGCGCGGCCGACATGCTGGCGCTGCTGCGGGGAGACACCACCGAATGAAACCAACCGTGCAAGCCAGACTGCTGGTCGCACTGCTGAGCCTTTGTGCGCTGCAGTCGCCCGGCTTGGCTTTGGCCCAGCCCACCTCCAGCACCGACCCCGCCGCGCTGCAACCCGCGCCGCTGCAACCCGCCCTGCCACAATCCGCCCTGCCACAACCCGGCCTGCTGCAACTGGCCGGCGCCTGGCGCATTGCCCAGGCGCGCAGCGAACCCCTGCTGGACACGCGCCGCGCGCGGCTGGATTTCCACTCCGACGGCCGCCTGACCGGCCACACCAGCTGCAACCCACTGCAGGCCCACTACACGCTGGACGGTGAGCGCTTGGCGCTGCACAAGCTCAGCACTGGCCGTGAACGTTGCGCCACGCTGCAACTGGAACAAGAAGACCGGGTGTTGAGCGCGCTGGACGCGGTGGCCACCGCCCGTGTGCGGCCGGATGGCTTGTTGGAGCTGCGCGACGCCGATGGCCGTGGGGTGCTGCGCGCAACGCGCTGGGCTGCGGCGGCGCCCTAAGCCAGTGGGCTGCGCGTCAGCCCAGGGCCGCGATCACCTCAGCCGGCGCCTGCACCAGCTCAATCAGCACCCCCTCACCACTGAGCGGAAACGCCTCATTGCCCTTGGGGTGGATGAAGGTGATGTCGTGCCCGGCCGCACCTTTGCGGATGCCGCCTGGCGCAAAACGCACGCCGTTGGTGGTCATCCAGTCCACCGCTTTGGCCAGGTCATCCACCCACAGGCCCACGTGGTTCAGCGGCGTGGTGTGGACCGCCGGTTTTTTGTAGAGGTCGATGGGCTGCATCAAATCCACCTCCACCGCCGTAGGGCCGCTGCCCAGTGCGCAGATGTCCTCGTCCACGTTTTCACGCTCGGACACAAAAGTGCTTTTGACGGTCAAGCCCAGCATGTCCACCCACAGGCTTTTGAGTTTTTGCTTGTCGGGCCCGCCGATGGCGATTTGCTGGATGCCGAGGATGCGGAAGGGTTTGTTGCTCATCAGAATGATCCTGAAAAAGTGGAGGTCAGGCTGGCTGCAGGCTGCGCAGATCGATAGACAGTTCACGCCTGGCCTGGCCGTGCACATCGCGCAGCGCCAGCGCCACGCTGCGGGCCGGCCAGTCGATGTCGATGGTGCCGTATTGCACCCGGTCAAACAGCGGGCCGATGCGGTTGGGGCCGGCCTCAGCCGCACCCTGCCAGGCATGCGTCAAACCGCTGGCGGTGAAATCGGTGAGTGGGTAAGGCACCGGCCGGCCCGGGCTGCCAGCCTCGCGGTAAAAAGCGCCCAGGTGGCGGTCGCCGGACAACAACAACACGCCGTTGGCGCCGGTGCTGCCGATCAAGTTGTACAAGCGCTGCCGCTCCAACGGAAAGTTGGCCCAGCATTCCCAGCCGTGGCCGTCTGCCACCACCTGGATGCCGGACAAGACCAGGCGCAGGTCGGCCGGCTCGCGCAGTTGGGCGGCCAGCCAGGCCCACTGCGCTGCGCCCAGCATGGTTTTGCTGGGGTCGGCATCGGGCAGGTAGCGCTCTTTGCCGGGGGCGCCCTGCTGGTCAGTCGGCCGCCAGGCCGAGCGGTGGGAGCGCACGTCCAGCAGGATCACCTGCACCCGCTGGCCGGGCGGGCCGCAGCTGCGCGCCAGGTAAACACCCTCGCGCTGGCGCCGCTCGTCATCGGCCGGCACTTGCCAAAAATCCAGAAAAGCCTGGCGCGACGACAGGCGATCGGCAAAGTCAGCGCCGCCATCCGGCAGGCCGTAGTCGTTGTCGTCCCACACCGCCAGGTGCGGCACGGTGTGGCGCAGCTGGGCAAAACCGGGCTCGACAGCCAGCTTGGCATAAGCCGCGTCCAGCCGCTGGCGCGAGAACGGCGGCGTGCTGGCGTAGACGTTGTCGCCGCCAAACAAAAACAACTCGGGCCGCCCGGCAAGGATGGGCGCCCAAACGGGCTGCGGCAGCGCCTGGTTGATGCAGGAGCCAAAGGCGATGCGGGTCAGCGGGCTTGGCCCCGGCACAACGCTGGCGCAGCCCGGCAGCGCCACACCCACCGCCAGCCCGGCTGCGGCCACCAGCACGCTGCGGCGCTGGGCGGCGGGCTCGGTCATGCGAAGTGAAGGATCGGTTGATCGACCGCCAGGCTTTCGCCCTTGCTGGCCAACACCTCGGCCACCGTGCCGTCTTGCGCGGCGGTGAGGATGTTTTCCATCTTCATCGCCTCGATCACGGCCAGCCGCTCACCGGCCACCACCACCTGGCCAGGCTTGACCACCACGTCCACCAACAGGCCCGGCATGGGCGACAGCAAAAACTTGCTCATGTCGGCCGGCGCTTTGAAGGGCATCAGGCGCAGCAACTCTGCAGCGCGGCCCATCAGCACCTGGGCCTCGATCACCAGCCCGTTGTGCGACACCCGGTACCACAGGCCCTGCCGCTCAACCTGCGCGGTAAACGGCTGGCCATTGCAACTGCCGGCAGCACGGATGCCCCCAAACGTCATGTCGGTGTTGATGGCGTAGGGCGGGCGGCCCTCCACTTTGACAGTGAGGGTGGATTGACCCGAATTGGTGGCGGTCACTTGCACCACCACCGGCACATGCCGGTGTGCACCCGCCACGCCCTTGACCACCACCACAAATTGGCGGCCGATCTGCACCCCGTGGCCAGGCATCTGGCCGCTGATGCCGGCCGCGCGCCCACGGTGCAGCCGGTAGGCCGCTGCGGCCAGCGCCACCAAAAAGTCCGGGTCGTCGTGCGGCACGTCTTCAGCGCGGAAGCCTTGCGGGTACTGCTCGGCAATGAAGCCGGTATTGAAATCACCCGACACAAACTTGGGGTGGGCCAGCAGCGCACTCTGGAACGGGATGTTGCTGGACACACCCCGAATCACAAAGGCATTGAGCGCCTCACGCATCTTGGCAATGGCGTCCAGCCGGTCAGTGCCATGCACGATCAACTTGGCAATCATCGAGTCGTAAAACATCGGGATCTCGCCACCTTCGGTCACGCCGGTGTCCACCCGCACACCACCACCTTCTGGCACCGGGTGTGAGGCCTCCATCGTGGCGACGGGCGGCTCAAAACGCACCAGCCGGCCGGTGGACGGCAAGAAGCCACGGAACGGGTCTTCGGCATTGATGCGGCATTCCATGGCCCAGCCCCGGCGCGGGATCTGGTCTTGGGTGAATGCCAGCTTCTCGCCCGCCGCCACGTGGATCATCTGCTCCACCAGGTCAATGCCGGTGATGGACTCTGTCACCGGATGCTCCACCTGCAGGCGGGTGTTCATCTCCAGAAAGTAAAAACTTTGGTCTTTGCCCACCACAAACTCCACCGTGCCGGCGGACTGGTATTGCACTGCCTTGGCCAAGGCAACAGCTTGTGCGCCCATGGCCGCTCGGGTGGCCTCACTGATGAACGGTGACGGGGCTTCCTCAATCACTTTTTGGTGGCGGCGCTGGATCGAGCATTCCCGCTCATGCAGATACACCACGTTGCCGTGGGCATCGCCCAGCACCTGGATTTCGATGTGGCGGGGGCTCTCGACAAACTTCTCGATGAACACCCGGTCATCACCAAAGCTGTTGCGTGCCTCATTGCGGCAGGCGGTGAACCCTTCAAACGCTTCTTTGTCATTGAAGGCCACCCGCAGGCCTTTGCCACCACCACCGGCACTGGCCTTGATCATCACCGGATAGCCAATGTCCTTGGCAATCTCCACTGCACGTTCGGCCGTCTCAATGGCTTCATTCCAGCCGGGGATGGTATTGACCTGCGCGGCACTGGCCAGCTTCTTGGACGCAATCTTGTCGCCCATGGCGGCAATGCTGTGGTGTTTGGGGCCGATGAAGGTGATGCCCTCTTCTTCCACCTTTTTGGCAAATGCCTCGTTCTCGGACAGGAATCCGTAGCCCGGATGCACCGCTTGCGCGCCGGTGGCCTTGCAGGCGGCAATGATCTTGTCGACCACCAGATAACTTTCGCGGCTGGCGGCCGGGCCGATGCACACGGCTTCGTCCGCCAATTCCACATGCAGCGCATCGCGGTCGGCTTCTGAATACACCGCTACCGTCTTGATGCCCATTTTCTTGGCGGCTTTGATGACCCGGCAAGCGATTTCACCCCGATTGGCAATCAGTATCTTGTTAAACATGGGTTTCTTCCATCGGGTTGAAATCGCTTGCATGCGCTGCGCGCACCAGGCAATCTGGCTGCGCCGAAACGTCCGCTTCGCGGCCGTTTTCACCGCGATTCGCAATCAGAATTTTTGTGAACATGTTTTTCTCCGATTGCGGGTTCAAAGCGGGATGTTGCCGTGCTTGCGCCACGGGTTGTCGATCTTCTTGTCGCGCAGCATCACCAAGCTGCGGCAAATGCGTTTGCGCGTCTCGTGGGGCTGGATCACATCGTCAATGAAACCCCGGCTGCCGGCCACAAATGGATTGGCAAACTGGGCCTTGTATTCAGCCTCTCGCGCAGCCAGTTTCACCGGATCGCCTTTGTCTTCGCGGAAGATGATTTCCACCGCGCCTTTGGCACCCATCACCGCAATCTCGGCATTGGGCCAGGCAAAGTTCACATCACCCCGCAGGTGTTTGCTGCTCATCACGTCATAGGCGCCGCCATAGGCTTTGCGGGTGATGACAGTGACTTTGGGCACGGTGCATTCGGCAAACGCATACAGCAACTTGGCGCCGTGTTTGATGATGCCGCCGTACTCTTGGGCGGTGCCGGGCATGAAACCGGGCACGTCCACGAAGGTGATCACCGGGATGTTGAAGGCATCACAAAACCGCACAAAACGCGCTGCCTTGATGCTGCTCTTGATGTCCAGGCAGCCGGCCAGCACTTGCGGGTTGTTGGCCACAATGCCCACGCTCTGGCCCTCCATGCGGGCAATGCCGATGACGATGTTCTTGGCGTAGTCAGGCTGCAGCTCAAAAAAGTCACCGTCGTCCACCACCTTGTGGATCAGCTCCTTGATGTCGTAGGGCTTGTTGGCGTTGTCGGGGACCAAAGTATCAAGCGACAGATCCAACCGGTCCGCCCGGTCGGCACTGGGCCGCACCGGCGGCTTCTCGCGGTTGTTGAGCGGCAGGTAGTTGTAAAACCGGCGCAACATCAAAATGGCTTCCACATCGTTCTCGAACGACAGGTCGGCCACGCCGCTTTTGGTGGTGTGGGTGCTGGCGCCCCCCAGCTCCTCAGCCGTCACTTCTTCATGCGTCACGGTTTTGACCACCTCGGGGCCGGTGACAAACATGTAGCTGCTGTCCTTGACCATGAAGATGAAATCGGTCATGGCGGGGGAATACACCGCACCGCCGGCACACGGGCCCATGACCATGCTGATTTGCGGAATCACGCCGCTGGCCATCACATTGCGCTGGAACACATCCGCATAACCACCGAGTGACGCGACACCTTCTTGAATGCGCGCACCGCCTGAATCATTGAGGCCGATTACCGGCGCACCGACCTTCATGGCCTGGTCCATCACCTTGCAGATTTTCTCGGCATGCGCCTCACTCAGCGCGCCGCCAAACACGGTGAAATCCTGGCTGAACACAAACACCAGGCGGCCGTTGATCATGCCGTAGCCGGTGACCACGCCGTCACCCCGAATCTTGTTGTCCTGCATGCCAAAGTCAGCGCAGCGGTGTTCAACAAACATGTCCCATTCTTCAAACGTGCCGTCGTCCAGCAGCAGTTCCAGCCGCTCACGGGCGGTGAGTTTGCCTTTGGCATGTTGGGCGGCTATGCGCTTTTCGCCGCCGCCCAGGCGGGCTTGCGCGCGCATCGCGTCGAGTTTTTGTTGGATGTCATGCATGGGGTGAAGTCCTCGGTCAGGCGTGTTTTGGATGTGGTGAAAGGATGTCGCGAAAGAAATTTCAGAATCAAGTGAACAGGTCCAGCAGCTGGCGCGCCGCAACCGATGCGGCCACCTTGCCGGCCAGCACCTCAGCCGCCAGCGTGGGCAGTGCTTGCTGCACGGCGGGGTGGGCTTTGAAGCGTTGTTTCAGGCCGGCATCAATGCGCTCCCACATCCAGGACTGGTCTTGTGCGCGGCGGCGGTTGGCCAAACCGCCGTTGGCGGTTTGCAGTGTTTGAAAGCGCGTGACGGCAGCCCAAAACTCCACCAGCCCCGTGCTCTTGAGCGCCGACAACTGCAGTACCTGCGGCTGCCACTGCGTCTCATCATGGTGGTTGTGGTCGTCTCTGTGGTGCATGCCAATCAAGCGCAGCGATGAGCTGATCTGCGCGCGCGCCCGGGTGGCGGCGGCTTCGTCGATGTCGGCCTTGTTGATCACCACCAAATCGGCCAGTTCCATCACGCCTTTTTTGATGGCTTGCAGATCGTCGCCGGCGTTCGGCAATTGCATCAGCACAAACATGTCGGTCATGTCCGCCACCGCAATCTCGCTTTGGCCCACACCCACGGTTTCGATGATGACCACGCCGTAACCTGCGGCCTCACACACCCGCAAGGCCTCTCGGGTTTTTTCGGCTACACCGCCCAAGGTGCCGCTGCTGGGGCTGGGGCGGATGAAGGCCTGCGCATGCACCGACAAGTGCTCCATGCGGGTTTTGTCACCCAGGATGGAGCCACCACTCACCGACGACGATGGGTCCACCGCCAACACCGCCACCCGGTGGCCTTGGGCAATCAGGTAGAGGCCCAGGGTCTCAATAAAGGTGCTTTTGCCCACACCTGGCACACCGCTGATGCCCAACCGAAACGCGCCGCCCGCGTGCGGCAGCAAGCTGTTGAGCAGCACATCGGCACGGGCGCGGTGGTCGGGCCGGGTGGATTCCAGCAGCGTGATGGCCTTGGCCACGGCGCGGCGCTGGGCGGCGCCAGGGCCGCCGGTGACGGCTGCGGCCAGTTGGCGGTCAGCCTGGGCAACGGCATCTGGCGCTGCTGCAGCCTGCGTTTGCACAGGCACCGCTGCCTGTGGCTTTTGCGCGTTATTTGTCAAACCTATTTCAGTCAACTTTCAATCCCTTCAAGGGCCGCAGGTAATGCAGGTCCCATTCGGTTTCATGCTGCAGCTCAAACCCGTGGCGGCGGTAAAACGGGTTGGCGTCGCTCAGCTTGAGGGCCATCACCCGCACCGGCAGACCTTGGCGGTCGGCCTCGTCCAGCACCTGCGCCATCACCCAACTGCCCACACCCTGGCGCTGGGCCTGTGGGGCAATGTGCAACTGGTCCAGCACCAAATGGTCAGGCAGGGGCAGCAGCACCACAAACCCCACCGACTCACCGGCGAGCAGGATGTGGCGGGTGTGCGCCGGCTCAAACGCGCGGCCCAGCCGCTCACGCGCACGCTGGGGGTCAAACCGGCCCAGGCGCTGCAGGCTGTCGCGCATGGCCACCATGCGCAGCGAGAACAAGGCCTCAAAGTCGTCTTCAGTGGCCGCTGCCAAAGCCAGTTGGGGTGTGCCGGGGGCCGTGTTGACAGTCATGTCAGGCGCTGGGGTTGGCGCGCGACGGCGGGTGATCGTGGGGCGGTCAATCGCAGGTGTGCAGTCAAGCCGCCTGCGCCGCCCGGATCTGCTCCAGCACATCCTTGGCACTGGCCGGTATGGGCGTGCCCGGGCCGTAAATGCCCTTGACACCGGCGTCGTACAAAAAACCGTAGTCCTGCTGCGGGATCACACCGCCCACAAACACGATGATGTCGCCAGCGCCCTGCGCCTTGAGGGCCGCAATGATGGCCGGCACCAGCGTTTTGTGGCCAGCAGCCAGGGTGCTGATGCCCACTGCATGCACATCGTTTTCAATCGCCTGGCGGGCGCATTCCTCCGGTGTCTGGAACAGCGGGCCCATGTCCACATCAAAGCCCAGATCAGCAAACGCGGTGGCCACCACTTTGGCGCCCCGGTCGTGGCCATCCTGACCCAGCTTGGCAATCATCACCCGCGGGCGGCGGCCTTGTTCGTCAGCAAACTGGGCAATCTCGCCTTGCAGCTTGTCCCAGCCTTCGGCGCTGTCATAGGCCGCCGCGTACACACCGGTCACCTTCTGGATGTCGGCGCGGTGGCGGCCATACACCGCCTCCAGCGCGTCGCTCACCTCACCCACGGTGGCGCGCAGGCGCATGGCCTGAATGGTGAGTGCCAGCAGGTTGCCCTGGCCGGATTGCGCGGCATCCGTCAGCACCGCCAGCGCCTGTTTGACACCTTCGCTGTCGCGCTCGGCGCGGATTTGCGTCAGGCGGGCAATCTGGCCGTCACGCACCGCCACGTTGTCGATCTCACGCGCGTCC
>JAYVLI010000150.1:0-6995 GCA_043759535.1 Betaproteobacteria bacterium | reverse complement strand
CAACACGCCGATGCAGCACGGCCTGGCGCGCTACCTGGCCAACCCGGCGCCTTACCTCGACTTGCCGGCCTTCTACCAGCACAAGCGCGACCTGTTCCGTGCCGGCCTGGCGGGCACCAAGTTCCGCCTGCTGCCCAGTGAGGGCAGTTATTTTCAGGTGGTGGATTACAGCGCCATCAGCAGCCTGGGCGAGGCCGATTTCTGCCGCTGGTTGACCACCGAGATCGGTGTGGCTGCCATTCCGTTGTCGGCGTTTTATGGCGATGGCCGCAACCAGAGCCTGGCCCGGTTCTGCTTTGCCAAACGCGATGACACCCTGCAGGCGGCGCTGGGCCGTTTGGCCACGCTGTGAGTGGCGCAATCACCACCGCTGGTGGCCCTGCGCTCTGGCAGCGGGGTCTAGCGGCGCGGTCCAGCGGCGAGGTCTAGCGGCGCCATTTAGCGACGCGAGATGGACGGCGGCAGCATGTCGCTGTCGTCAAACGGCGCCAGGTCAGAAATGCGGCTGTCACGCCGCATGTCGACATCGGTGAACGCGGCTGGGCGGGTGAATTCGCGCGGGGCAGGCGCAAAGTCACTCAAGTCCAGGTCCAGCTTGGCGGGCCGTGATGCGGCAACCTGCTGTGACCCGGCCGCACCGCTGTTGGACGCCGGCGCCACGCTGCGCGAATACACCCACTCGGCCAACATCGCCCTGGCGCCCACCGGCTCTGCCACACGCTGGCGGCCGGTGGGCGGCATGCCCACATCACCCAGCGGCAGCAGCAAATCCACACTGCCTGGTGACGTGGCCACCGGGCTGGCTGCAGGCCTGTCCACCACCAACGCAGTGGGCGCTGCCTGCGCCTTATCAGCGGTGGACAAGCCAGCGCTGGCAGACAACTCGGCGCCTGTGGGCATGTCGCGCACCAGGGCGTGCAAGGTCAGCACATCGTGGAACGCTGGCAGGTCAAACGGCTCCATGTCGGCACGCCGCAGCAGCAGTGATTCCAGCTCCGCCGCAGCGCGCAGCGGGCTGGCCCAGGCGTGTTGCAGGCGCTCAACCACATCGGGATAGGCGTCCAGATTGCGCCCGGCGGCCAAGTCACCTTGCCAGTCGGGCGCGGCAGCGTTGAAGCGCAAATTAAAGCGTTCGCGGGTGCGCTCATATGCCTCTTCGTCTGCTTGGTGGCGGTAAATCTCAAGCAGCTTGAAGTAGGGCAAGGCATTGGTGCCGCCAGTGGCCCGCACATGGCCCAGCAGCAGGTCAATCGCCGACTGCTGCTGGCCCAGCACCATGAAAAAGTCAACCTGCTGCTCCAGGTCCAGCAACTCTTCCACCGACACCGGCCGGGGCGGCACGCCTGAGCCAAACCCACCAGGGACTGCCCCGCCCGGCCTGGCCAGCCCACCGCCGGTGGTGTCAGCCGCAGCACGCACCAGCGCATCGCGGCGTGGGTCTGGGGTTGGCGTGGTGGGCCCGTCCGCCAGGGCAGTTGCTGACACACCGGCGCCTGGCGCCGACACCATTCGCTGGTCCGGCGTGAACAGTGGAGCAGCGGCCGACGCTGGCCCATCTGGCCGCAGCGCCGCACTCATCTCGGCGGCTGCGGCCGACCAAGTGCGTTGTTCATGCTCACGGCGTGTGCGGTGCAGCCGCAGGCCAGACCACAACAGCCCGGCCAGCGCGCCCACCAAGCCCAGCAGCAGCCAGGGCAACCAGCGGTTAGCCGCCTCCGACGCGGCCAGGCGCTGGCGCAAATCCACCAATTGGGCTTGCTGCCGGCGGCTGTCGTCCAACAACTGCTGCGTCTCGGCAGGCAGCGCTGTGGGTGGATCAAGCGGGCTGGGTTCAGCCGCAGCGGTGGGCGGCAGCAGCGCGCTGGTGGCGCTGCTCTGGCCAGCGTCAGCAGCGCTTGGCGCTGCAGCAGCAGGCGTGGTGCCCGACAGGCCACCCGCCGCAGCCTGGGTCCGGGCAGCCAGCGGTTTGTGCGTCACCGCCCCCACAAAACCGCTGTCCAGCCCCGATTGCGGGTTGTTGACGTTGACCCCATGCGCCATGCCCCCACCCAGCAGGCAACTGAGCACAGCAGCCGCCCCCACCACCAAAACCGGCAGCGGCTTGCGGAGCGTGCGCAGAGGGCTACGCAGGGGGATTTCAGGCAATCGCGCTCAGCTCAAAGTTATACAACTCACTCTAGCATGGCCTGTTGTGGCCACCAGCGGTACGCCTGTCGCCAGAGCGCAATCAAAAATCCGCGAAGGACGCACGCGAGCTGCGCATTTTCAAGCGCCTCACCAACGTGCGACCGGCCCATCACTGACTGGTCATGCCCCGGCGACTGCCTGGCCAGGCGCCGCAGCAGGCCTGGCCACACCAGCGCACCACCCAGGCCGCGTGTGGCCTGGGCTGACTGCTGGCGCGCAATGGCAATGATCGTCGGGCGTACCGCAACCAGCGCTCCGCCGCCCTGGGCCCGGACCTGGATAGTGCAGACCGTCTCGAACAAATACATCGACAAAATGCCTCAACAATGCTGGGCTCCAGGTTGAACAAGCCATGGTTGCGCAACATCCGAATGGTGTTTTGCCCCAAATCACGCACCAGGCGAGGTTTCTCGTCATCCCGCAGCGCCACGCCGTCATGGTCGTGGTGGCCGATGTTGCCCAGCACAAAAATCGACTGCTGAGAGATCGGCAGCACACACGGCGCATCGTGCCGCATGGCATGCACAGCGCTGTGAATGGTGAAGCCGGCCGGGTTGACCGGAAACGGCGAATCGTCCCACTTGTTGCCGTGGATGTCGATCTTGACCAGACTGGACGCGGCAATCTCGTCAAACATCAGGCCGTAGCGGCTGATCAGAAATTCGTTTTCAGTACCCGGCACCCGGGCACTGATGTGGGTGAACACCAGGTCATCCCACTTGAACAACACCACCAAGCGGTAAGCGGCGGCCAGGTCCAGCCGGGTCTGCCATGCTTCAGCCGACGCCTGCTGCCGGCGCGAAGAGATGTCGAGTGGCGTGCAGCTCTTGGCATGAGTCTCCTGATAAGGTGCGCATATGGACAACAGGATTGGCACGGTGGCGCGGTTGTCGCGCCAGGGACAAGACATGAACACCCCGGTTCTTACAGTGGAAGAGCGACACAACATTGAATCCGGCGCGTGGTTCTCCAAGCTCTCCCAACCCCTGCGCCAAGCCATCTTGTCGAGGGCTTACGTGCGGCGGTTTGCCGATGGTGCGTCGTTAGCAGCCCGCGGCACACCGGCCGAAGATTGGTGCGGCGTGGCCCGCGGCACGGTGCGGGTCTCGCTGGTGTCGCTGGCCGGCAAGCAGGTCACGCTGACGTATTGCGAGCCCGGTGTGTGGTTTGGCGATATCTCACTGTTCGACGGCCTGCCGCGCACCCACGACACCGACGCCCACGGCGAAACCACGTTGCTGAGTGTGCGCAAGGCCGATTTCAAAGAGTTGCTGGCCCAGCACCCCGAGCTGTACGACGCCCTGCTGCGCCTGAACTGCCGCCGCTTGCGGCTGATGTTCAACCAGTTCGAAGATCTCAACACCAAGCCGCTGTCGGCCCGCCTGGCCAAGCAGATCATCCTGCTGGCCAAGAGCTATGGCATCGAGCAGGGCGAGGAGATCCGCATCGGCCTGCAACTGGCGCAAGAAGACCTGGCGCAGCTGCTGGGCGCGTCGCGCCAGCGGGTCAATCAGGAGCTCAAAGGCTTCGAGCGCGAAGGCGCAGTGCGGGTCGAGCCGACCCGCCTGGTGGTGCTGTCGCGCGACAAGCTGCTGGACATCGCCGAGGGCTGAAGCCGGCTTGCCGGCAGCGGCGGTGCAGCGTCACCTGCACCAGCCCAGCCCACGCTGTGGCTGCCAGTGCCGTGCCCACCTCACCCTGCCCCACGCCTTGACGGCGCCCCCGAGAGACACATCCATGGACACCTTCACCGGCACTGGCGCGGTCCTGCCCACACACGCCTTTGACACGGGTGCGCTGCAAACCTGGCTGGCAGCCCACCTGCCCGGTTTTACCGGCCCCCTGGCGGTGGAGCAATTCAAGGGCGGCCAGTCCAACCCGACCTACAAACTGGTCACGCCGCAGCGCAGTTATGTGATGCGCACCAAACCCGGCCCGCTGGCCAAACTGCTGCCGTCGGCGCATGCCATCGAGCGTGAATTCCGGGTGATGGACGCGCTGGCCCTCAGCGGTGTGCCGGTGGCGCGCATGCATGTGCTGTGCAGCGACGAATCGGTCATCGGCCGAGCGTTTTACGTGATGGAGTTTGTCGAAGGCCGGGTGCTGTGGGAGCAGTCACTGCCCGGCCTGGCGCCGGCCGAGCGCGGCGCGGTGTACGACGAGATGAACCGCGTGCTGGCGGCCCTGCACATGGTGGATATCAAGGCCGTGGGCCTGGCTGATTTTGGTCGGCCGGGCAACTATTTTTCGCGCCAGATCACGCGCTGGAGCAAGCAGTATCTGAGCTCAGTCACGGCGCCCATCCCCGAGATGGACCAGCTGATTGCCTGGCTGCCGCAGCACCTGCCGCCAAGCGCCTGTGATGACAGCCAGGTGGCCATCGTGCATGGTGACTACCGGCTGGACAACCTGATCTTCCACCCCGATGAGCCCCGCATCATTGCCGTGCTGGACTGGGAGCTGTCCACCGTGGGCCACCCACTGGCCGATTTCAGCTACCACTGCATGGGCTGGCATATTGACCCCGGCGTGTTCCGCGGCATTGCCGGGCTGGACCTGGCCGCGCTGGGCATCCCGAGTGAGCGTGACTACCTGGATCGCTACTGCGCACGCACCGGGCGGGGCTCAGCCGACAGCTTGCTGGCCGACTGGAATTTTTACCTGGCCTACAACCTGTTCCGTCTGGCCGCCATCACCCAGGGCATTGCGCGGCGTGTGGTGGACGGCACGGCGGCCAGTGCGCAGGCCCGTGCCACTGGCGCAGCCACACGTGCGCTGGCCGAGTTGGGCTGGGGCTTTGCACAACGCGCCTGACCAGCGCCCAAGCACCGATCAGCAGGCTGGCCCAGCAACCCCCACCGTCTCAGGTGCGCACCAGCTCGCTGTGCGACCAGGCAGCCGGTTGGGTGGTCAAACCACCACCCGCAGCTTGGCGCCATTCAGAACCCAAACGGCCCGCCTCACGCAGCGCGTGCTCAAAGACTGAAAACCACAGCGCCAGGCTGGCCGCGTCGGGCTGCGGCATGGTGGTGCGCAAGGTCAGGCGGCCACGCGCCACGGTCAATACCACCGGGTGTGCAGGGTCCACCTGGTCAATGGTGGCGGCCAATGCATCATTGAGCGGGCCGGACAAACACTGCACCAGCCAGGGCACCACGCTGCACACTGCGCCGTAACGTGGCAGCAAGCGGCCCAATTGCGCAGCGCTCAGTTTGGTACACATCACCAGCCAGCGCATCTCGGATGGCGTGTCGGTATCGATCCGGGTTTGCACATCGTCCACAAACTGCTCATAGACGATTTTCTCCATCGCCGCCATCAATGTGCGGTTGATGACCATGGCCAGCAGTTGGCCCGGCAAGTCCAGATCAGCAATCAGCCGCAATTCACGGCCCGGAATATAGCTGCGCTGTGATGCACCCCACTCGGCACGCCAGGCCTGCGAGCCCTGGCGGCCCTCAATCACGCAGCCCTGACCATCACGCACCCGCCGGAAACCATGGCCACGTTCATCAGCCCAATGCTGCAAAGCCAATGGCTCGGCAGGGCGCCGGCCGCTGGAGCGCAAACGGTATAGCCAATTCAGCATGGTTTAGAGTCGGCAGGCTGCCAACCAGACGGGTGACAAAAGATGATAGAAGTGTATTCCTGGCCCACACCCAATGGTCACAAGGTACATGTGATGCTGGAGGAATGTGGCCTTCCGTACCGTGCAATACCGGTCAATATCGGTGCCGGTGAACAGTTTGTGCCTGATTTCCTGGCCATCAGCCCAAACAACAAGATCCCGGCCATCACCGACCCCGACGGCCCGGACGGCACACCCATCAGCCTGTTCGAATCGGGCGCCATCCTGTTGTACCTGGCGGCCAAAACTGGCCGTTTTTTACCGCTTGACATCCGCCAGCGCTACGAGGTGTTGCAGTGGTTGATGTTCCAAATGGGCGGTCTGGGGCCGATGTTGGGCCAAGCCCACCATTTCCGCATTTACGCCCCTGACAAACTGCCCTACGCCATTGAACGCTACAGCAACGAGGCCAAGCGGCTGTACAGCGTGCTGGACCGCCGCTTGGCCAAATCGCGGTATGTGGGCGGGCCTGACTATTCGATTGCCGACATTGCCATCTTCCCGTGGCTGCGCTCATGGAAAAACCAGGGCATCGATTGGAGTAACCATCCGCATGTCAAAGGCTGGTTCGACGAGATTGCCGCGCGCCCGGCCGTGATGCGGGGCGTGGAGGTGTTGGCGGATCTGCGCAAACCCCTGACCGACGACCGAGCCCGCAGTGTGTTGTTTGGCAGCACGCAATACCAGCAGCGCTGAGACAGCACGAAAGACGGATACCGCAGACGAAAAAAAACCGCCTTGCGGCGGCTTTTTTGAACCGGCTGGATGCCGATTACTTGCTTGCAGCCATGGCGGCAGCGCCAGCGGCAGCCGAAGCGGCGGCGTCAACCACGCTGGCAGCAGCAGCGGCACCAGCCGAAGCGGCAGCGTCAGCAACAGACGAAGCGGCGGCGCCAGCAGCCGAAGCGGCAGCAGCCATCGGGGCAGCCACAACAGCAGGAGCGGCTTCTTCCTTCTTGCCGCAGGCGGTCAAAGCAGCAGCAGCGATCAGGGTAGCCAACAGTAGCGACTTGTTCATTTGTATCCTCAGTGATAAGTGTCGATCAACGATTACCGGTAATGAGATCTGACACACACGGGTCTTGCCGCTGTGTCGAGAAACCGGACCTAGAAAGCTCGAGCCCTTCCAAGCCCAGCCAAAAATTATAGCAAACCTAGGGAACCCACCTATAAACCCAAG
>JAYVLI010000149.1:0-10013 GCA_043759535.1 Betaproteobacteria bacterium | reverse complement strand
GAACCCGGCCGCGCACATCAAGGGCAGCGCGATTTACGGCATGCCCATTCTTGAGGCCTACAAGGCCAAGACCATCATCGTCAACAAGCGCTCGATGGCGGCGGGCTATGCCGGCCTGGACAACGAGCTGTTCTACATGGACAAAACCATGATGGTGTTTGGCGACGCCAAGAAAGTGGTGGAGGACATGGTCAAGGCCATCGAATAAACCGCCCGCTGCGGGGTGTGACCAAGGGCCGGCTTTGCTGGCCCTTTATTTTTTGTACATGCAATAATTCATCGTGAACATCAGCTTCGACCCGGCGAAGGATGTGGCCAATCGGGCCAAGCACGGGCTGTCGCTGGCGGATGCCGGCGCCATCGAATGGGACACGGTGCTGGTCTGGCCCGACCTGCGGCAGGCCTACGGTGAGCCGCGTCTGGCGGGTATCGGCTACATCGGGCTGCGCCTGCACTTTGTGGTGTTCACTGACCGCGCCGACGGGCGCCGCATCATCAGCCTGCGCAAGGCCAATGCCAGAGAGGTGGCGCTGTATGCCAAAGCTTAAAAATGGGACCATCATCCCCACGCCTGAAGAAGACGCCCAGATCAACGCCGGCATTGCCGCCGACCCCGACACGGTTGAACTGACCGACGCCCAGTTTGCGCAGCTCCGGCCCTTGCGGGGCCGGCCGCCGCTGGTGCAGCCCAAAGTGGCGCTGACGATGCGGGTGGATGCGGACGTGCTGGCCGCCTTCAAAGCCAGCGGCCCGGGCTGGCAGACCCGCATCAACACCTTGCTGCGTGATGCGGTGCAAAGCGGGCGGGTTTGACCTGCTGAGCCCGCTGTGGCTGGGTGACTCTGGCGTCAAGCCGCCGTCAACCCGGCGCGGCCAAGCGGTAGGCGCAGCCTGCAGTGTGGTCCAGCAGGTCGGGCTGCCAGGCCTGGGCCTGGCAGGCGGTGCAGGTGAAGGTGCCGCCCAGTGGGCCGTCAGGGGTGTAGACCAGCACCTGCCGGCCGGGTGGTCTGGCGGCAGGTGCTGCGGTTGGGCCACCCGGCGCGGCCGGCAGCACGGGCGGGGGTGGCAGTTTTTGACCCACAGCACACGCCGGCACAGTTGACCCGTCAGCCCGTCAGCCCGTCAGCCCGTCAGTCAGTCAGCCCACCGCGCGGGCGCGCCGGGCTGTGAGCAAGCCCAGGCCGCCCAGGCCGGCCAGCATCAGCGCCCAGCTTTCAGGCTCAGGCACGGGCGTGAGGAACACACCCGAATCCGAGCTGTAACTCACGCTGGACGGCAGGCCAACAAACTCGAATTGGCCGGTGTAGTCGCACTGCAGGCCGATCTGGCACTGGGTGGACAGGCGCAGCGTGGGGTTGATCACCGCCTGGGCGCCCAGGATGTCGAAGTAACCGTCGTACACCATTTGCCCGGCGGTGTAGGTGGTCCAGGCGCCGCCCGCCTTGTCGCCGCGGTCGTCCACCGCCGCAGTGTTTTGCGTGAACACCCCTCGGAACACGTCCCAGCCGGCGCCGGTGCGCAGGTTGTAGTTGGTGGAGCCATCGTTGCCGCTGGACGTGCTGTCCAGCAAAAACTGCCCTTGCAAGCTGCCGCTGCCCAACTCGCCGTACACGGTGGTCTGGCCGTCGTTCAACCAGTTGCCCACAAAGCTGGCGCGGAACTGCACCCGCGTCACCGTGTTGGCTGCAGCCCCGGCCACCTGCAGCGTCACGATGTCGTGCCAGGTGGCGTCGGCCGTGCCGATCACATAACCCAGATTGGCGTTGTTGTCGACGCGGGTGTGTACGGTGCCGTCGGCCAGGTTGGCTGACGCACGGCCGCGGCCAAAGCCGGGGTCGATCACCGTGACCGGGTGGATGCCGTCGGGGTAGGTGGTGTGAAACTCATGGGCCGTGGTGTCGGCAAAAAACTGGGTGGTGCGGCCGGTGGCATCCACCGTGCCGGCATAGCTGGTGGCGCTGGGCGTGCGGCCACTGTTGACACCGCAACCCGTCAGGCTGTTGATGCCGCCGTCAAACGGCCCGCTGTTGCAGTCGTACTCGGCAGTGCCACCGTCACCGGGCGCGCCGGCAACGGCAGCACCGGTGACAAAGTAGCGGGTGTAGACGCCGGTGACGGCGTGTGCTGGGGCGGCCAGCGCCGCCAGCGCGGCGGTGGTGATCAGGGCGGGCATCCAGGTTCGGGTGGGCATGGGCGGGCCTCCTTGGGGCTTCTTGATGTGCCCGCAACACCGGCTTGGCGTGGCAAAGGCAGGGCTGCAGCATCACCCGGCCAGCGTCACTGGGGCGTCACCGGTGCGGGTGGCGTGCAATATGTGGGTGACGCCCCGGCCCGCCTCAGCCCACAAACCGGCCCACCCGCACCGCCCAAACAGGGGCTTGCCAGCGCCGCGCCCGGCTTGCCATGCTGCTAAAAACACGCCCGCGATGCCTTCCACCCCGACGCCCGCCAGCCCACCGCCAAATTCACCCGCGCCGACCGTGGCCACGATGAGCCCGCGCTTGCGCCTGCACGGCACGGCCGGCTGGCGCCACGGCGCCAGCAGCCCCTGGCAGCCGCTGGAACGCAAACACGCCGCGCTGCTGGCCTGGCTGTGGCTGCAGGGCGCCACACCACGCTCGCGCCTGGCCGGCCTGTTGTGGCCCGAGGTGGCCGAGGACCGCGCCCGTGGCAACCTGCGCCAGCGCCTGCTCAAGCTGCGGCAAGACGCGGGTGACCTGGTGGTGGACCGTGGCGGCCTGCTGTCGCTCAGCGCTGCGGTGGTGGTTGAGCCACCCGACCCCGCCGGCGCGCCGCTGCTGGCGGCGCTGGATTTTGACGACTGCGAGGCCTTCAACCGCTGGCTGGACGCGCAACGCGAGGCAGTGCGCGCACAGCGCAAACGCGACTTGCTGGCCAGGGTGCGCGCGGCCGTGTCCAGCGGCGGCGGCCAGCGCCTGGACGACGCGCTGTACGCCGCCGACCAACTGCTGCAGACCGACCGCGAAAGCGAAGAGGCCTACCGGGTGCTGATGGAGGTCTACACCCTGCGTGGTGACCATGCCGCCGCACTGAGCGCCTGGGACCGCTGCCGCGACATGCTGCGCCAGTTGTACGGTGTGCTGCCCTCGGCTGCCACCCAGCAACTGGGCCAGACCATCCTGGCCGCTGACGCCCAAGCCCAGGCCACCCAGCGCGCCTGGGCGCCCACGCCCAGCAGCGTGTCCCAGCTGCCCGCCGCCGTGCTGCGCCCGCCGCAACTGGTGGGCCGGGAGCAAGCGCTGCACGCCCTGGCTGCTGGCTGGCTGGCCGGCCATGTGCTGCTGGTGGCGGGTGAAGCCGGCGTGGGCAAAAGCCGGCTGTTGGCCGATTGGCAGGCGCAATTGGCGCGGCAGGTTGCAGCACAAACCGCAACACAGACAGCAACACAGACGGCAGCAAAGATGGCCCCGCATGGCGGCGTGGTGGCCGCCGCCGCCCGGCCGGGCGATGCGCTGCTGCCGTATGCGTCGCTCAGCCGCCTGCTGCTGGCCGCCATCGACCGTGCCAAACCGCCGCTGGACAGCGCCCACGCCCTGCAGGCTGCCCGGCTGCTGCCCCGGCTGGCCAACCTGACCGGCCAAACCGTGGAGCCCGTGCGCAGCGCCTACGAGCGCAGCCAGGCGCTGCTGGCGCTGGCGCGCCTGCTGGGCGACTGCGTGCGGGCCGGCTGCCTGGCCTTTGTGCTGGACGACCTGCAGTTTGCCGACCCCGCCTCACTGGCCGCGCTGGGCGTGCTGGCTGAGCCTGTTGAGCCAGCCAGCCCCAGCAACCCGAGCAACCTCAACCCCATCGACACCCCCCGCACAGCGCTGCGCTTTGCCCTGGCCCTGCGTGCTGATGAAGCCGGACCCGAAGCCACCGCGCTGCTGGCCGCGCTGGCCGCCACCCAGCGCTGCACCCGGATCGACCTGCTGCCGCTGTCGGCCGAGCATGCCGCTGCGCTGCTGGCCAGCTTGCGTGTGCCTGGCCTGGACGCCGCCGGCTGGGCGCCGCAGATCTGGCGCCAGGTGGGTGGCAACCCGGCCTTCTTGCTGGAATCGGTCAAGCTGCTGCTGTCGGGCGGTGCTGCGGTGGCGGCGAACGGACGTGAGGGCGGTGCGGGCGACCAGGGCACCTTGCCACTGCCGGCCACCATTGAAGCGGTGATCCAGCGCCGCATCGAGCTGCTCAGCCCACGCGCCCGCACCCTGGCCCAGTTGGCGGCCATTGCCGGCAGCGGTTACAGCGTGCCACTGGCCGCCGCTGCGCTGGCTTGCCAGCCGCTGGAGTTGAGCGAGCCGCTGCGCGAGCTGGAGTTGCGCCAGGTGTTTTATGGCCGCCAGTTTGTGCATGACGTGATCGCCAGCGTGACCGAGCGCAGCGTGCCGGCGGCGGTGGCTGAGTTCATGCACCGCTTCGTGGCCGAGCACCTGTCCCAACACGGCGCTGACGCGGCCCAGATCGCCAGCCACTGGCAGGCCTGCGCTGAATGGCGGCGCGCCGGCCAGTGCTGGCGCCAGGCCGCGCAGGCCGCACGTGCCGCCGCGCTGGCCAACGAACACGCCGACCTGCTGGACCGTGCCATTGCCGCGTTGGAGCGCGACCCCGCCGCGCACGACACCCTGTTTGATGCGCTGGACGAGCGCGCCAGCGCCTTTGAATCGCAAGGCCACGAGGGCCTGCGCCCGCAGCTCATCAGCCGCCTGCAGGCATTGGCGCGCAGCGAGGCCCAACACCTTGCCGCCTTCAGCCAGCACTGCGGCTGGCTCACCAACCTGGCCCAGCCAGTGGATGAAGCGCAAGCGCTGGCCGGCATCCTGCGCGCCCAGGCCGTGGGCCGGCCCGACCTGGCCTGGGAGCTGGCGCGCATGCTGGGCTGGCAGTGGGCCATGTCCAACCGCGCCGATGACGCGCTGGCCCTGCTGCAAGTCCACCAACCCTGGGTGGCGCAACACGCCAAAGCCGGCAGCCTGGCCAAGCTGGCGGCCTACCACCTGGCACGCTCCGCCATTTTTGCGTTTGGTGACCGCTTGACCGACGCCGTGCCCGAGGCCACGCTGGCCCTGCAAGCGTCCACCGCCGAGCAAGACTGGCCCAACGCCCTGCCGGCCATGAGCAACCTGGGCGTCATGCACTACTGGCGCGGTGAATACCCGGCGGCTCAAGCCGTGCTCAGCCAGGCCCGCGAACAGCGCGAGCGGCTGTATGGCAGCAGCGGCAGCGGCATCAAGATCGACATCCACCTGGGTGCCGTGCTGTATGAGCTGGGCCGCAGCACCGAGGCCACCAGCATGTTGCAAGGTGCGCTGGCCGAGATGGCCACCTGGCCTGACAACAACTACCGCCGCACCGAATGCCTGCTGGCCGCCAACCACCTGGCGCAAATGTGGATTGCGCTGGGCCAGGCCGACGCCGCAGCCGCCGTGCTGGCGCAAGAGACCACCGGCGTGGCCGAGCGGTTTTACGGCCGCCGCCTGACGCTGCGCCTGCGCTGGCAACGGGTGTTTGCGGGCGGCGCTGGCGCAGCCAACAGCAGCAACAGCGGCCTGCGCGATGAGCTGCAAGCCCTGGCCGCCCGCCTGGCCTCCCCCTTCAACCGGGCGCTGATGCTGCTGGAGCTGGCGCGCCACCAGCCGCCAGACCAAGCCTTGGCCGCCTGCCGCAGCCTGCATGACAGCAGCGTGGCCCTGCACCGCCCCGGCCTGCAACTGCATGCCGCCACCCTGGCTGCGCAAGCCGCCCTGCAGACCGGGCAACTGGCCACCGCGCAAACATTTGCCCAGGCCGCCCAGGCGTTGCAGGCCAGGTGCGCGCCGTTTGACATGGACGCCAGTGAGGTGGCGGCGGTGTTGGCGGCCGTCATCAAGGCCGTCAGGGTGCCAGCGCACTGACGCTCAGCCAGCCGCCGGGCATGCGGCAAACTCCGGTCACAACACACCGGAGACCCGCATGCGCCGCAACCCCCCAACACCACCTGCAAACACCGTGACCCGCCGCAGCGTGTTGGCAGCACCGCTGCTGATCGCCGCCAGCCTGGCCCCAGCCACTGCCCTGGCCCAAGCCGCCTGGCCGGCCAAGGTCATCCGCCTGGTGGTGCCGTTTGCCGCCGGTGGCACGACTGACATCCTGGCCCGCAGCCTGGCGCCCGAGCTGCAAAAAGCGCTGGGCCAGCCGGTGGTGGTGGACAACAAGCCCGGCGCCGGTGGCAACAGCGGCGCGGCCGACGTGGCCAAGTCCGCGCCCGATGGCTACACCCTGCTGATGGGCACCGTGGGCACCCACGCCATCAATGCCGCGCTGTACCCCAAGCTGCCGTTTGACCCGGTCAAGGACTTTGCGCCCATCACCTTGATGGCCGGGGTGCCCAACGTGCTGGTGGTGAACCCCGCGCTGGCGCAAAAGTACAACATCAACAGCGTGGCCGATTTCATCCGCGCCGCCAAGGCCAACCCAGGCAAGTTCAACATGGCCAGCTCGGGCAACGGCACCTCCATCCACCTGTCGGGTGAACTGTTCAAAAGCATGAGCGGCACCTACATGGTCCACTTTCCGTACCGGGGCTCCGGCCCGGCACTGATTGATTTGATCGGCGGCAGCACCGACCTGATGTTTGACAACCTGCCGTCAGCGCTGCCGCAGATCAAGGCCGGCAAGCTCAAGGCGCTGGCCGTGACCAGCGCCAAGCGGTCCGAGGCCCTGCCCGAGCTACCCACCATCGCTGAGGCCGGCGGCGCAGCGTTGAAAGGCTACGAGGCCAGCAGCTGGTTTGGCCTGTTGGCGCCGGCCGGCACACCACCCGAGGTGGTGGCCAGGCTGCAGCAAGAAACGGCCAAAGCCCTCAGCAGCCCGGCACTCAAAGAGCGGCTGTTGTCACAAGGCGCCATCCCCGGCGGCATGGGCAGTGCTGACTTTGTCACCTTCATCGCCGCCGAAACCAAGAAATGGGCGGCGGTGGTCAAGGCCTCGGGCGCCAAGGTGGATTGAAGCGCCTGGGCGGCTGGCTGGCGCCACCCGTGCATGCGGTTTTAGCGCGTGCGGCGGCGCAGGCCCAGCAAGCCCAGCAGCGTCAAGACCGCAGCGGCCACCACGGCCCAGCCTGCGGGCTCGGCCATCGCGCTGCTGTAGCCGGCCATGCTGAGGGCCGAGTTTTGCACCGGGTACTGCTGGCCGCCGGGCGGCACATCCGCCCGCTGATCGTAGGCAGCCCAGCTACCGGCACCCAGCAGGTGTGCGTCTGCCGGGCTGCTGGGTACCGCACCGTCACCAAAGCTCAAACCCACAGCGGGCTCAGCGGCACGCGGCGCCTGGCCCAGCCCGGCCACCAGCGTGCTGATATCGGCCACCAGACCCTCCCGCGCACCGTGCGCAGGCGGGTTGCCGGTGGTGTGGCCGGTGGTGTGGTCGGTTGTGTGGCCGGCATGGGCATGCGCCGCCACAGCCTGGGCAGGTGCGACCACAAACAGGGCCAGCGACGTGAGCAACAACAAACGCATGGTGAACGCAATGGATGAGCGTCATGCCATGCTTGCACAGGCGCTGCGGCGTCGGCAGCCCCGAAGACAGGGGGGTCAGGCGGCACCACTGCACAAGCGCGCAGGGCCACGGCACACGGCCAGCGCCTCAGCCCGGTGGGCCAGGCGGCAGGGCGATAAAGCCCAGCACATCGTCCAGCACCGGCGCCAACCAGTGCAGCGGCCCGGCCATCGCGGCCACCAGCGTGGCGTGGCTGACGCGGGGGTACAGCTTCAGCTGCACCGGCACACCGGCCGCTTGCAGTGCCCGGGCCAGGCCCACACTGTTGCGCTGGGGGTTGACCAGCGCATCGTCTTGCGCGGCCAACAGCAGGCTGCGCGGCGCCGCAGCGCTGGCGTGCGCCAGAGGCTGGGTGCCCGGTGGGTAGTGGGGGTGAAAGAACACCGGCTGGGCGTCTGGGTTGGTCATGGGCAAAAAATCATACGGGCCGGCCAGGCCGATAAACCCAGCCAGGACCTGGGGCGATTGGCCAGTGGACGCCAGCAACGAGGGGTCCAGCGCCAGCATGGCCGCGTTGTAGGCGCCAGCGCTGTGGCCCATCACATACACCCGCCGCGCATCACCGCCCAGGCGTGGCGCCTCGCGCAGGCCCCAGGCCAGCGCCTGCGCACAGTCCAGCAAAAAGTCGGGGTAGCGCACGGCGGGGTAGAGCCGGTAGTCGGCCACCAGGGTCAGCACGCCCCGGGCGGCCAGGGCCTCGCCGACAAAACGGTAATCGGCCCGCTCACCCTGGTTCCACGATCCGCCGTAAAAAAACACCACCACCGGATGGCCGGCCGCTGGCGCCGGGCTGCTGGGTTGGTAGATGTCCAACCGCTGGCGCGGCAGTGCGCCGTAGGCCACGTCGGTGGCCGCCTGGCGTGAACCCACCGCAGCCAGGGCGTTGAGGACATCCAGCGGCCCGGCGGCAAACGCCGCCAAGGGCAGCAGGCACAACAGCGCAGCAACAACAATCCACAGCATCGGGGCAGCAACAGGGCGGGGCAACATGCGCAGTCTTACGCCAGGGCACGGCCACCGGATGCAGGCTGGGTGGCCGCCAAATCGTCAAGTCATCAAGCCCTCAGCGGTCCGCCCACACCACCGGCTGGTGGGCTGTGGACCAGCCCTCGTAACGCGCGCCGTACACCTCCTCCACCCGGTTGCGCTTGACTTTGAAAGTGGGCGTGATGAAGCCGTTGTCCACCGTCCACGGCTCGGTCACCACGATCAGGCTGTCGAGTTGCTCATGCGGGTCCAGCGTGGCGTTGATGGTCTTGAGGTGGGCGCCCAGTGAGTCTTGCAGCACGCTGCGGCCGGCCGCATCACCGGCGCTGCGGATGGCGTCGGCGTTGAGCATCACCACCGCCAGTGGCTGGCCCAGGTTGGCGCCGGTCACGCAGCAGGCCTCTACCGCGTTGTGCATCACCAGCTTGTCTTCGATGGGCGCGGGCGCCACATATTTGCCCTTGCTGGTCTTGAACAAATCCTTCACCCGGCCGGTGATCTTGAGGTAACCGTCGGCCGCAATGCTGCCCTTGTCGCCGGTGTGCAGCCAGCCGTCAGCGGTGAAGGCCTGGGCGGTGAGTTCGGGCTCCAGGTAGTAGCCCAGCATGTTGCCCTCGCTCTTGATCTGCACCTCGCCGTTGGCCGGGTCAATGCGGCACAACACCCCGTCGTACACCGGGCCCACGGTGCCGGGCCGGGGCGCGCCGGGCAGGGTGGCGTGCGAGACACCGCAGTTCTCAGTCATGCCGTAGGCCTCGACGATGTTTAAGCCCAGCCGGCTGTACCAGTTCAGCAGCTCGGGCGGCATGGGCGCGGCGCCGCCGCTGGCAAATTCACACTGGTCCAGGCCCAGCGCGGTGAGGATTTTCTTGCGGACGATGGTGTTCAAGATGGGGATCTTGAGCAGCCGGTTCAGCTTGGCCGGCGGCATCTTGGCTGAGACCCCCTGCTGGAACTTGACCCACAGCCGCGGCACCGAGAAAAATACTGTGGGCCGGGCGCGCTGCAGGTCTTGGGTAAAGGTCTCCAGGCTGTCGGCAAAAAACACCTGCAGGCCAGTTTGCAGCAGGCCGTGCTCCACCAGCGCGCGCTCGGCCACGTGGGACAGCGGCAAGTAGCTGAGGATGCGCGCACTCTCGTTGAGCTTGGTGATGCGTTTCAGGCCGCTGGTGATGGACCAGGCAAACGTGCCAAAGCTGTGCATCACGCCTTTGGGCGCCCCGGTGGTGCCCGAGGTGTACATGATGGTGGCCAGCTCGTCGCCGTCACGCACCGGGTTGCCCGCCAACGGCGGCGTGCGGGCGGCAATCGCCTCCCAGTCGTCGGTGCCGGCCGGCATCTCGGCCAGTGGCGAGGCCAGCGGCATGCGGATGCAAGCCAAGCCGGTCTTGACTGCCGCCTCCACGCCCGGCCGCATGCCGGCCCAGCCGTCGAGCTTGCCGATGAACAGCCAGCGCGCCTCACTGTGCGTCAGGATCTGGCGGATGGTGTCG
>JAYVLI010000148.1:0-38597 GCA_043759535.1 Betaproteobacteria bacterium | reverse complement strand
CAGCGGCTTTGCCAGCATCTGCGTCAACGGCATCGAAGTGCAGTACGACGCAGCCACTCCGGTGTGGGACGGCGGGCAGGCCGGCCTGGCCAGCCAGCTACTGGTGGGCCAGGTTGTGGCGGTGACGGCCGTGACGGCAGCAGGCAGCGGCGCGCAAACCACGGCACGCAGCATTGCCACGGTTCACACCCTGGTCGGGCCGCTCGACGCGGTGGATGCGGCCACCGGCGAGTTGCAGGTGATGGGTCAGCCAGTAGTGGCGCTGGAGCCCGCCGACCTGGCCGGGCTGAAGACGGGCGACTGGGTGCGCGTGGGCGGCTTGCGGCGCGCCAGCGGTGACATTGCGGCGTCGCGCATTGAGCCGTGGCGCGCACCGGCAGAGGCACATTCGCAGGCACTGGCTCAGGTACGCGGGCCGGCTTCCAGCGTGCAGGGTCAGCGTCTGAAAGTGGGCAACACGCCGGTCGATTTGGGCGGCCTTGCGCTGCCGTTGACGCTGACGGCCGGGCAGGAAGTGTGGGTCAGCGGGAGCTGGCGCAGCGGTGTGCTGCACGCGAATCAGCTGGTAGCCGAACCGACGCGCGCCGGCCTGGGCCGGGTTGACCGCGTGGTGCTGGAGGGCTATATCCAGAGCCTCGGGCCGCGCTCTTTCAGCCTGGGCGGGGAAACGCTGCAGCTGGGCGACGGCGCCAAAATAAACGGCGACACCAGCGCCCAATTGGCCATCGACCAGCGCGTGCAGATCAGCGGCCACGTCGGCGCCGACCAGCGCATCACAGTGGACAGCGTGCTGTACAAAGGCGGCGGTGGCCGCGATGGCGGCAGTGGCTCGGGCTCGGGTTCATCAGGCAAGGGATCGAGTTCGTCGGACTCAGCAGGCAAGGGCAAAAGTGGTTCGGAATCTGACAGCTCCGGTTCTGGCACCTCTGGCTCTGGCACCTCCGGTTCAGGCACTTCGGGTTCTGGCACCTCTGGCTCTGGGAGCTCGGGTTCTGGAAGTTCCGGCTCCGGCAGCTCCGGTTCAGGCAGTTCTGGCTCTGGCACCTCCGGTTCTGGAAGTTCCGGTTCCGGTTCCAGTGGCTCCGGCTCCGGTTCTGGTTCTGGTTCGGGTTCCGGTGGAAGCAGTGGCGGCAGGGGCAGCGGTAGCGGTAAAAACTAGATTGGGCGCAGTGGCGTCGACCAGCCAACGTCGTATTGCTCGCTAGCGCAGGCAACAAGGCTGGCGTTCAACCCGCCAGCAAAGCCGCATTGCCCCCCGCAGCCGTGGTGTTCACGGTCACGGTTTGCTCACTGCAAAAGCGGTACAAATAATGCGGCCCGCCCGCTTTCGGACCGGTGCCGCTCAGGCCCTCGCCGCCAAAGGGCTGCACGCCGACGACGGCGCCAATCATGTTGCGATTGATGTAGATGTTGCCGACGTGCGCCGCGGCAGCGAGCGCCTGCGCGCGCGAATCGATGCGGGTCTGGATGCCTAAAGTCAGTCCATAGCCGAGGGCGTTGATTTGTGCGATGACGTCTTCAGGCGTGGCGAGCGCGCCGCTGCCCCAGCGGACGATCTGCAGCACCGGGCCGAAGATTTCGTCTTTAACTTCTGCCAGGCTGGCGACTTCAAAGGCTGCGGGTCGAATTAAGTTTGCTATTAAATCAGGAGCTGCTTGCGCAAGTTTTTCGCGGGCTACAGGCCGAATTAGCGTTTTTGATGATGCACCGAGGCGTTTGACATGCGCCGCGATGTGGTCGAAGGCTTCTTTGTCAATCACCGGGCCGACATCGGTTGCCAGATCGCTCGGGTCACCCACCGTCAGCTCCGCCGCTGCGCCCTGGATCATCGCGATCACCGCGTCGGCAATGCCTTCGTGTACGCACAGCAGCCGCAGCGCCGAGCAGCGCTGGCCGGCGCTGCGGAAAGCGCTTTGCACCACTGCGTCCACCACCTGCTCGGGCAGGGCGCTGCTGTCAACAATCATGGCGTTGAGGCCACCGGTCTCAGCGATCAGCGGCACGATGGCGCCGTCACTGGCCGCCAGGCTGCGCTGGATCAGTTTGGCCACGGCCGTGCTGCCGGTGAAACACACCCCGGCGGTGGCCGGATGCGCCACCAGCGCTGCGCCCACCGTCTCACCCGGGCCGTGCAGCAGTTGCACTGCGTCGGCAGGCACACCGGCCTCGATCAACAGCGCCACAAATGCCGCTGCCACGCCGGGTGTCTGCTCGGCCGGTTTGGCCGCCACCACATTGCCGGCCACCAGCGCGGCCACCACCTGGCCGGCAAAGATGGCAAGTGGAAAGTTCCACGGCGAGATGCAGACAAACACGCCCCGGCCGTGCAGGCGCAAGGTATTGCTTTCACCGGTGGGGCCGGGCAGGGTGATGGGCACCAGCTTCTCGGCGGCTTGGCTGGCGTAATAACGGCAAAAGTCCACGGCCTCGCGCACTTCGGCCACGCAGTCGCCCAGGGTCTTGCCGGCTTCCTGCACCAGCAGGCCGCAAAACTGCGGCAGGCGGGCGTCCAGCAGGTCACCAGCACGCTGCAGCACGGCGGCGCGGTGGGCCACGGGCAGGGCAGCCCAGGGCTCGAAACCGGCGCTTAAATCCTCCATCGCCGGTACCACGTCTTGCGCGCTGGCCAGCGGCACGGTGGGCAGCTTGGCGCTGCGGATGGCCGCCAGCAGCGGCGCACGCTGCTCGGGCACGCCCAAGTCCAGCCCGCTGCTGTTGATGCGTGCCGCGCCAAACAGGGTGCTGGGCAGCGGCTGGCCGGGCTGGTCTGACGCTGCCAGCGGTGAGCGCAGCAAATCTTCAGGCGCCACAGCGGCATCCGCCAACTGGTGGACAAACGACGAATTGGCGCCGTTCTCCAGCAGCCGGCGCACCAGGTAGGCCAGCAGGTCGCGGTGCTCACCCACCGGGGCATAAATGCGCAGGCTGATGTCGGGCCGGGCCGCCAGCACCTCGCGGAACACACCCTCGCCCATGCCGTGCAGGCGCTGCATTTCAAAACGGCCGGCGTGCGGGCCACCCACCTGCCGTGCCGCACCTGCCGCCGCTGCCGCCGCTGCCGCATTTGCCATCTGCAGAATGGCCGCCACCGTGCCAGCGTTGTGGGTGGCGAACTGCGGCAGGATCACGGCATGGTGGCCTAACAGCGCCTGGGCGCAGGCCAGGTAGGCAATGTCGGTGTGGTGTTTGTGGGTGAACACCGGGTAGCCGGCAAGGCCCAGCTCTTGGGCGCGTTTGATCTCGCCGTCCCAGTAAGCACCCTTGACCAGCCGCACCATGAAGCGCAGGCCACGCGCGGCGCCTATCGCCGCAACCGCGTCAATCATCTCCAGCGCACGGGTCTGGTAGGCCTGGATGGCCAGACCAAAACCGGTCCAGCCCGGCGCGGTGCGTTGGATGTGGTCGGCCAGGGCCTCAAACACATGCAGCGACAGCTCCAGCCGGTCACTCTCTTCGGCGTCGATGGTGAGGTTCAGGTCGGCTGCAGCGGCAATGTCGATCAAGGCGGTGATGCGGGGCAACAGCTCGGCCATGACCCGGTCGATCTGCGATTCTTCATAACGCGGATGCAGCGCGGACAACTTGATCGACAGCCCGTCCCGCTCCGCCGGGCCTCGGGGCGCACTGCCGCCTTGCACTGCAGCCGCAATCGCCAGCAGCGCACTGCGGTAGGCCGCGCCGTAGCGCAGCGCGTCGGCATCGGTGCGGGCGCCTTCACCCAGCATGTCGAACGAAAAACGCAGCCGGGCTTGCTCGCGACGCTGGCTGCGCGCCTCGCCCAGTGCCTCGGCAATGTTGCGGCCCAGCACAAACTGCTTGCCCAGCAGGCCGATGGCCCGCACCGTGGCGGCCACCACGGTTTGTGCGCCCAGGCGGTCCAGCAGGCTGGGTTGGCTGTTGTCCATGGTTGGCAACAGGCGCTGCGCCAGGCCCAGCGCACTGGCCGACAAACCGGCCAGCAATTTGTGCTGTGAGCCGGCCACCGCGCCACCCGAGAAATCAGCCCGGCCCAGCTGATCCGCCGTGAGCGCGATGGCGGTTTGGGCATCGGGCACCCGCAGCAAGGCCTCGGCCAGGCGCATCAGCGCCAAGCCCTCGGCGCTGGAGATCGGGTATTCACGCAGCAGCGACTCCATCGCCCAGAACGGCGCTGGTGTGTCGCGCACCGCCAGCACCCAGGGCGTGGCGGTGTGGATCACCGCAGACCAATCCAGCCCCGGCCCGGCGCGCAGGCTGGCCAGCAGGGCTTGCAGCACGGTGGCCTCGTCGCGGCAGGGTGCCGGCAGGCGGGACGTGGTGGGCAGTGGGTGGGGCAGCGCTTGCAGCAGCGTTTGCTGTGACGGCATGGTGGGCTCCGGCGGGTCTTGGCACAAGTCGCTAGGTTAGGCGGCAGGCCCCTGGCCATACTCGCTGAATTTTGGACAACCAGCCGAGCAATATCCCGTGGTGATGGGCGGGCTGGCGGGCTGGGTGTTGTGGCCGGTGTTGCTGCCGGTGTTGCGGTCGGGTGTTGCAGCGGATTGCCAGCCCAGCCACCACCCGGTGACACTGGTTCCATCAAGCCCATCACCCTGGAGACCCGCATGGCCCCCGAGAAATCCAAACACGCCATCGGCACCGCCGTGACCAACAACGATGACTGGCTGGCGCTGCAAGCGCCTGAGCCCATCCTGGACCCACTGCTGCCCATCATCGATCCCCACCATCACCTGTGGGACCGGCCGCAGCACCGCTATCTGTTACCTGAGTTGCTGGCCGACACCAGCAGCGGCCACAACATCAGCGCCACCGTGTTTGTGGACTGCATGGCGTTTTACCGCGCCGCCGGCCTGGCCCAGCTCAAACCCGTGGGCGAGACTGAATTTGCCAACGGCGTGGCGGCCATGGCGGCCAGTGGTACTTACGACAAGGTGTTGGGCCCCACACGCGCCTGCGCGGCGATCGTCAGCCATGCCGATTTGACCTTGGGCGCAGCGGTGGAGGAGGTGCTGCAGGCGCAGATCGCCGCCGGCAACGGGCGCTTCCGGGGCATCCGCCATGCGGGTGGTTGGGACGCCAGCGCCGACATCCGCAACAGCCACACCAACCCGCCGCCAGGCTTGTACGGCGACGCCAGCTTTCGCGCAGGTTTTGCGCAACTGGCGCCGCTGGGGCTGTCCTTTGAGGCCTGGCAATACCACCCGCAGTTGCCGGATGTGATTGCGCTGGCGCAGGCCTTCCCCGGCACCAGCATCATCCTCAACCATGTCGGCGGGCCGCTGGGCGTGGGGCCGTACGCCGGAAAAGGGGAGGCCACATTTGCAGTGTGGCGGGCGGATATGCAGGCGCTGGCGCAGTGCCCCAATGTCACGGTCAAGCTGGGTGGGCTGGGCATGCGGTTGGGCATGTTTGAGCACTTCAGTTTGCCAGTGCCGCCCAGTTCATTGCAAATTGCCGAGGCTTGGCGGCCGTGGATCGAGACCTGCATCGACGCGTTTGGCGCGCATCGCTGCATGTTTGAGAGCAACTTTCCGGTGGACAAGATCAGCAGTGGTTATGCGGTGTTGTGGAACGCCTTCAAGCGGCTGGCTGAGGGGGCGTCAGCCGATGAGAAGGCGGCGTTGTTCTCGGGCACGGCGGGGCGGGTGTACCGGATTTGAGGGTGTTGGGTCTTTTCTGATTGATGTGCCGATGTTTGCACCCCGACTCAGGCGGCTTCAGGGCAACGAGACTGCCGCACGGCCTGCCGGCAACCGACTACAAACCCTTCAAGTACGGCAAGCTGGGTGAAAAGAAGTACTCACCGCCTTTCATCTGCACATGGCCAGAGAAGGCGCAGGTCAGGTCGTCGGGTTTACGTGTGTCGTCCCACACAGTCGGCATCCGCTGGTCGCCTGGCGTTGTGGCCTGGCCAATGACAGGATCCATGCCGTTGTTGGTATTGGCCTTGCCGCCTGGAAAGTTGTTGGCGTTGGCCCAGAAGCGCTGGGTGAATTTGAACTGGTTGCCGATGTCATTGTTGTACGCCATGAAGGGCAGGCCGACCCCACCATCTGGCAAGTGCGGCGCAACGTGGAGATCAAACGCTGCTGAGTCGTCGGCTTCGGGCAACTCATCCGGGTGGACGACCCGTTTGACATCTTCATAAGTGATGCCGCGCCGCGCCATCAGGTGCTTTCGTTCATCGGTCTCGCTTTCCTTGCCACCACTGCCGCGCGGGTTGGTCTTCCGAATGTGGCCATGAAACGGACAGCGCGCACCCTCGTCCCCGTCGTAGTTGAAGTCGTTAGGCGGCACTTGGTCGAATGGTGGCTGTGCTGTTCGGGCGGTGTTTGACATCGTCACCGGCGTGCCGTCTTCGAAGCGGCCAACAATCATCGCGCCCGCCAGTTCGCGATCATCACCCTTGAGCTTCAGGATGTCGGCAATTTCCTGCTCGCGCTTCTTGAACCGACGCACATGCTGTTCGAGTTTGCGAAATATGAAGTAGCTGCCAAAGCTGTATTGGTTGTCTGGCGCCGCAGTAACACCAACATCGACCACCAATGCAGTCGATAGCGGGAATTGCGGGTCCCATCGCGCAGTGCCCGTTGCGCCTGCTTCTGCGTCGATGTCTTCGACCAGCATCAATGGTTGGCTGCGGCCATCGACATAGCCGAAATGCTCAATGCCTTCGCCGGCAGCGCTGATCAGCTGTTTGCCCCGCTGAATGTGGACCACTGTTGCGCCAGCGCCCTCAATCAGCGCAATGAGTTTGCCGGTCAAGCGGGCGCAGGTGCCTTCGGTCTCCGCTGCGGCCAAGACCATGGCGTCCAGGGGTTTGCGGAAGGCATCTTCCCAGTCGCTCAGGTCGGGGTCGCCAAGTGCGCGCAAGCTCGCCGTGTCGCGCATACCGCTCCTGAAATCTGGGTCTGCGGGCGCGTTGTCGCCTCCGCCCAGCGCGGTGTAGCCGGTGAACGACAGCGCGACGTGGCAGAAGTCACCGCCGGGTTTGCTGTTGTGCTTGAACTGCTTTGCGGCCAGCAATTGAGCATGGGCGTCAGTGACGTGATGGTTGGCAATGTCGCGTATCAATCGGCGTGACACTCGAGTGTCGGCACCAAATTGAATGAAGATGTTGGCAGTGAAATGACGGCCGTGGCCTTTCAGGATGTTGCCCTGCAGCGCGCGCAGCATTTGTAGTTGCAGTGGGCTGGCATCAGTCCATTTGAGCGGGGCGTTGAGGTTGATCGGCGCGGTAGCAGCAGTGGTGACCATGGCAGTCCTTTGTTGAGTCGGGGCGACCCGCCGTCGGCTGTGTCGCACATGCGCAATCTAGGTTCAGCCTTTTGGGCGTGCATCCTCAAGGCCGAGGACAACAGGGATTGCGTGATTCGTTCAACTGCTGGTTGAAGGGTCAGTGTTTGTCGTGAAGCATTGGGGGCGGCCTGCGCACCTTGGGTTCGACACGCACGGACTCCATCGTGAGTGCTGCACGGCGCGCTGCCGAGGACACGCTGCCGGATCGCACTGGCAGGCGGCCAGCGCTGTCGCCTATGCCGAGTTTCTGTCGCGGCTGGACACGCCGCCACTGCTGCCACAACCCAATGAGCGCTTGCACAAGTCGCTGCAGGCGCCGACGCTCTGGGCAAGCCGCCGCTGAAGCCGCTTGCCCTCAATGCTGCCGTCGCCCGCTGATCGCATCACGCCGCCTGGATTGCCATGCGGTTGATGCGCCAGACTGCCAGCCCGGCGACGATGCCAAAAAACAGCGCGCTGTCCAATGCCTGCTTGGCGGCCACGACTTGTGCGCCCGCTGGTGTTAGCGATGCGGCTCGGAATGGCTGGGTGGCCGCGCTCAGCAGATCGGCAAACAGCATGCCCAGCAACACCGGTAAGATCAGATGCAGCAGCCAAGTGCGTGCGGGCATGCGTCGGGTACTGGTGAGTGCCATCCACAACATGCTGGTGCCAAAAAAGACGGGGCCCCAAAACAGCGTCCGGGGATTGTTGGTCCAACTGGACAGGTTTGGTAGTTGGAAGAATCCAACCTGCAGCAAAGAGCCCAAGGTGGCAAATGCCACCAAGCCGGCGCCGATCTTCAGCCACTGTGACCGGCGTATCTGCAAGCTGCTGGCAAAGGCATTGACGCCAATGGCCGTGCCCGCCGCCAACCCGGTGAACCAGAAGCACAGCTTGATGGTGCCCAGCATGACGTGCTGCGGCGGCACGTCTTTGATCAAGGGCGAAACAACGGCATGGGCCGCTGCGACACCCAGGGCGGCACAGGCAACAACGCGAAAAATCTCCTCCAACCGCCAGCCGGTACGTACACGCAGCGCCAACAGCAGCCCGAGTAACAGGATCGGGTACTGCAGCGATATGCCAGCCAAGTCAAAAAACCAGCGCACCACGGCCAGGCTGCCGGGCTCAAATTCTTGCAGTGTCACGCCGTTGGATACCGCATTGCGCAAGCCTGAGCGCAGTGCGGCGCCGACGCCCGCTGCCAGCGCCATGATTGCTGCAGGCTCCAGCACCGACATGCGCTGCTCAACGATGTCACACAGGCGCACACCGTCGGCTGCCACGTTGCTCAACACATAACCATTGAGTTCGGCAACGCGCCGGATGTCGTCGGGTAAGTCACCCGGTTTGGGCATTTGCGCGCCTTGCACCAGCACTGGTACCACCCGTTTACCCAAGCGCAGGGCCTCACGAATCTCGTGCCGCACCCAGTCGTCAGGGTCATGCAGTCGGCTGCCGGCACCGTCTTCAGCCACCAGCCAGCGGCGGCCGATCAACACAAAGACCACGTCCGACTCGGACAGCCTGGCCTTGATCTCGGTCGGGAAGTGGCTGCCCGACATGACTGAGTTGATGTCCTGGAACACTGAGTTCGACCCGAAGCGGCGTTCAATCTCATGGCGCAGCGCCGATGCGTAGGCTTCGCTGTCTTGCCTGCGGTAACAGATGAAGACCCGTGCCATGTGTCCGTCCATTTTGAAGTTCAGCCCGGGACCAATCGACTGCCCGATCTGGCCAGTTTGAGCCATTGCTGCTGTAGCACGCTCATCAAGCTGTACCAGGGCCGACCCACCTCACCCCCCACTCGGCGCCCTGCTCATGCCGTTGTTGGCCAACACCAGCGCCCGCAGCATGCGCATGAATTCCACCTGATCGCCCGCAGGCAGCGGCGCCAGCATGCGTTGCTGGGCCAGCAGCACCGCCGGCATCGCGTCCACCAGCAGTGCCTGGCCGTCGGCGGTCAGCGTCAACAGCCGCACCCGCCGATCCGACGCTGAGGCGCCGCGCTGCAGCAGGCCTCGCGCCTCCAGCCTGTCCACCACACCGGCCACGGTGGACGTGTCCAGCCCGATGCTGCCGGCCAGGGTGCGCTGGTCCAGGCCCGGGTTGCTGCCAATCGTGTGCAGCGCGCCAAATTGCACCGGGGTCAGCCCGTGCGGCTCCACTTCCTGCAAAAAGATGGCCACCGCAATTTGCTGCAGGCGGCGGATGTGGTGGCCGGGCAGGTCGCCCAGGTCAATCGGTGGTGAGGCAGTGGGGGGCTTGGTTTTGCGCATCGAAGTCCACGCTGAACAGGGTCAAAAACGAGGCCAAGGGTTTACGCGTACTTGTTGTCAATCCATGCTATCACTACACTTTCAATCAGTGTACTGATGATTAGTACACAATAGATCAGCAGACACATGGAGGTGGTTGACATGGCGGACAAGGTGACAGGTGAACAGGCCGGGCTGCCGGTGCTGGTGGCCGGCGGTGGTATCGGCGGCCTGGCGGCGGCGCTGGCGCTGGTGCGCCAAGGCTTTCGGGTCAAGGTGCTGGAGCAGGCACCTGAGATTGGCGAGATCGGTGCCGGCATCCAGCTCGGGCCCAACGCCTTCCACGCGTTTGACGCGCTGGGCATTGGTGACACCGCCCGCGCCCGTGCCGTGGTCACCGACCACATGGTGATGCACGACGCGCTGGACGCGTACCAAGTGGGCAAGATCCCCACCGGTGAGGCCTTTCGCCAGCGCTTTGGCAATCCGTATGCGGTGGTCCACCGGGCCGACGTGCATGGCGCGCTGCTGGACGGCGCCCTGGCCACCGGCCAGGTGCAGATCGTCACCGCCACCCGTGTGGAGCACATCAGCCAAAGCTCCCACGGCGTGACCGTGGCGGACCAGCACGGCACCGCCCACCACGGCGTGGCGCTGATTGGGGCGGACGGGGTCAAGTCCGTCGTGCGCCAGCAGTTTGTGGGCGACGAAGCGCGGGTCACCGGCCATGTGGTGTACCGCGCGGTGGTGGACAAGGCGGACTTTCCGGTGGATTTGCAATGGAACGCGGCCGCCATCTGGGTCGGCCCCAATTGCCACTTGGTGCATTACCCGCTGCGTGGTGGGGAGCAGTACAACGTGGTGGTCACCTTTCACAGCCGCCAGCCAGAGCAGTGGGGCGTGACTGACGGCAGCCGCGATGAGGTGCAAAGCTATTTTCAAGGCCTGTGCCCGCAGGCCCGCCAGTTGATCGACCTGCCCAAGAGTTGGCGCCGCTGGGCCACCGCCGACCGTGAGCCCATCGCCCAGTGGACTTATGGCCGCACCACCCTGCTGGGTGACGCCGCCCACCCCACCACCCAGTACATGGCCCAGGGTGCTTGCATGGCGATGGAAGACGCGGTCACCCTGGGCCAGGCGCTGCAGCGGTTTGGCAATGCCTGGGCGCCGGCACTGGATCTCTACCAACGCTCGCGGGTGGCGCGCACCGCGCGCATCGTGCTGTCGTCGCGTGAGATGGGCCGCATCTACCACGCCAAAGGGGTAGAGCGGCTGGTGCGCAACGACTTGTGGAAGGGCCGCACACCCGAGCGCTTTTATGACGCGATGGAATGGTTGTACGGCTGGAATGTCTCGAATTGCCTGGCCGCTTGATCTGCAAACGATGGAACACACGACGGAACACACCATGACCGACCTGGGACGCCTGGAAGACCTGCCCGCCAGTTATCTGGCCAGCCTCAAAGCCCTCAATCTGGTGCCGTTGTGGCCCAGCTTGCGGGCCGTGTTGCCGCCTGACAAACCCCGGCCCAACACCCGCGCCACGGCCTGGGCTTACCGGGACATCAAGCCCCTGTTGCTGCAGGCGGGCGAGTTGACACCCATCGAGAAAGCCGAGCGCCGCGTGCTGGTGCTGGCCAACCCTGGCCACGGGCTGGACAAGATGCAGGCCAGTGCGGCCATCTATCTGGGCATGCAGTTGCTGCTGCCGGGCGAATGGGCACCATCCCACCGCCACACACCCAACGCGGTGCGCATGGTGGTGGAGGGTGAGGGCGCCTGGACGACAGTGGACGGTGAACGCTGCGCCATGCAGCGCGGTGACCTGATCCTGACGCCCACCGGCCTGTGGCATGAACATGGCCACGATGGTGACCAGCCGGTGATCTGGCTGGACGTGCTGGACCTGCCGCTGGTGCATTACCTGGAGGCCAGCTACCACATGAGCTACCACACACCCGGCAGCCGCCAGGCCACCCTGCCGGGCCGCAGTGAGCGGGCCTATCTGGGTGGCGGCCTGGTGCCCACACCGGTGTTTGGCCGCAGCGGCAAGGCCTACCCCATGCTGCGTTATCCGTGGGCCCAAGCGCGTGCCGCACTGCTGGCGCTGGCCGATGACAGGCCGGATCTGGACGCGGTGCAGCTCACCTACACCAACCCCGAAACCGGCGCCGATGCCGAGAACATCCTGGGCTTTTACGCACTGCTGCTGCGCCCCGGCCAGACGCTGGCGCTGCCGGCACGCTCACCGGCGTCGGTGTTCCACATCATTGAAGGTGGCGCCGAGGTGGTGGTGAATGACCAGCACTTCACGCTGGCCGAGGCTGACACCTGCTGCGCCCCGGGTTACAGCCCCATCACCTTGCGCAACAGCGCCAGCAGCACACCGGCCTTCATCTTCATCGCCGACGAGGCGCCGTTGCACCGCAAGCTGGGCGTTTACGAAATCCGCTGAACCCCCTCCTCGCGTTGAAAAACACCCCACGAAAGCAAACCCATGAGCCAACCCACCTACCTCTGGACCCCACCGCCTGTGTATGCGCTGCCGGTGCGTGGCCAGGCTGCCCGCCTGCCCATCCACCGCCTGTTTTTTGTCGGCCGCAACTACCACGCGCATGCGCTGGAGATGGGCAAGCCGGTGGACAAACTGGCCGAGCGGCCGTTTTATTTCACCAAGGCGCCCAGCACGCTCACACCCTCTGGCGCCACCGTGGCCTATCCGCCAGAGACTGCCAACTACCACTTCGAGATGGAGTTGGTGGTGGCCATCGGCAAAGTCGGGTTCCGCGTGCCGCAGGCCGATGCCCACACCCTGATTTACGGCTACGCCTGCGGCCTGGACATGACCCGGCGCGACCTGCAACTGGCTGCCCGTGACAAAGGCCGGCCCTGGGACTTGGGCAAGGATGTGGAGCAGTCATCGGTCTGCTCCGAGGTGGTGGCCATGCCTGGCGTGGTGATCGAGCAAGGCGCCATCGCGCTGACTGTGAACGGCATCACCAAACAGCAATCCGACGTGCACAAGCTGATCTGGAACATCCGCGAAATTATTTCGGATCTGTCCTTGTTCTACCACCTGCAGCCCGGTGATTTGATCTACACCGGCACGCCCGAGGGCGTGGGCGCGGTGCTGGCCGGTGACCACATCACCGGCCATGTGGCGGGTGTGGGTGAGGTGAGCCTGCACGTGGGCGCGGCGGAATGACGGGCTAAAAGACACCATGCAGCTCTACACCTTCTTCCGCAGCGGCACGGCCCACCGGCTGCGCATCGCCCTCAATCTCAAGGGTTTAACCGTGGACCACCTGCCGGTGGATTTGCGGATGGACGCGCAGTTGCTGCCCGCCTACCGCGCCGTCAACCCGCAGGCCTTGCTGCCGGCACTGGTGCTGGACGGTGCCCAGGGCGCACCTGCCGGCACCGTGTTGATCCAATCCCCCGCCATCCTGGAATGGCTGGACGAGACCCACCCCACACCGCCGTTGTTGCCCACTGGCGCGCTGGACCGGGCTCGGGTGCGGGCGCTCGCAGCCATCGTGGGTTGTGACATCCACCCGGTCAACAACCGCCGCATCCTGCAGGCTTTGCGCAAGGACTACGGCGCCACTGAGCCTGCCATCAACACCTGGTGCGGCCGTTGGATCAGCGACGGCTTTGATGCGCTGGAGGCGCTGCTGGCAGCCGATGCGCAGCGCGGCGCGTTCTGCTTTGGCACCACCCCCACGCTGGCCGATGTGTACCTGGTGCCGCAGGTGGAAAGCGCACGCCGCTTCCAGGTGGACATCCAGCGCTGGCCGCGCATTGCCGCGGTGGATGCCACCTGTGCCGCACTGCCCGCCTTCCAGCAAGCCGCGCCGGCCAACCAGCCTGACGCGGGCTGAGCACTTGCCTTTGCCGTCCATCCGCATCACGTGTTGGCCATGTCACCTTTGCACTGTCCATCACCCATGAAAAACCGCACCCGCCCGCTGCTGGCACTCGTTCCCAGCCTCATCGCCCCAATCGCCTGGCTCACCGCGTTACCCGCCCGGGCCGCTGACGCCTTCCCCGCCAAACCCGTCACCCTTGTCAGTGCGTTTGCCGCTGGCAGCTGACCAGACGCGGTGCTGCGCCTGGTCAGCGACAAGCTGGGCAAGGCCTGGAACCAGCGGGTGCTGGTGGACAACCGGCCGGGCGGTGGTGGCTTCATTGCCATTGAGGTTGCCAAGCGCGCGCCGGCTGACGGCTACACCCTGCTGCAACTCGACAGCGCGCACTTGACCGCCTTGCCGCACCTCTACAAAGCGCGTGGGTTCGAGACCCTCAAAACCTTTGAGCCGGTGGCGGTGTTGTTCCGCACCCCGTTCATGGTGGCGGTGGCGGCTGACAGCACATGGAAGTCCATGGCCGACCTGGTGGCCGCCGCCAAGGCCAACCCCGACAAGTTGACCTTCGGGTCCTGGGGCGTGGGCAGCCCCGGCCATTTGAGCGGTGAGCAACTGGAGCTGGCCACCGGCACGGCCATGCAACACGTGCCCTTCCGCGAGGTGTCGCAGTTGTTCACCTCGGTGGCAGTGGGTGATGTGGCCTGGAGCTTTGGCGGCCCGCCGTCCAGCCAGGCCCGCTTCCAGACCTTTGCGTTTGAGACTTTGCCGTGGTCACCGGACGAGATCGTGCGCCAGGCCGAGGTCAAATCGCGCATCCACGCGGATCTGGTCAAGCGCAAGAGCATCAGTCTGGATTGAGGTGGGCTGCATGCTGAGGGCTGTGCTTGCGCAAGCCGCCGCATGCCACGGTGGTGGAGTGGCCCGGGGCGTTGGGTGACCCGTTGCCGCAGGTAGAGAAGGGAGGGCCGCAGGCCCGGAATGACACGGAGGCAGCCGGTCACCCGACGGCCCAGGCCTCGCGCCGTGCGTTTGGTGTGTTGTCAGCGCGGCCGGCGTGGAAGGCGCGGCAAGCTGGCCGCCTGTTCACCTACCCGCCACAACAGCGCCGCCGTCATGCCCAACCCCTGGCGCAGCAGCGCGGGCAACACATGCTCATTGGGCGCGTGTTGGCTGCAGGCCGGGTAGCTGTGCGGCACCCACACGGTGGGCAGGCCCAAGATATCGGCAAACACACCGTTGGGCAGGCTGCCGCCCAGGTTGGGCAGCAGGGCGGGTTGGATGCCGGTGCTGTCTTGCAGGCTGTGCAGGGCCAGCCGCACCCAGGCGTTGTCCGGGTCCAGCCGGGTGGCTTGCATCACCACTGGCTCACTGCAGGTGATGGCGTCAAAGCTGTGGTCGGCCAGGTGGGCCAGCACCAGCTCGCGGATGCGGTGGGCCTGGCTGCCCACCACAAAGCGCAGTTGCAGCGTGGCGCGGGCGCTGGGTGGGATGGCGTTGACCGGCTGGGCCGGGTTGCCGCACACAAAAGCCAGCACCTCCAGCGTGTTCCAGCCAAACACGCGCTCGGGCGGGCTTAAACCCGGCTCGCCCCAGTTGAGGTCAATCTCAGGATCACCCGGGCCACCGCCCACGCTGATGTCGGCCAGCGCGGCGCGCACGGCCGCCGGGATAGGCGGCGGCCGCAGTCCCTCCACCCGGATCACCCCGCGCCCGTCCACCAGGCAGGCGATGGCGTTGGCCAGCACGGTGCCGGGGTTGCGCAGCAGGCCGCCCCAGTTGCCCGAGTGGTGGCCGCCGGCACGGGCGTTGAGCACCAAATCGAAGTTGGCCACGCCGCGTGAACCCAAAAAAACCGTGGGCTGGTTGGCGCGCAGGCGTGGACCGTCACTGGCGATCAACACATCGGCAGCCAGGCGCTGTTGTTCTTGCTGGCAAAACTCAGCCAGGCCGGGTGAGCCGGTCTCCTCGCCCATCTCCAACAGCCATTTGGCGTTGAAGCCCAGCCGGCCGCCTCGCGCACCCAGCACCGCCGCCAGCGCGGCGATGTTGATGCTGTGCTGGGCCTTGTTGTCGGCGCTGCCACGGCCGTACCAACGCTCACCGGTGCTGGCCGTGGCGGTGGCTGCGGTCAAGGCCCACGGGTCGCGGCCCTCGGCCCATTGGCCGGCGTGGCCGCGCACCACGTCACCGTGGCCGTAAAACAGCACGGTGGGCAGGGCGGGGTCTTCCAGCCGCTCGGCCGTCAGCAGTGGTGGCGCGCCGGGCAGCGGGTTGTCATGCAGCGTCACGCAGAAGCCCAGGGCTTGCAGCGTGGGCGCCATCTGGTCGGTCAGATAGGCCTGCAGCAGCGGCGCGCTGCTGGGCTCCTGGCTTTCGGTGCGGCAGGCCACACGCTGCGCCAGTTGCTTGAAAAAAGCGCCCGAGTCAAAGTGCAACTCGGCCTGGGCAACAGCGGTGGCAAACGTCATGGCGTGCCTGCCGGTCAGCCAAAGGTGGCGGATTTGCCCACCAGCGTGAAGTGCTCTACCAGCGGTGGGCCAGCAAAAAACGGCCCGATGATGGCGCGCCACTGGGCAAACAGCGGGCCCTCGCGAAAGCCCACCGTGTGGTCCTCCAGCGTGGCCCACTGGATTTGCAGCACCAGGCGTTCCGGGCTTTCGATGCAACGGTGCACCTGCCAGCCCAGCATGCCAGCGGCCTGGCTGGCCACGGTGTTGGCAGCACGCAGGATGGCTTCTTCAAACGCCGCTTGCTGGCCGGGGACGATGCGGATGTCGGCAATTTCAAGAATCATGGTGGCGCTCTCAGTGGGTGCGGACGGTGAAAACCAGTTTATGCGCAGCCCGCTGCAGCACTACATTCCCGTGGCTGACACCCACACCCGCACCATTAACCGCACCATCAACCGCACCATCAACCGCACCGCCCCATGCCGCACCCCACCCAGTTGCTGATCATCGACGCGCAAAACGACTTTTGCGACCTGCCGCCCAGCCATTGCCCGACGGACCCGACCACCGGCCAGCCGCTGGCGCCCGCGCTGCCGGTGGCCGGTGCGCATGCTGATTTGCAGCGCTTGGCCGGCTTTATCCAGCGCCAGCAGGCGCAGATCGGCGCCATCACCATCACGCTGGACGCCCACCACCACATCGACATTGCCCACCCGCCGTTCTGGCGCACCGGTGCGGGTGGGGCCGTGGCGCCGTTCACGCCCATCGCCGCAAGCCAGGTGCGGGCGGGGGATTTCAAACCGGCCGATCCCAAAGCGCTGCCACGTGTGCTGGCCTATCTTGACGCACTGGAGGCCAACCAGCGCTACAGCCTGATGGTGTGGCCGGTGCATTGCCAGATCGGCAGCTGGGGCCAGGGCCTGCATGCCGATGTGCTGGCCGCCTGCAATGCCTGGGAGCGCGCCCACCTGCAGCCGGTGCAGGCCATCAGCAAAGGCAGCAACCCCTGGACCGAGCACTACAGCGCGCTGCAGGCCGAGGTGCCCGATGTGGCCGACCCAGCCACCGCGCTGAACACCGCGCTGCTGCGCCGGCTGGACAGCGCCCAAACCTTGCTGATTGCTGGCCAGGCCAGCAGCCATTGCGTGCGCGCCACGGTCGAGCATCTGGTGGCGCATCTGCCTTCAGGCCGGCCGCAACGCCTGGTGCTGCTGACCGACTGCATGAGCCCGGTGGCTGGCTTTGCGCCGCAATCCACGGCCTTCTTGCAGGCCATGCAGGCCCAGGGTGTGCGGCTGATGACACAAGACCAGGCCTTGGCGCACTGACGGGTCGCCATCGGCGATGCCCGCTCGCTGGCTGGCTGGCGGGCAGCACCCCCCTAAACTGGCTGGATGACGCCAAGCCCAACCGAACCCCGCGCTGCCTGGGTGGTGGTGTGGGCGTGCTTCGTGGCGCTGGCGGTGATCTTTGGTGTGTCCTACTCATTCGCCGCGTTTTTTGCGCCGCTGTCGCAAGCCTTCAATGCCCAGCGGGCCGATGTGTCGCTGGTGTTTGGCCTGTCGGGCCTGGTCTATTTTTTGGGCGGTGCGGCGGGTGGTTTGCTGGCTGACCGTTACGGCCCGCAGCGGGTCTGCAGCGCCGGCATGGTGTTGATCGCCGCCGGTTTGCTGGGCAGCAGTGTTGCGCCGTCCATGACCGCGATGTACTGGACTTACGGCGTGGGCATCGGCCTGGGCATTGCGCTGGTCTACACCCCGGCCATTGCCTGTGTACAGCCCTGGTTCAAAGCCCGCCGTGGCCTGGCGGCCGGCATTGCCAGCGCCGGCATCGGTGCCGGCACGGTGGCCGTGCCACTGGCCGCCACGGCCTTGATCGGCTTGCTGCAGTGGCGCGGCGCCCTGCAGGCGCTGGCCGGTGGGGTGTTGCTGCTGGGCCTGGCCGCCACGTTGCTGCTCCAGCGCGCCCCGGCCGCCACTGCCACAGCCGGTGCGGCGGTGGCCGGCCACACCCTGCGCCAGGCGCTGGCCACGCCGCAGTTCCGCTGGCTGTACGGCATGGCGGTGCTGGCCAGCCCCAGCATGTTCATCCCGTTTGCCCATGTGTCGGCCGCCGCACGCGATTTGGGCGTGAGCGACGCCCGCGCCGTGGGCCTGGTGGGCTTGATCGGCATCGGCAGCCTGGTGGGGCGGTTTGCCATTGGCGCACCGGCCGACACGATGGGCCGCCCGCGCACTCTGGCGCTGGCGCAGGCGGCCATGGGCTTGACGTTTGTGTTGTGGGGCGTGGCGGGCGGCTACACCACGATGGCGGTATTTGCGCTGCTGCTGGGCCTCAGCTACGGCGGCATCGTGTCGTTGATGCCGGCGTTGTGCATGGATCTCTTTGGCGCCCGGGCGGTGTCGGCCATCATCGGCACGCTGTACACCGGTGCTGCATTTGGCAACCTGCTGGGGCCGTGGTTGGCGGGTCTGGCTTTTGACGCCACCGGCAGCTACAGCGCGGTGGTCTGGGGCTGTGGTGTGCTGTCCGCAGCGGCCACCGTGGCCACCTGGCAGGTGGTGGTGCGGCCGTTGGCGGCCCTGCCCGGCAGCACGGCGGCCGCCGCATGAAGACCTTGTCTTGTGGCATCGTGTTGCTCAACCCGGCGGCTGAAATTTTGCTGTGCCATGTCACCGGCGCCTGGCACTGGGACATCCCCAAAGGCAGCGCCGAGCCGGATGAAACCCCGCTGCAAGCCGCGCTGCGTGAAACCCGTGAGGAATGCGGGCTGGATTTCACCGGCCAAGCGCTGACCGACCTGGGCCGCATGCGCTACATGGCGCGCAAGGATTTGCATCTGTTTGCCACGCTGGTGCAGCGCATCGATACCGCCACCCTGCATTGCGACAGCCACTACACCGACAGCTGGGGCCGCAGCCGGCCCGAGATGGACGGTTTCGAGTGGACCCCGTTCGAGCGGGTGCAACGCCGTTGCGCCCGCCACATGGGTGAGCTGCTGGGCCAGACCTTGTCGCTGCCAGGCCTGCTGGCGCAGCTGCAGGCCGAGCGGGCAGCGCCGGCCTAGACTGCGCGCTGCCTTTTGAGACCCCGGGACCTGTGACCACGATGAACACGATGCGCTTGTTGTCCACCGCCTTGTTGGCCTTGTTCGGTTTTATGTTGGTGGCTGCTGCCCAGGCCCAGAACGCCGCCCCTGCAGCCAGCACCGCACCCCCCACCGCAGCCCTGCCCGCCGGCCTGACCGCAGTGACCCAGGTCGAGGGCATCAGCGAATACCGCCTGGCCAACGGCCTGCAACTGCTGCTGGTGCCCGACGACACCAAGCCCAGCACCACGGTCAACATGACCTACCGCGTCGGCTCACGCCACGAGAGTTATGGCGAGACCGGCATGGCCCACCTGCTGGAGCACTTGATCTTCAAAGGCACCCCCACCACCCGCCAGGTGATGGGTGAGCTGAGTCGGCGCGGCCTGCGCTTCAACGGCACCACCTGGTTTGACCGCACCAACTACTTCGCCAGTTTTGCCGCCAATGACGACAACCTGCGCTGGTACCTGGGCTGGCAGGCCGACGCGATGGTCAACAGCCTGATCGCCCGCAGTGACCTGGACACCGAGATGACGGTGGTGCGCAACGAGATGGAGTCGGGTGAAAACAACCCGGTGCGCGTCATGCTGCAGCACACCATGGCGGCCATGTACCAGTGGCACAACTACGGCAAATCCACCATCGGCGCCAGGGCTGATGTGGAAAACGTGGACATCAGCCGCCTGCAGGCCTTCTACCGCCTGCACTACCAGCCTGACAACGCGACGCTGGTGGTGGCCGGCAAGTTCAACAGCGCGCAGGTGCTGGCCTGGGTAGCGCAGGCCTTCGGGCCCATCGCCAAACCCAGCCGCGTGCTGCAGCCCACCTACACGGTGGACGCGGCGCAAGACGGTGAACGCAGCGTGACCGTGCGGCGCAAAGGCGGCGCGCCATTCTTGCTGGCGGCCTGGCATGCGCTGCCGGCTGGCCACCCGGACGCGATGGCCGTGCAGGCACTGGCCGAAGTGCTGGCCAACGTGCCGTCGGGCCGCTTGCAAAAACGCCTGGTGGACACCCAGCTCGCGGCCTCAATCTTTGGTTTTGCCTGGGCCCTGGCCGAGCCCGGCCCGCTGATGTTGGGCGCGCAACTGGCGCCTGGCCAGGATGTGGACACAGCCCGCACGGCGCTGCTGGCAGCGGTGGACGCACTGGCCACCCAACCCATCACCGCAGAAGAGCTGGATCGGGTGCGCACCCAGTGGCTCAACACTTGGATGGAGGGCTTCAACAACCCCGAGCGGGTGGGAGTGGCGCTGTCCACCGCAATCGCCAACGGCGACTGGCGGCTGTATTTTTTAGACCGCGACCGCATGCGCAACCTGAAAGTGGCCGATGTGCAGCGGGTGGCCGCCGCCTACCTGCAGCCCGACAACCGAACCGTCGGCCTCTACCTGCCCACCGACAACCCGCAGCGTGCGCCCGCCCCCGCGCTGGTGGCCGTGGCGCCGCTGCTGCAGGGCTACAAAGGCGACCCGGCACTGGCCCAGGCCGAAGCGTTTGATGCCACCCCCGCCAACCTGGACGCCCGCACCCAGACCAGCACCCTGGCCAGCGGCCTGCAAGTGGCGCTGCTGCCCAAAGGCACCCGTGGCAATGCGGTGCAGGCCCGCTTGACGCTGCGCTTTGGCGACGAGACCAGCCTGCGTGGCCAGGCCACCGCCATCACCGCGCTGGGCAATTTGATCGACAAAGGCGGCGCCGGTTTGAGCCGCGCGCAAGTGCAAGACCGCTTCAGCGCGCTGCAGGCCCAGGTGGGCTTTGGCGCCGGTGGGCAGGGCCTGTCGGTCAGCATCACCACCGTGCGCCAGCACCTGCCGGCCGTCATCAGCCTGGTGGGCCAACTGCTGCGTGACCCGGCCTTGCCGGCCGATGCCGCCGAAGAGCTGCGCCGCCAGGCCCTGGCCAGCATTGCCGCCCAGCGTTATGAGCCGGCCGCAGTGGCCGCCAACGCCCTGCAGCGCCACGGCAACCCCTACCCACGGGGTGACCTGCGCTACGTGCCCACCTTGGATGAAACCCTGCAAGACGTGCAGGGCACAACGCTGGACCAGGTGCGTGCCGCGCACCGGCGTTTTTTGAGTGCGGCCAGCGGTGAGTTCAGCGCCGTGGGCGACATGGATGTGTCCGCCGTACGCGGCGCGCTGGCGGCTGCGCTGGGCGATTGGTCGGCCCCGGCCGGCGGCGCCTTGAAGTTTGTGCGCGCCCCCCAGCCGCTGGTGGCCACCGCCCCGCTGCGCCAGTTGCTGGCCACACCCGACAAGGCCAACGCCAACCTGCTGCTGGCTCAATCGCTCGCCATCAACGACACCCACCCCGATTACCCCGCGCTGCTGGTGGCCAACCACCTGCTGGGGGCGGACACCACCTCACGCCTGTGGAAGCGCATCCGCGAGCAAGACGGCCTGAGCTACGGCGTGCGCTCCAGCATCAGCTTCAGCAACTTCGAGCCCAATTCCAGCTTCCAGGTGCAGGCCATTTTTGCGCCGCAAAACCTGGCCAAGGTCGAAGCCGCGCTGCAACAAGAAACCAGCCGTGCCTTGCAAGACGGCTTCAGCCAGGCCGAGTTGGACGCCGCCCGCGCCGGCCTGCTCAACCAGCGCCGCCTGGCCCGGGCGCAAGACCCGGTGGTGGCGGGTTGGCTGGGCAGCAACCTGTACCTGCAGCGCCGTTTTGCGCTGCAGCAGCAAACCGATGGCGCGATTGCTGCACTCAATGCCGAGCAAGTGACGGCGGCGCTGCGCAAGTACATCGATCCTGCAAAGTGGGTGGTGGTGTGGGCGGGTGATTTCAAGCCTTGAGCCACTGTTGTTGCGTGACGAAAGCCGAGTCACAACCGTTGAGTGACAAACCCGGAGCCCGGCCATGACCACACCGCTGACCCCCACCCAGCTCACCAACTGCACCGCCACCGAGCTGCTGGCGCTGTACCGCAGCAAGGCCGCCTCACCGGTGGAGGCCACCCAGGCGGTGCTGGCGCGTATTGCCCAGATCAACCCGCAGCTCAAGGCGTTTTGCCTGGTGGATGAGGCCGCCGCCCTGCAAGCCGCCCGCGCCAGTGAGGTGCGCTGGCAGCAGGGTGCGCCCATTGGCCCGCTGGACGGTGTGCCCACGGCCATCAAAGATTTGATCCTGACCCGGGGCTGGCCCACCCGGCGCGGCTCACACACCGTCAACCCCGACCAACCTTGGGACGTGGACGCCCCCGCCACCGCCCGCCTGCGCGAGGCCGGCGCGGTGCTGCTGGGCAAAACCACCACGCCCGAGTTTGGCTGCAAGGGCGAGACCAACTCCCCGCTCACCGGCATCAGCCGCAACCCGTGGAATTTGTCACGCACGCCGGGTGGCTCGTCGGGTGGCGCGGCGGCCGCCGTGGCGGCAGGGCTGGGGCCGCTGGGTGTGGGCACAGACGGCGCCGGCTCGGTGCGCATCCCGGCCGCGTTTTGTGGCAATTTTGGTTTGAAGCCCAGTTTTGGCCGGGTGCCCGCTTACCCGCTGTCACCGTTTGGCAGCGTGGCCCATTTGGGCCCCCACACCATGGGCGTGGCCGATGCCGCGCTGATGCTGAACGTGCTGAGCCAGCCCGATGCACGCGACTGGACCGCGCTGCCCTTTGACGCCCGCGATTACCGTGTCGGCCTGGACGATGGTGTGCGTGGCCTGCGCATCGCTTACTCGCCCACGCTGGGTTATGCCAACAACGTCCACCCCGAGGTGGCGGCAGCGGTTGACCGTGCGGTGCGTGATCTGGAAGCGCTGGGCGCGGTGGTGGAGGCGGTGGACCCCGGCTTCAGTGACCCGCTGGAGATCTGCACCGGCCTGTGGTTCTTGGGCGCGCTCACGGTGTGGAATGGCCTGACACCGGCGCAGCAGGCCGTGGCCGACCCTGACTTCCGCGCTGAGGCCGCGTTAGGCGCCAAGCTCAGCGCGTACGAGGTACAGCAACTGCACCTGCAGCGCGGCGCACTGGGTAGCCACCTGCGCCAGTTCATGCAGCGCTTTGATCTGATCGCCACGCCCACCGTGGCGGTGCCGGCATTTGCGGCGCGGCCCGCTGGCCACACGCCCATCGACCCCGCCACCTTGTTGGGCTGGACCCCGTTCTCCTACCCCTTCAACCTGAGCCAGCAGCCAGCCGCCACCATCCCCTGCGGCTTGACCACCGACGGCCTGCCCATCGGCCTGCAGTTGGTCGGCCCGATGTTTGGCGATGCGCTGGTGCTGCGCGCCTGCCGGGCTTACGAGAGCGTGCGGCCCATCGCCAGGCCAGCGCTGGCCTGGGCAAGCTGATCGGGCACCTGATCGGGTACGTGAGCGGTCACACGAGCGGTCACATGAGCGGTCACATGAGCAGGCTTACTCCACGCTGGTGCGCGCCCAGGTGTTGCGGTCAATGGCCCATGAGCCCACCGAATCAGGTGTGCCGTGCGAGAAAAAGTCCAGCCGCAGCGTCTGTGGGCTGACCGTCAGCAGGCCGTAGTTCTCACACTTTGAGCCGGCGCCCACCAACTGGCGGATGGCCGCACCGGACGAGGTGGCGTCATGCAGCCAGCGCCCGGCACCCAAGTCCATGGCCTGCATGCGGTTGCTGTGGATGTCACCACTCAGCACCAGCAGCTTGTATTGGCGGGCCAGTACTTGCAGCCAGGCAAAGTCATCAAAGTCGCGCCACTGGGCGTCGCAATCATTGCGCACCACCGAGCCTGAGGCCACCAGATGCACGGCGTCCGGCGCCTGCGCCATCTTGGCGGCCATCTGGGTGCGCTGGGCCTCACCCAGCATGTCCTTGCCCAGGCGCCAACTGCGGCCGTCGGTCAAATGCAGCACCAGGTCATCAGCCAGCCGGCGAAATTTGTAACCGGGTGGCGGCTCTTTGGGCTGGTTGATGCTGGCGTCGTTGTAGGCCACCGGGAAACTGCCTGGCGCCAGCCGGGCGTCCAGCGTGCGGCAAAACGCGTTGAACAGCGCCCGGGTGGTGCGGATGTTTTCGGCGTAGGCCTTTTTGGTGATGGCGGCTTCTTCAAAGTGCTCATTCCACAAAAAATCGTGGTCGTCCCAGATCGCGTCGGTGGGCACGGCCATCACCAGCGCGCGGAACTGCGGCTGGTCCAGCTGCACCTGCCAGCGCGCCAGCACATGCTGCAAAAAGTCGATGTTCTCCATGCGCTTGGGGTGGACGTTGTTGGGGAAGGGCGTGGCATCGATGTAGATCGAATCGCCCAACAACACCAGCCGGTCCGGGCGGTGGGCCGCAATCTGGTCCCACACCGGTTGCTGCGAGAACACGGTGTGCGACATGCACGAGGCAAATGCAAGTTTCATGGCCTGAAGCTCCTGGTCAAGACTGGCCTTGTCCACCCGGGCGGTTGGCCATCAGCGTGCGTTCAATGTAGCCCCAAAGCCGGCGCCAGCCTGCGCCGAACTGGGGATGCCGAGCGGCAGCGCCATGTGTATCTTGGCCACACAGGCTGTTACCAGGCCGCCGGGCCAGGCGCTCAGTTGCGCTGCGGGTTGGCCGATCACTTGTCCATCACCGGCGTGGCGCCGGGCCTCTGCGCCTGACCTCAGCACAAGACGTCGCCGCCAGACCACTGAATGGATGCGCAACCGCAGCTGACCCATGAAACGATCCCTGGCCTCCGTGGCCCGCAGGACTTGCCACCAAGGCGCCCGCAGCGCACTGGCCTTGTTGCCGCAGCACTGGCGCTTTGCGCTGTACCGCCATCTGGTGGACTGCGACCCCCAGCCCGACGCCCGCCTGCAGCTCAAGATTGCCGACACCCAGGACGAGCTGGAGGCCTGCTTCCGCCTGCTGCACGACGCCTATGTGGCGGCCGGTTTTATGCAGCCCGACCCGTCCGGCCTGCGCGTCACCATTTACCACGCGCTGCCCACCACCACCACCTTGTGCGCCAAGTGGGACGGCGAGGTGGTAGGCACCTTGTCGATGATCCGCGAAGGCGTGTTTGGCTTTCCGCTGCAGTCGGCGTTCAATCTGGACCCGGTGCGGGCCCGCGCCGGCCGCATCGCCGAGATTTCGGCGCTGGCCGTGGCGCCGGCTTTCCGCAAAACCGGCGGCAAGATCCTGTTCCCGCTGATGAAGTTCATGAGCGGCTACTGCACCGATTACTTTGACACCCGTCACATCGTGATCGCGGTCAACCCGAACAAGATCGAGCTGTACGAATCGCTGCTGTTTTTTGACCGCCTGCAGGCCGACGTGGTGGACAACTACGACTTCGCCAACGGCGCACCCGCTGTGGGCGCCACGCTGGATCTGGACCAGGCGGTGGGTTTGTCACGCCGGGTCTACGGCCACCGGGCCCGGCGCAAGAACTTGTTCCACTATTTCTTTGACAGCCAGTTGCCCAACATCCAGGCGCCCAGCCGGCGGTTTTTCACCACCAATGACCCGGTGTTGACGCCCGCGATGATGGATTACTTCTTCAACCAGCGCACCCAGGTCTTCAGCACACTGGACGACCGCAAACGCCTGCTGCTGCGCTCCATTTACGGCGGCGCTGACTACGCGGCCGTGCTGCCAGCGCCGCAGGCCAGTCAGGGGGCTGACAAGGCCATTCGTCAACACCGCCGCTTCTCCATCCGCTGCCCAGCGCGGCTGGTGGTCAATTCGTACGGCGGCAGCTTGAGTTACCCGCTGCAGATCACCGACATCTCGCACCACGGTTTCCGCGCCGAATGCGCATTGCCACTGCCTGAAGGCACCACTGGCCGGGTGGAGGTGGCGCTGGGGCGTGCCGAATCAGCGCAGGTTGAGGCCACCGCGCTGCGCCGCCAAGACTTGGCCGGCGTTGTGGCCTACGGCTTTTGGGTGCCGCAGCCGGACGACGCCTGGCTTCGCTGCGTGGCCGCACTGGATGCTGGCCAGACCCACGCTGACCTGGCAGAGCCCGCTGCGCCGGCCATGCCGATTGCTGCAGTTTCACCGCTTGTGCCGAATGTGCTGCACATCGCACCACAGCCCGCACCACAGCCCGCAGCGCACCCCGCCAGTGCCGGCCTGCTGCCACCCCCGGTGCCCAGCCGTGCTGTGCTTGCATGACCGCCTACCCAGGTGATGAGCGGGTCGCCGATGGCCTGAGACTGGATTCATTTTTTTGCGTGATTTCATGCGCGGCGCCCCCGCAGAACGGGGGCTTGCGACCGGGTCAAGCCGGTGCTTACAGTGGTTGGCGGTGTCTAATGCGCGCTGTGATTGGCGGCTGGTCACGCGCAATTTGCGGGTAGGCGGCAGTTGGCGCACGGCGGGTCAGCACAGGCCTGGCACGTCCATCACCCCGGGTGCGTCAAGCCGGTTTTGACCATTGCCAACCGGCAGCCCGCGCTGCAGTGTCTCGGCCGGGCCAGTACGGCGCAGGATTGGAGAAATTCAGCATGATCAGGTTGTTTAACCACTATTTCCACGCATGGACGCTGCGCCGAATCTTTTTTGATTTTGTGCTGTCACTGCTGGCTCTGGCCGGGGTCATCCTGGTGCAAGCCGACAGCATGCCGCGCGCCGTGCCCATGGCTGGCGCGCAGGTGCTCACCTTGGCGGCAGGCCTGTTTGTGATCAACAGCGCGTCCGGCCTGTACCAGCGCGCACAAGACTGGTCGATGGTGGAGTCCAGCTTGCGCGCTGCCCTGGCGCTGGCGCTGGGTGTGTTGTTGGCCTACCAGATCTTCAGCCTGGTGCCGGTGGGTTTTGGCAATGTGCGGGCCATCCGCACATCGGCCATGTTGGTGATTGCCGCGCTCATCCTGCGCCGGGTGGTGATGGGTTACTGGGCCACCAAATCACGCGCTGGCGCACGTGTGCTGGTGTTTGGTGCTGGCCCGGCCGCGCAGATGGTGGGCTCAACCTTGAGGGCGGCTGACCCGTTGGCCACCATCGTGGGCTACTTCCCTGGGCCCAACGAAAAGCAGCCCACCGTGCCCGAGGCCGACCGCTTGCCCACCACCCTGTCACTGCCCAAGACCGCCCAGCGCCTGGGCGTGGACGAGATCATCGTGGCCTTGACCGAGCGCCGCTCCGGCAGCATGCCGCTGCGTGAGTTGCTGGATTGCAAGTTGTCAGGCGTGCGGGTGTTTGACATCACCACCTACTTTGAGCGCATGCTGGGTCAGATCCGCATCGATTTTGTCAACGCCGGCTGGTTGATTTTTGGTGACGGCTTCAACCAGGGCTTCTACCGCACGGCGGTCAAGCGGGTGTTCGACATCCTGTGCTCGTTGATCCTGATCGTGGTGTCGGCACCGATGATGGTGTTCACCGCCGTTGTCATCAAGCTGGAAAGTCAAGGCCCCATCTTTTACCGCCAAGAGCGCGTGGGCTACAGCAGCCAAAACTTCAAGGTCATCAAATTTCGCAGCATGCGCACTGACGCCGAGAAAGACGGCAAACCACGCTGGGCCACCGCCAATGACAACCGCGTTACCCGGGTTGGCAACATCATCCGCTTGCTGCGCATTGATGAACTGCCGCAGCTCTTCAATGTGCTCAACGGCGACATGAGCCTGGTTGGCCCGCGGCCAGAGCGGCCGTTTTTTGTCGAGCAACTCACCAACGAGATCCCGTATTACGCGGTGCGCCACAGCATCAAGCCCGGTGTCACCGGTTGGGCCCAGGTGCGGTATCAGTACGGCTCAACGGTTGAAGACTCACAAGAAAAGCTGCAGTACGACCTGTATTACGTCAAGAACCACAGCCTGTTTCTCGATTTTGTGATCTTGTTTGAAACGGTGGGCGTGGTGCTGACCGGCAAGGGCGCGCGCTGAGCGCAACCCCGCCGCCCATGACCCACTGGCTGCAGAACGGCCGATATGGCCATAGCGGCCGCACCAGCCGTTTGGCACCCCGCGCTTGATGCTGGACACCGCCCCTGACCTGACCGCTGGCCTGTCCCTGGCCGGCTTTGTGCTGGTGTTGTTGGCTTATTCGGCGTATGCCGTGTTTTTGCTGCGCACAGGCTTGTTGCGGCGCCCGGCTGAGCGCTCGGCCTGGCCGTTCATGTTGGCGGTGCTGGCCACTGTGGGTTGGGGCGCTGCAGGCCTGGCCGATGTTGGGTCCAGCAAAGTGGTCTTCGGACACCTGGCGCTGCTGTTTGACGAGCTGCGCTACGTCGCCTGGGTGCTTGTGCTGCTGTTGCTGCTGCGGCCGATGACCGGCTCGCGCCTGCCGTCCACTGCCCGTTTTGGCGTGCTGGCGCTGGTCGGCCTGGCGCTGCTGGGTCTGGCCGCCAACCTGTATTTGGGTCTGGTGCAGCAGACCGACGGCCTGGCACAACGGCTGTTGGTGGGCTCGCAACTGGCCTGGGCGGTGATTGGCCTGCTGCTGGTGGAGCAGGTCTTCCGCAACCAGGGCGGGCACAGCCGTTGGGGTGCCAAACCCTTGTGCCTGGGGCTGGGCTGCCTGTTTGTGTTTGATGTTTACCTGTACTCGCAGGCCATGATGTTTGGCGTGTTTGATGCCGATGTGCTGAGCGCCCGCAGCCTGGTCCATGCCATCACCGTGCCGCTGCTGTTGATGGCTTCACGGCGGGACGCCCACTGGCTGGCCCGGGTCCAGGTGTCCAAGACGGCGGCTTTTTATTCGGCCTCGCTGCTGCTGATTGGCCTGTACCTGCTGTTCATCGCTGGCGTGGGCTATTACGTCCGGTTTTTTGGCGGCAGTTGGGGCGGTGCGCTGCAGGTGGCCCTGCTGTTCTCGGCCGGGGTGCTGCTCACGGTACTGATCCTGTCTGGCGCGCTGCGGGCCCGCCTGCGGGTGTTTTTGGGTAAAAACTTTTTCAGCTACCGCTACGACTACCGCCTGGAATGGTTGCGCTTCACCGCCATGCTGTCCACCAAGAGCACGCCCCAGCAGGTGGGCGGCTTGGTGGTGCGTGGCCTGGCCGACATGGTGGAGTGCCCCGCTGGCAGCCTGTGGTTCAAGGCCTTGGGGGATGACCAGTACGTGCAGTCGTCGTTCTGGAACATGCCGCAAATGGACATCAGCGAGCCAACTGACTCGTTGTTTTCCAGTTTCATGCGCAGCCGCGAATGGATCATTGACCTCGATGCCGCGCGTGCTTCGCGTGGTCCACGCGAGGAGTCCGCTGTGGTGCCAGGTTGGCTGTCCGGCATGGCATCGGCCTGGTTGGTGGTGCCCTTGCTGGTGGGCACTGAAATGCTGGGTTTTGTGGTGTTGGCCAAGCCCCGCACCCAGATCGAGCTGGACTGGGAGGTGCGCGACCTGCTTAAAACCGCCGCCCGCCAGGCCGCCGGTTACCTGGCCCAGATGCACGCCACCGAGGCCCTGCTGGAGGCGCGTAAGTTTGACGCCTTCAACCGCATGTCGGCTTTTGTGGTGCATGACCTCAAGAACATCATCACCCAGCTGTCATTGATGCTGAAAAACGCAGACCGCCACCGCGACAACCCGGAGTTTCAGCAAGATATGCTCATCACCGTGGAGAGTTCACTCGACAAAATGCGGCAGATGATGCTGCAGCTGCGGGAGGGCGCACGGCCTGCCGGCGTCACCTCAGGCGTGGAGATTGCCCCCATCCTGCAGCGCATTGCCAATGCCGCACGGCAGCGCGGGCGCACCCTGGATGTGCAACTCACTGACCGGTTGGCCACACGCGGCCATGAAGAACGGTTGGAGCGTGTGATCGGCCATGTTGTGCAAAATGCCCTTGACGCCACGCCGGCATCTGGCGCTGTCTGGGTCAAGTTGCAGCAGTCGTCCGGCCGGGTGTTGGTTGAAGTCGGTGATACCGGCGCCGGCATGACCCAGGAGTTCATCCAGACCCGGCTGTTCCGGCCATTCAATTCCACCAAAGGCAGCGGCATGGGAATCGGCTCCTACGAAAGCTTTCAATACATCAAGGAACTGGGCGGGACCATTGACGTGAAAAGCGAAGTTGGGCAAGGTTCTGTCGTCTCGCTGCTGATGCCGCTGTTTGATTTGCGCACCGGCTCTGATTTGCGTGCGCAGGGTGCGGCATGAGCGGCGCCCAGACATCCCCGCTGCTGATCGTTGAAGACGATCTGGCACTGCAAAAGCAAATCAAATGGTCACTTGACCGGTTTGACTGTGTCACCGCCAGTGACCGTGAATCCGCACTGGTGCAGTTCCGCCGCCACCAGCCGGCAGTGGTCACGATGGACCTTGGCCTGCCACCTGATCCTGATTCGGTGAGTGAAGGTTTTCGCCTGCTGGAGCAATTGCTGGAGCTTGACCCCGGTGTCAAGGTCATCGTATTGACCGGGCAAAACGACCAGGCCAATGCCCTGCGCGCCATTGCGCTGGGAGCGTACGATTTTTTCGCCAAGCCTTTTGAGCCCGAACTGCTGGGCTTGACGATAGACCGCGCCTTTCGGCTGTTTGAGCTGCAAAGTGAAAACCGCCGATTGCAGGCCTTGCACCAGCCTGACGCCTTGAGCGGCCTGATCACACGCGACCCCGAGATGCTGCGCACTGGCCGCATGATTGAGAAGGTCGCATCCAGCGACGCCACGGTACTGCTGCTGGGTGAAAGTGGCACCGGCAAAGAGGTACTGGCCAACGGGCTGCACCAGGCCTCCAAACGAAAAGGCAAATTTGTTGCTATCAACTGCGCTGCCATCCCCGAGGCGTTGCTGGAGAGTGAGCTTTTTGGCCATGAAAAAGGCGCCTTCACCGGTGCCACCAAAACCACCATCGGCAAGATTGAAACGGCCAATGGCGGCACCTTGATGCTGGATGAAATTGGCGATCTGCCGCATCCACTGCAAGCCAAACTGCTGCGGTTTTTGCAAGAGCGCAAGATTGAGCGCATTGGTGGCCGGCAAGAGATTGCGGTGGACGTGCGGGTGGTGTGTGCCACCCACCAAGACCTGCAAGGGCTGATTGCCGAGCAACGCTTCCGCGAGGATCTGTATTACCGCCTGGCCGAAATCGTCGTCAAGATCCCACCGCTGCGCCAGCGCCAGGGGGATGCCGTGCTGCTGGCCCAATCCTTTTTGCGGCGCTTTGGGCAAGACCAGCGGCGCGGCAGTCTGGTCTTCACCGACGACGCCATCGCCGCCATCGAAGCCCACCGCTGGCCAGGCAATGTGCGCGAAATGCTCAACGTGGTGCGGCGGGCAGTGATCATGGCGGACAGTGGCAGGGTGAGCTGTGCTGACTTGGGGTTGGCTGCAGCGAAAGATGTTCCGAGTACTGCGGGATTTGTGGATGTGGATTTACGCCGCGCGCGAGAAGCCGCAGAACGCCAAGCGATTCTTGCCGCGCTTGCACGTACTGACGGCAGTATCGTCAAGGCCGCTGAGATGCTCGGTGTCAGTAGACCGACACTTTACGACTTGATGAATCGCTTGGCCATTAAACAAAACCTTGATCACTGATTGCATATGACGGCGCTTACAGCTTTGCAGTTGAACTGGCGGGTTTTTGGAATCAGTACGCTGTGTCTTGTGCTTGCCAGTTGTGGTGAGAATACCGATGGCGATCCTCTGAAGTCCGCCAAGGCGCACCTTGCCAAGAATGATTTGAAGTCGGCTGAGGTCGCCTTGAAGATTGCCCTGCAAACCGATCTCAATTCGGCCGATGCGCGGTTCCTGAAGGGTGACCTGTTGCTTCGTCAGGGGTTCTCAGAAGCTGCAGCAGAAGAGCTGACCAAGGCGCGCGACTTGAAGTACCCATTGGTGGAGGTGGCGCCGATGCTGGCCCGGGCGCAACTGGCCACAGGTCAGTACAAGAAGGTGCTAGCCGAAAATGAGAGTACCAAGTTGGAGGTGCCTGCGGCGCAGGCCGATTTGCTGACGAGCATTGCTGGTGCGTCAGCGATGCAAGGTGACACCAAGCGAGCAAATGAATTGCTGGCCACTGCCTTGCAATTGCAACCTGGGTTCCCGGCGGCACTGCTGGCGCAGGCGCGACTTCGTGCAAGCGAAGGTCAGGTGGACGCTGCGCTGCAAGCGGCTGAATCTGTGCTCAAGCAGGTGCCGGCGTCTGCAGAGGCTTGGAAGCTCAAAGGCGATCTGTTGCTGCACGGCAAACGTCAGATTGACGAGTCTGTCGCGGCTTACCGTCAGGCGATTGCGGCCAAGGCTGACTACTTGCCCGCGCACGCCGCTGCCGTTACTGCACTGCTGCTCGGGCGCAAATCTGAGGAGGCCATCAAACAGTTTGAGCAGCTTAAAGCGGCTTTTCCAGAGAATGCCCAAACGGCTTTTTTTGCCGCTCAAATTGCGATGCTAAAGGGTGACAACACGGCTGCGCATGATCTCTTTGCAAAGCTGCTATTGGTCGGTGGAGAAAATGCGCGCCTGCTGGCGTTGGCCGGTACAAATGAGTTGCAGATGGGTGCGCTCGTACAGGCCGAGGCGCTTCTTGGCAAAGCGCTAAAACTTGCGCCGGAGCAAGCACAAATCCGGCGCCAGTTAGCGCAGCTCTATTTGAGGAACGGCAACTCATCAAAAGCACTTGACGCACTCAAGCCATTGTTGGCACGAGACGACGTTGATCTGGAGTCGCTCTATCTTGCCGGCATGGCAAATCTGCAGGCCGGCAATAGTGCAGCATCCGATGCCGCATTTGCGCGTGCTGTGCGTGTATCGCCCGAGGACCCGCGTATAGCGACCGCCCTGGCGCTAAGGAAGATCAGTCAGGGTGACATCGATGGAGGGTTCGCAGCGTTGACGGCCATCGCAGCGGCCGACAAGGGCGAACTGGCAGATCTGGCATTGATCGGCATGCGCATGCGGCGTCGTGAGCACGACGCCGCGTTGACTGCGGTTGACGTACTTGATAAAAAATTGCCTGGCCAAGCGCTGGTTGCTGATTTGCGGGGCCGCGTGTTGCTGTCCAAGCGGGACATCGCGGGTGCGCGGGCCAGCTTTGAGCGTGCGCTTGTTCTATCTCCAAAATATATGCCTGCAGCTGGCCGTTTGGCTGCGCTTGATATCGGAGAGCAAAAATTCGATGTTGCGTGGCAAAGAATCGAAACGGTGCTCAAGGCCGATCCGAAACAGAACGAAGCGTTAATGGCATTGGCCGATCTAAAGTACCGGCAAGGTGGCACCGTTGATGAGGTGGCAGAGCTCTACCGTGCGGCGCAACGGGCGAACCCGACCGAAAAAAGCCCGCGTATGGCGTTGGTCGAGTTTCTGCTTGAAAGACGTGCCGTCGCAAAGGCACTGGTGGCCGCGCAAGAGGCACTTGTCACTTTTCCGAATGATGTGGATGTGCTGGATGCAGTTGGCCGAGCCCAAATGACAAACGGACAAGCAGAGCAGGCCATATCGACTTACGGAAAACTTGCATCGTTACTACCTGAATCCCCACTACCGCTTGTGCGCTTGGCCGGTGCCTACGTTGCTAGAAATGATCTTGCCGCTGCTGCGGCAAGGTTTAAACGTGCATTGGATATTGCCCCCAATTTTGTTCCGGCCCAAGAGGGGCTGATCCAGCTGGCGATGCGCGACGGCAAGTCGGACAGCGCGATCGCGGTGTCGCGCGGTATCCAGCGACAAAGCCCTGCCTCGCCTTTGGGCTACGTTCTGGAGGGCGATATTCAACGTCTGCGCAAGAACTGGGCCGGCGCACGCGAGGCGTATCAAAATGGTATAAGAAAATCTAGTAGTCCAACATACTTGGCCACAAAAATACATGGATCTTATTTGGCGGAAGGCCGTAGCAATGATGCAGACCGATTTGCCGAAAGTTGGCAGCGTGAGCACTTGAGAGATGTGGGGTTTCATTTTCACCTGGGGATGGTGGCCCTAAAAAGTAAGGATTACAAAGCCGCCGAGCGGCAGTTCAGGACGACGGTCGACCTGCAGCCGGCCAATGCGGCGGCTTTGAATAACCTCGGCTGGGTTTTGGCTGAATTGAAAAAACCAGGCGCTTTGGACTTGATTGACCAAGCCATCAAACGCGCGCCCGACCGCCCCGAATTTCTTGACACCCGTGCTCACGCACTGGCGCTCGCCGGGGACTTCAAAGGCGCAGCTGAAGCGCAACGCTCAGCCGCAGACATCGCCCCTGAGGGCAGTGGTTATCGGCTTAAGCAGGCCGACTATTTGGTCAAGGCCGGCGACAGGGATGGGGCGAGAACATTGCTCCAAGAACTGGCGAACAGCAGCACCTCAATGACTGACAAGACTGAGGCCAAACAGCGCCTCGGTAGTCTTTGACGCCGACTGACAGTGCCCGGAGTTACGTCGAAATTTTTTACATGGCTTGCCGGAGGTGGTGCAGTGAATGCGCTAAATGCTTGTCAGGCAACGAGAGATCGCCATTGGCACACTAAGTGCTTATAACGACGTAAGGCCCCGTTGGGCGCCCACCCTCACCACTGGAGTCACCTCATGAAATCTGTCCTCACTCAAATCAAAGGCGCTTCCCTGGCGCTGACGCTGGTGGCCGCTGCCGCTGGTTCCCAAGCTGCCGTCGTCGGTCAGCCAGTCACCATCCAAGAAGATGCGATTGCAGGTGCTGCAAGCCATTCTTTCGTTGCCGACCAGTTGTCCGGTCAGTACGACGAAGTGCTGACGATTTTGAATGCAACCCAGTTCAGCACTGAAGCCATTTTCAATGCGGGCGGTTGGTTTTCTAACGGCATTGCGCAGTCAACCCAAGTGAATGGGTTTGGTGCTTCTGGCTATGGTCTCTATGCCAAATTCACGGGTTTTGGCACCTACGCACCGAACGGCTCAGGCGGCTTCAATTTCGTCGGCGGTAGTGGTGCCATCGAAATCTGGGCTGATGCAAATCAAGACACCAACTACGACGTTGCTTTGACCACTGCAGGCGCTGTGCCATCAGTCAGCAACTTGGTGAACGTTGGTGGCGCGGCGACCATTACCGACGATGTGCTGCTGGGTACTGCTAATTTGATCACAGCCGCTCAAGGGCAAACCGCTTCCGGCTTGGCCAATGGCAATTTTGAGTTGGTGTTTGGCGACTTCGCACTGGCCAATCCCGATGGTCTGGCTTATTTCACGGCCCCGCGTCCCTTCTACCTCGTTCTTGATCTGAACGGGAACTTCCAGAGTTTCACCCCGTCAATCGGGAGCAGCGTTCAGCTGTTGGGCAGCTCAGCTAACGCGTTCTTCAACAAGGCCCCGGAACCTGGCGCCTTGGCCTTGGTTTCTTTGGCACTGTTGGGCATGAGCGCCGCAATGCGCCGCAATCGCAAGTAAAATTTGGTGTTATAGGATTGGGTTGCCGCTATCAGTGGCAACTCTAATTCACCAAGAAGAGGGCCGCAATCGCGGCCCTTTCTGCGTCTGAATTGAGTTAGGCCGTAAGCATCGTTTGCGCTTGTTTCTTTTGTTCTGGTTGACTTGTTGCCGAGCTGGCGGGCAGTAAAAAAATTACAGTTCAGAAAACTGTGTTGGGTGCGGCGTCTGCAACCCGCCGAGGCGGAAGAACAGGCGCATGTCGTTAAAGTCTTTGCGCTGTCCTGGCAGCATTTGATTCCAATAGTTACGCAAACCGCGCTGTTGCTCTTGGCCTGGTGTTCTGTGGTCATTCAGAGATGTCAGGGCCATAAAAAACGGCACACCAAAAGTCTGCCGTAGCCGCACTGATGTGATCGCTGTCTGCAGAATAGGCTCAAGTGCTGCTAAATCTTCGGTCCGATAAGCGGCGAGTAGAGAGCCCTGGTAATCTTGAGTCACGAATTTTCCCAGGCCCTTCGTCCGCTCGAGTGAAAAATAATCGCGTGTCGCGACGCGCTTTAGGCTGGCAAAATCCATTAAATGGATATCGCCAGTATGGCGCACCACCCGTGCAACCTCTTGAAGGCACTTCTTCAGTAATGCCAAGTTGGGTAAGTGGTGAAGCGAAAGAGTGGACATTACCAAATCGACGCTTTGACTGGAAATATCAGCTAGGTTCGTAATGTCACCCAATACAAATCGAACATTTCTTACCGCTGCCCGAATTTGCAGATCTTTTGCATGATTCAACATTTGCGGCGACAGGTCGATACCCACAAAGTCTGCTTGTGGATTGAGCTTGGCGAGTTCGATCAACAGATTTGCCGGGCCGCACGCCAGGTCGATAACAGCAGAACCAGGCCGGACTGCACCGCACAACAAGATCAGGTTGAATAAATGAACTGAAGAGCCGTTACCGGTGGGTAGCGTTTCTTTTCGATATTCTTCTACATTGTCAGGCCCAACCATCACCTCCTCCTCTGGTCTACGTTCATATGTGTAATTTTTGGTAAATATCTCAGCAAAGAAGTGCTTCGCCATCAAAAGTTCATTTTTCATAAAAGTTCCTTTTGTATCTTGCTTTGATGTGAGTTCAGGCTCGTATGGAGCACTGATCGATCGTCATGATTTTGATTCCTGTGTGTACCGGGTCCAGCGGCCTCAAGCCTGCAGTGTGGCATCTCAATCATGACTTTACCGGTCTCCGCACGCGGAGGGGCGTGAGCCGAGATTGAATCTTGCCTGCATCACTTTGATCGCTATGGGTCGTCCTACGTTCTGAGCGGGGCATGATGATGAAGGACTCAACACCCAGTGGCACGGTGGACGGCCGTCAACACACGCCTGTTCTAGCGATTGGCAGCTGAGTTCACGTGATAGGCTCTTCATTCGCTGGCGCCCGCAGCGTGTTGCTGGCTGGATTCATTTTCGAATTCCTTAGGGTTGGCCTACTTGAAGGATGAAGCATTATGATTTCCCCAACTCCCGACGGAGCAGGAAAATCTCGTGACGAGATTGCGTTGGCCTACAAATCTGAGCCGTGGTGGTACGACCTTCGTGGTTTTTTCATTTTGACGTTTGCTTACAATAGCACCCTGGGCGCGCAGCTCAAATTTTTTGGCCCAAATTTTGGTGCGCGTCACCTTGAATTGGCTTGCGGCACTGGGACTTTGCTCGAATTGGTGCTGCATTGGCGTCGCTGGAAGGGTCTGCCTGTGGTGGATATCGTTGGCGTTGACTATTCCGAATCCATGCTGGCCGGGGCGATGCGCCGATTCCGAAAGCAACCGCGCATCGCCTTTCAGTATGCTGATGCAGCACGAATGCCATTTGCCGATGGCAGCTTCGACACGGTGAATATTGCGAATTCAGTACACTGTTTTCCAGAGCTTGGGCCCGCGCTGCGAGGCGCATTTGCAGTCCTCAAGCCAGGCGGCACATTGGCGGCCAATGTTCTGCTGCATCCGCGTGGCCGGCAGCCATTGCGAGCGATAGCGAGTCGTATCAACGCGTGGGGAATCAAGAAAGGGATACTTTACACCGTCTACGATATGGACAATATACGCAACATCTTGCTGTCTATCGGTTTTGTGTTGGTATCTGAGAAAATATCTGGAAACTGTTATAATATTTTAGTGATGCGGCCGAAATAACTTGAGATGCTAGGGGTTTCAACTTATACCGCTGAGCAATCCTTACGGGCGCAAGACTGAACGATGTTTGATTATTCTGAGGCATTCTCGAGAAATATTGGGTGGGTCACCCAAGTTGAGCAGCATCGTCTGCGCCAAGCGCGGGTTGCGATCGCCGGCCTGGGGGGGGTGGGTGGCGCGCATCTGTTGACTTTGGTGCGTATGGGCATATCAAAATTCTCAATTGCTGATTTTGATAACTTTGGCATTGGTAATTTTAACCGCCAAGTCGGCGCCAGTATGGCCACTGTGGGGCAACCCAAGGCCGCAGTACTCGCACACATGGCCCGCGAGATCAATCCTGAATGCGACCTTCGGGTCTTCCCGCGGGCCATCGATGCAAGCAACGTTGCTGATTTTCTGCTTGATGCCGATCTTTACGTTGATGGGATCGACTTTTTCGCAATGGATGCGCGTCGTTTGGTGTTCTCCGAATGTCAGCGCAACGGTGTTCCTGCGTTGACCGCCGCGCCACTGGGAATGGGTGTGTCTTTGCTGTATTTCGACCCAAATGGCATGAGCTTTGAGCGCTATTTCCGCCTCGAGGGGGTGAGCCGGCAAGAACAGTTCGCCCGATTCATTGCTGGCTTGTCTCCGGCAATGCTGCAGCGTACATACCTGGTAGCGCCAGATGCCGTTGACTTTGTCGATCAGCGCGGCCCCTCTACGATGATGGCTTGTGACCTCTGTGCCGGGTTGACGGGCACAGCGGCGCTGAAGCTATTGCTGCGGCGTGGGCCCATGCGCGCCGCGCCGTGGGCATTGCAGTTCGATGCTTACCGCCAGCGCGTGCGTTGGACTTGGCGGCCATTCGGCAACGCGAATCCGTTACAGCGCGTGCTGTTGCGGTTCATTCGGCCGCGGTTGGACGGCACGCGGCCCGCTGCGTGACGGCCAAGAGCCTGTCCGGAATTTTGTGTGCGAGGCATAGCATGACCAGAAGGAGCATGTATGCCGAGCAGGAAGACGACGAAGGCGGCGTTGGCCGCAGTGGCGGCGATGCCGCCGATCCCCAAGGACATCATTGACCAGTTCGTCAGCGGGCCAATGAGCGCGGAGTCGGTGGAGTCGATTTCCCTGGCCTTCAAGAAGGCGCTGATCGAGCGGGCGCTGGGCGCCGAGCTGTCGCACCACCTGGGCTATCGACCAGGTGCCGACAAGCCCGTGGATAGTCGGCCATGCAAAACTCATAACCCGTTGTTTTGAAACGAAATTCGGGTGAATTCCGATGGTCAGAGCCCTGGTGGTTCAATCTAATTGAGCTCAATCCTTGAGGGATTGAGGACCGC
>JAYVLI010000147.1:0-35801 GCA_043759535.1 Betaproteobacteria bacterium | reverse complement strand
CAGGTTCTCGACCCCTTCGGCAATCACCCGCAGGCCCAGCGACCGTGCCAGCGCGATGATCGCCGTGACCACCGCCGAGCTTTGTGGCGTGATGCCCAGATCACGCACAAAGCTGCGGTCGATCTTCAACTCAGAAATGGGCAGTGTGGTGAGGTAGGCCAGTGACGAATAGCCGGTGCCGAAGTCATCGATGGAGATCTCCACCCCAATCTCGGTGAGCCGGTGCAAACACGGAATGACGTTTTGCAAATCCTTCATCAGCCCGGTTTCGGTGATCTCGAGCTGGATGGCGCGGTGCGGCACACCGTAGGCCGACACCGACTGGTGGATGGTCTCGACCAGATCACTGCGCTCAAACATGCGGTTGGGCAGGTTGACCGCAATCGAATCGGCAAAACCAAAATTCACCGCCCAGATCTTGGCCTGCCGTGCTGCCTCGCGCAGCGCCCATTCGGACAGCGGCACGATCAGCCCGGTTTCTTCGGCCAGCGGGATGAAATCAGCCGGCGCCACCAACGTGCCGCCCCGCTGCCAGCGCATCAGTGCCTCAGCGCCCACCATGCGGGCCGAGCGCACATCAATCTTGGGCTGGTAGTGCAGCACCAGCTCATTGCGCTCAATGGCCTTGTGCAGCGCGCTCTCCAGCTCCAGCTTCTCGCGGCCGCGGCCAGCCAGCATGGGGCTGTAGATGGCGGCTGCATTGCGCCCGGTGTTCTTGACCGAGTACATCGCCACGTCGGCGTTGCGCATCAGGTCGGCCACCGACAGGCCGTCATTCGGGTACATCGAGATACCCACGCTGGCGGTGACAAAACACTCTTGTCCACCCACCCACACCGGCTCGCGCATGGCTTCAAGAATGCGCTCGGCCACGCGGTCGGCGTCGGCTTCATCAGCCACCTCAGGCAGCAACGCGATGAATTCATCGCCGCCCAGCCGGCCCACGGCCTCCAGCGTGCGGTGGCTGCGCAGGCCGGCACTCTCGAGTGCGGCGTCCATCACCTGGTCACTGTGGCGCACACAGCTGCGCAGGCGGCGCGCCACCTCCACCAGCAATTCATCCCCGGCCGCATGGCCCAGGGTGTCGTTGATGACCTTGAAGCGGTCCAGGTCAATCAGCAGCATGGACGCCCGGTGGCCCAGCCGGCGGGCGTGGTCTAACGCGCGCTCGGTGCGCCAAATCAGTTGGCGCCGATTCGGCAGGCCGGTGAGCGCATCAAAGTTGGCCAGGTGGCGGATGCGGTCCTCGGCCACACGCCGGTCGGTCACGTCTTGCACGATGCCTGTGTAACCCACCGCATGGCCGTGCTCGTTGTATTCGGGCTCGGCCTCCACATGCACCACCCGGCCGCGGCCGTCAGGCAGGCTGACCGGCACGTCGATGGCCAGCACCGTGCTTTGGGCTTGCACGTCGCTCAACACCCGGGTCATGCCGCGGCGCTCGGGCATGGGCACCATGCGGATCAACTGGCGCAGCGACACGCTGTCTTGCGGGCCATAACCAAACACCCGCAAGGCTTCGGGCGCAAGGGTCAGGCCGCCGGCCTGCGGTGCGCTGGCCAGCGGCACACCCAAGCCGCTCAAACCGGTGGGCAGGCCGGGTTTGCGCCAGTCAAAACTGCCCATCCGGGCCAGGTCTTGGGCCCGCGCCAGTTTGCTTTTGCTGCGCTCCAGCTCCAGCCGGGTGCGGGACGAGCGCAACAGGTAGCGCAGCCGGCCCGACAGCAAGCTCCATTGGTTGCTTTTGACGAAAAAATCAGTGGCGCCGGCCTGGTAGGCGCGGGTGATGGACGCCTCGTCGTCCAGCCCGGTGAGCATCAGCACCGGCATGTTCTCGAAGCCGGTGAGCTGGCGCAGTGTCTGGCAGGTGGCAAAGCCGTCCAACCCGGGCATCACCGCGTCCAGCACGATGATGTCAGGGGTCCAGCCGGTCAGCATGTCGAGTGCCCGCTCGCCGCTGTTGGCCTCGGTGATCTCGAAGCCACGCTCACGCAGCGCAACGGCGGTGAGCATCAGCGTCACCTCGTCGTCATCAACCAGCAGGACTTTGGGCCGCTCCGGTGAGTCGTCAGCGTCAAAGGCGTGGGGCAGGCTCATTAGAGCGGGATGCTATGACGGAACCAGCAGTTGATGTACGGCAGCATCGACATGGCTTGCTTCAATTTCCAGCGTGTCAAGAATGGCGGGCAACTCGTCCAGACGGGCATCGCGCAAGGCCTGCTCGGCCTGGCTGCACAGGGCAGACAGTCCCAGCGCACCCACACTTGCTGACGAAGATTTTAGGGTGTGGGTCACCAGTTTGACGGTGTCGGGCTGGAACGGATTGCGTGCCGCCGCCAGTTGCCCCATCAGCCGGGCCAGCGAACTGCGGTAAGTGGACAGCACTCGCGGCAGCAACTTGTTGACACCGGTTGGGTCGAGCTGGGCCAGATTGGCCAGGGCCTGGGCGTCCAACAGGTGCTGGGCACCGTGTGCCGGCGGCGCGGTGGCGGGCGGGGCGGGCAGGAGGGTCTGATCGGTCATGTCGGGGCTGCCAGCTTGAGTGCGAGGTCCGCACGGGTGCAGCCCCAGAGTTTTTGCCCGCTACAGAGCATCCCCTGCCCACTGCAGGGCGTCAATCGAGACGGCTGGACACATCGCGCCCGGGGCCCACAACCAGCTGATGCCCATTGACGATGCGGCATACGCAGGTGCCGTGTTAGGGCAGCGGCAATCAAAGGCGAGCGCGAGGCAGTGCGTGGCATGGCTTGCTTTCGGTACGGCTGAGGCCAACTTGAGCGTGTGGGCTGCGCCCGCGCGGCCTGCAGCTTGGGTACGCAGCCGGTCACCCGGAGTAGAGCGCGGGTTGGCAGCGTGGGTTCACCAAACAAGCCGCAAATTGAGGCAAAAACCGGTCCGTACAATCCCTTGCATGTCGCACCACAGTGAAGCCGGGTCTTCTGCAGCGGGCGGCCCACTGCCGGCGGCCTGGCCCGCACTGCCGCTGGTGCTGCTGGCCACCGCTGTGGTGGCCGCGTTGCTGGCGGGTCATACCCATTTTTCATCTTGGCTGGCTGCACTGGCCATGTTGCTGACCGCAGCCAGCGCCCTGCTGAGTGGCGCGCTGTGGAGCAGGCAACGCCAACTGGACAGGCTGCGTGATGCGCGCATGCAGTCGCACCTGCTGGGCCAGTTGATGGATGTGTGGTGCTGGCAAACCGATGCCGAGCACCGCCTGGTGCGCCTGCAGCCACCGCAGGGCGCGCCGGCATCGGCCTGGGTGGCGGGCACCTTTGCATCGGGTGCATCGGGTGCATCAGGTGCGCTGGCCGGCAACAGCTATGCCGGTGCGCTGCTGTGGCAGCGCTTTGACGACAGCGCGCACAGCCTGCAGGCCCGCTTGCAGGCCCAAACCCCACTCGGTGAGCTGGCCGTGCTGCAGGCCGTCAGCCCGAACAGCACGCCGGACAGCACGCAGCCAGGCGCCTCGACCGTGCTTCAAAACGCCCCTCAAAACACAACTCAAAACACCACCCCGCTGCGGCCGTGGCGGCTGCGGGGTGTGCCGCGGTTTGACGCCCGTGGCCGCTTTGCGGGTTATCTGGGCGTGGCCTGGCCCACCGACCAGGACGAGGCCCGCCGCACCGCCCAGCAAGGCTTTGAGGCCTTGCTGCAGCACGGACCCACAGCGCTGTGCCTGGCCAGCCCGGCACTTGACGGCTCAGGCTGGCGCTTGCAGCGCGCCAACCCCGCTGCCTGCACGCTGCTGGGTTTAAACCAGGCGCCCGATGGCCAACAAGCCTGGCAGCACGCCCTGGCCGGCCTGCCCGACGGCCTGCGCGACAGCGTGTTGGCGCTGGCTGAAGGCCAGGCGCTGGATGCCAATGGGTGGCGGCTGCGGCTGGACGCGGTGGGCAACAGCCTGCTGCTGGCCCTGGCCCCGCTGGCCACCGAGAGTGACCCGCAACACGCCGCGCTGGCGGCTGAGCACGCCGCCTTCAGCTACACCATCTCGCATGATTTGCGGGCGCCGATCCGGGTGGTGGAGGGCTTTGGCCGCATCCTGAAGGAGGACTACGGCAGCGCGCTTGATCGGGTCGGCCGTGACCACCTGGACCGGGTGATGGGTGCTGCGGCCCGCATGAACAACATGATCGACGCGCTGTTGTCGGTCTCGCGCCTGTCCACCCAGCCGCTGGCACGCCAGCCGGTCAACTTGTCACAACTGGCGCAATGGGTGCTGGATGACCTGCAGCGCGGCGCACCCGAGCGCGCGGTGGCGCTGCACATCGCCCCTGGCATGACGGTGCAAGGTGACCCCACCTTGCTGCGCATGGCACTGGAAAACCTGCTGGGCAACGCCTGGAAATACAGCGCCAAGATGGCGCAAACCGAGATCCGGTTTGAGCCAACCCTGCAAGACGGCAAGCCGGTGTATTGCATCCGCGACAACGGCGCCGGTTTTGACATGCGTTTTGCCGACCGCCTGTTTGGTGTGTTCCAGCGCCTGCACAGCAGCAGCGATTTCCAGGGCACCGGCGTGGGCCTGGCCTCGGTGCGGCGCATCGTGCGGCGCCACGGCGGCACCATCTGGGCCGAGGGTGAGGTGGGCCGGGGGGCGAGTTTTTACTTCACGCTGAAGGGCTGAAAGGCTGAAGGGCTGAAGGGCTGAAGGGCTGATCGGCTGATCGGCTGAACTTCAGGACTTCAAGCTTCAGTCTTGCCCAGGCCGGGCCAGCAACTCCACCGCCTCCACCAGCCGGCTGGCTTGGTCAGCCAGGCTGCGCTGCTCGTCTTGCGCCAGCTTTTGCAAACGCACCAGGGCCTGGCCGCGCTGCAGTGAATACCGGTGCATCAGCACGCCCACGGCCATTGGCACCAGGTCCGTCAACAGGCTGGTTGGCAGCATGTTGGTGGGCGTGCTGGCCGGGGCTGCAGGCGCTGCGCTGCGCTGTGGCAGGTTGGCAAAGGCTGCGGCCACCGCCGGCAAGATTTGGCCAATGTCCAGCGGCTTGACCAGGTAAGCCACCGCGCCCAGGGCCTTGACTTTTTGCACCGTGTCGTCGTCGGCAAAGGCCGACAAAAACATGAAAGGCAGGTGCAACTGGTCACGCAGATACGCGGCCACGTCAAAACCGCTCATGCCCTCCATGCGGATGTCCAACAGCGCCAGGTCGGGCCGGTGCTGGCGCGCCATCAGGATGGCATCGTCGCCGTTGTCCGCGTCGATCACGGTATAGCCCGCTTGCGCCAGGCCGTGGGTGACGGTGGCCAGCACCAGCCGGTCATCGTCCACCACCAAAATCTTGCCTTTGTCGGCCATGGTCATTGCGCGTTGTGCAGATTTGCGGATTGTGCTTGCTGGTGGCGGCGTGCGGCGCAGTGCGCTGGGCCTACAACGGCTCCAGCAGCGTGATGCTGGGTGGCACCAGCACTATTCTGGCGGCTACCGCGTTGCCGTCTTGCGCCAGCGTCAGGGTGGCCGTGCGGCGTGGCAGCAAGGCCCGCACCAGGCCCAAGCCGGACACACCCGGCGGCACCTGCGCCAGGCTGAAACCCGGCCGCAACTGGCCGGGGTTGTAGACGTTGATGGCCAGCCTGGCCTCGTCGCAATGCAGCACACAACGGATGTCGCCCGGTGCGCTGTGTTTGATGGCGTTGGTCAGCAGCTCGTTGATCGTCAAGGCGATGGGGATGGACTCGGCCTCGGGCAGCGCAAAGCGGTGCGGCGGTGTGCCCAGCACCTGCACCAGCACCGCCCGGCCAAAGGTGCGCTGCACGCTGGCGGTGATGGCCTCGATCAACGGCAGGATGCGCAACGGCCCGCTCACCCCCACCTGCAGCCCGTGTACCTGGGCGATGGCCTGCACCTGGCCCACCGCCTCGCTGATCAGCGCGGCCACCTCGGGCCGCCGTGCTGCGGTTTGCTGCAGCAGGCCGGCCACACCCTGCAGGTTGTTTTTGATGCGGTGATGCACCTCTTTGACCAGCATCTCGCGCTGCGACACGGCGGCGTCAAACCGGGCCTGCTCGGCCATCCGCTGTTCGGTCACATCACTGGCCACCAGCAGCAACTGCGGCCCGCTGCCCGAGTCCAGCGAGACGATGCGCATGTCCCAGGTGTTCACGCTGCTGTGCTGTGTGGCGGCGCTGGCGCTGGCGCTGTCAACACCATCGCCGGCTGGCCGCTGCCATTCGCGGCGCAGGCCCTCGGGCTGGGCCAGTGCCGAGACCAGGTCCACCTGCAGTTGGTTGGCGTCCAGCGGGCCAAACCATTCTTCGGCCGGCCGGCCCAGCACGGCCTCCATCGGTCGGCCAAAAAACGTGGCGGCCATCTGGTTGAGGCGCAGCACGCGGCCGCTGTCGGCATCAAACAGCGCGATGGCCAGCGGCGCGGTGTCGATGATGCCCTGCAGCGATGCCTGGGCCTGGGCGATGCGCACCTCGGCCTGGCGCCGGCTGTCGATGTCGAGCAGCGCAAAGGTGATCTGGCTGCCGCGGCCGGCCTGCTGCCCGGCCGCTGTCACATCACCCACCACATCACCGCGGCCAGTGACCACCGCATTGCCCACCACCCAGAACTCGCGCCCGTCACGCGCGCGCAGCTTGCATTCAAAGGTCTCGGCCTGGCCGTCACCCAGGGCTTGCCGGTAGTGGGTGGCGCGCAGCGGGTGGTCGGGGTCACTGGTGGCCACGATGGAGATGGGTTCACCCACAAAATCGGCCAACTCACCCCCACACATGCGGCGTGCCGAGCGGTTCATCCACTCGATGCCGCCGTCGCCCACGGTGACGATGCCCACCAGCACCGAATCGAGGATGGCGCGGGTGCGTTCGGCCTGCAGTTGCACCGCCTCGCGGGCGCGGCGGCGCTCGTCCACATCCACATACGAGCAGATCAGGTCGGCGTCGGCGTCCGCGTCATCGACCCGGCGCTTGCTCACCTGCACCCAGACCAGCCGGCCGTCACGCCGCCGCAGCCGGCGCTCACCAGCCCAGCGGCCGGTTTGCTGCAGCGCCAGTTGCTGCTGCGGCAAGGCTTGGCTGTAGGCCACTTCGTCACTGAACAAGGCGGCCAGCGGCATGCCCAGCAGCTCACCCACGGCATAACCGGTGAGTGCGGCCAGGGCCTCGTTGGCGCGCTGGATCTGGCCGGCCCGCAGGTAGGCCAGGCCCACGTCGGACAGGTTGAACATCAGCGCCCGCTCACGCGCCAGGGCCTCCAGCTCGGCCTGCTGCGCTTTGAGGCGCGACACGTCAGTGAGCACCACCACCAGCTCGGGCGCCCCACCGGCCGGGGCGCGGCTGGCCGACAGCGCCAGCCACAGCGGCTGGCCGTCCGCGCCAGCGCGGCGTAACTCGGTCTCGAAGCGGCCTTCTTCGGCCAGCGCCTGGCGCAGCACGGCTTGCGCTGCCGGGTGGCCGGCCAGCACATCGGCCAGCAAGGCACCGGCGGCACCCCCGGTGGCCAGGCCCAGCATGGCCTCAAAACGCCGGTTGCAGCGCACCAGCCGCTCACCCCGCAGGTAAGCGATGCCGGCGCTGGTGCCCTCCAGAATGGTGGACAGCTCACGCAGCAACTGCTCGCCGCGGCGGTGCGCTTCTTCTTGCTCGGTCACGTCCAGCGTGACCACCGACAAGGTGGCGCGGCCACCCGCCAGCTCACCCGGCTCGACCCGGGTCAGCAGCCAGCGCAGGCCCAGATCGGGCAGGTTGACGGCGTAGCGCACCTGGGCCCGCCGGCCGTCACGCAGGGCGCGCTGCAGGCGCTCAAATTCATCCAGCGAGGCGGGCTCCACCTGCTCACGGCGCACGGCTTGAGGGCCACCAGCCGGCAGGTTGGTGCTGTCAGCGGGCGCTTGCGGCGGCGCGGCGCTGTTGCCGGTTGCGGCCGCTGCCATCAAGCCGCCCGCGCTGTTGGCCACCACGCTGCCCAGCGCCCGCGCTGGCCGGCTGTTGAGCCAGCCGCGTGAGGCCTCGTAAGTGGCCACACCCACGCTTGCGGTGTCCATCAGCGCACCGATCTCCAGCCGGGCCAAGTCGTGTTCTTCTTCCAGGCTGCGGTCTTCCAGCACCGCCATCACGCGCAGCTCGCCGGTGGCACCGGCAACACCACGCAGCCTGGCGCGCAGGCGCAGGCGCCGGCCGTCGGCCACCACCACCGTGGCACGCAGTTCCAGCGGCGTGGGGTCATCGCGCAGGCGCGCCAGCGGGGCGGCATCCTCCCAGGCCAGCAACTGCTGCAGGTCGGGCTGGCACTGGGCCAGGTGGCTGGGCAGTGGGCCCAACAAGGCCTCGGCAGCGGCGTTGTGGCGCAGCACGGCGCCGTCACAGGCATAGACCAGCAAGCCGATGGGGCTGAGCTCAAACCAGCCGGCCAGCTCCAACCCGGTCTGCGCGGCGGCATCACGCGCCAGGTGTTCGGCGGTCACATCGTGCAGCAGGGCCAGCAGCAGCGGCGCACCATCATCGGCGCTGACCCAGCGCGGGGTGCAGCGGAACCAGCGGGCCGCGCCCTGCCCGCCCAGGCCGGCCGCCACACACTGGTCCACCGCCTGGGCCGGTTGGTGGCCGGCGGCCAGCGCGGCAGCCCAGCCGGCGCGGGCCTGCTGCACCGCCTGTTGCTGGGCGGCGGGCAGGCCGTCCAGCAGGTCACGGCCCAGCACCTGCTCGGGCCGCAGCGCCACCGCCTCAAAAAAAGCCCGGTTGGCGGCCACGGTGACAAAACGGGTGTCTTGCACCATCAGCGGCTGCGGGCTGTCCCACAGCAGGCGGATCAGCTCACTGGTGGCGGCTGCGGCCAGCGGTGGCATTTGCAGCGGGGCCAGGGCCGGTGGTGCGGTGCTGCGCAGCATCCAACCGCCGCCGGGGCCACGCGCCAGCGTGGCGGGCAGGTCCAGCGGCTGGGCGGCGCCGGGGCTGGTGTGCGCGGCGGTGCTGTGCTGCGGTGTGATGCGCAACGGTGGCATGGGCTGCGGTGCGTTGCCACCGGCCATGGCGGCCAGCAGCAAAGTGCGCTGGCCAGCCTGCAACCGGGCCAGGGCCGTGGCCACCGGCTGGCCGGCCTCACAGCCCAGCAGCCGCTGCGCCGCCGGGTTGCAGTAGCTGACCCGGCCACGGGCATCCAACAGCAGCAGCAGGCTATCGACCCCGTCCAGCAATGCCGACAACTGGGCGTTGGACGGCAGCGTGGCGTGGCGGGGCAGCAAAGACATCGGAACGAGTTTAGCGGCCGCTGTCGATCCCAAGTTAGGCTGCCCGGGGTGCAACGCCGTGCGGCGCTGCCCGGCAAGCAGTGCAGCTCAATCCAACTGCCGCGCCGCCAGCAAGGCCCGCAACACCGCCCGGTTGACGGCCGGCACCACCATCATCAGCGCGGCTGCGTTGCTGCGGATGTCATGCAGCACGGCCGATTCCACCGCCTGCACCAGTGCCAGGTAAGGCTGCAGCGGGCCGCTGCTGTCCACCAGGGCGGCGCGCACCGCGTCGCTGGTGGGGATGCTGGCCAGCAGCTCGGCAAAGGGCTGGCGCATCAGCCGGTCCAGCAGGGAGAACACGCCGCAGATGAACAGCTCGGCACGTTTTTCGGCGTCACAGCCGGCGTCGCGGCCCAACTCTTCCATCACCAGACCGCGGCGCACGGCGGCGTACATCACCGGTTTCAGGTTGGGGTCCCGGCTGCCCGAGATCAGCAGCAGCGCCAGCCAGCGTTTCAGGCGCTGGTAGCCGATCAGCATGATGGCGTGGCGGAAGGACGTGACCTCCATGCCCAGCCCAAACGCCGGTGCGTTGATGTAGCGCATCAGCCGGAAGGCCATGGTGGGGTCGCTTTTCATCACCGCCTCCAGGCGCTCAACCGGCTCTTGGCGGTCGGCCCGGTTCATCAGCTCCACCACGGCGGACAGCTCGGGCTGCACCGGGCGCGCCGCAGCAGCGGTGGCACTGCGGCCGGGCGCCGGGCCGGCGTCAATTGGCCAGCCCAGCACCGCCAGTGCGCTGCGGCCAAAGGCCTCGTTCATCTCGGCGATGGTGTGCACACCCGACTGCATGTGCGGGATGGTGCGCACGATGCCGCCCAGCGGTGGCAGGCCGTCGCGCCGCTCATCGGCCAGGTCAATGATGGAGTAGGCAAAACAGGGCAACACCTCCCGCGGCAGCGGGGCCAGTGGCCGGCCTTTGATCAACAGGCTGATGCCGCGCCGGTGCTGGGCCACCAGGGCCTGGCTGCAGGCCGGGTCAGCGGCCATGAAGGCGGGCACCTCCAGCATCAGGTTGGGTGGCAGGTCGGCTTGCAGCACGGCGGCCAGCAAGCCCTCGCTGACGATGTTGAGCGACAAGCGGCCGGCCTCGGGAGGCCACACCGTCAGCAGGGTGGTCAGCAGGTCGCTGGCATCGGGTTGCAACTCGGGCCGCAGCGGGAACACCGTCAGGCGCAGCGCGCTGATCTGGCGGTGCTTGTCGATCATGGGTGAGTAGCCCAGCGCCACCTGGCCCAACACCGGGTGCTCGGCCACGGTGGTGGCTGCCGTGTCATGTGGAGTCTGGCTCATTTGATGTAGTCGAACAGCGACATGCGCTGCACCGATGCGTAGCTTTGCAGCGCGGCCTGGTAGCCGGTTTGCAGGTTTTTGAAATCGCTGATGGCCTGCACCATGTCCAGGTCCTCAGCGTCTGATTGCACCGATTTGGCCCACAGATTGCGGTCCTGATTGCGGCCGTCCATGGCGTCCAGACCGGTCAGTGCGCTGCCAGCGGCGGCGCGGGCGGCCTGCATCTGGCCCATCACGGCGTCCAGATCGCGCAGCCCGCTGTTGACGGCCTGCGCCACCTGGCCGGCGTTGGCCGATGGTGTTTTGAGCACGGCGATGGCCTTGTCCAACGCCTCAAACGGGTCCAGCGTGGGCGTTGCTGGCAGCATGCTGAAGCTGTCGCCGTCGGCCGGTGTGCCTTTGACATGCAGTGTCATGCCGTCCACGGTGATGGCGCCACCGGGTTTGTAGGGCTCCTCAGTCAGCGCGGTGGGCGCCCCATCCCGCAGCACGCTGAAGGTGGTGCTGGCGCCGCTGCCGGCAAACTGGATGCTGTAGCCAGCGCCGGTGATCTCGCCCGGGGCGGTGACACTGCCGGCATCGATCCAGCCACTGCCGCTGTTGGTGGGCTCGGCGCCGCTCACAAACACGCCGTTGCCGCTGCGGGCAGTCAGCCAGATGGCCTGGCCGTCCACCGTGGTGGGCAGTTGCTCGGTGGTGGACAGCTGGGTCTGGCCGCCGGTGGCGGCGGGCTGCACACCGTCGGGTGTGTCGAGAAACGGCAGGGCAGTGGCGCCCTGGCCGCCAAACAGGTAGCCCCCAGCACCGTTGCCCTGGTTGGCCAGGGCCAGCAAGTGGTCGCGGTACTGGCTGAGCTGGGCGGCCTGGGCGGCCCGCTCACCGGGGCTGTAACTGCCGTTGCCAGCGGCCACCATGGCCTCACGCGCGCTTTGCAACACCTCGCCGGCCTGGCCCAGGGCCGACTCGGCCAGCGTCATCGCGTCGCGGCTGGCCGCCACCGAGCGCTGGTTGCTGACGATGCGCTGCTGCGCCACAAACGCCCGCTCGGCCCGGGCGGCGGCGGTGGGGTCGTCGCTGGGCTTGTTGACCCGCTTGCCGTTGGTCATCTGCAGTTGTGACTCGGTCAGGTCGCGCTGGCGCCTCTGCAGGCTGTCGACGGCGGTTTCGTAGCGGTTGGCGGTGGAGACACGCATGGCGGTTGGGTCCGGTCAGGTGCGGGAGATCAGGGTGGGGCGTGCAGCGCCAAACAGCTCAACGCACCGCACTCAGGATGGCGTCAAACATCACCTGGGCGGTTTGCAGCATCTTGGCCGCAGCCTGGTAGCTTTGTTGGTATTGCAGCAGGCGGGCAGCCTCTTCGTCCAGGTTGACACCCACCTGGCCCGTGAGTGCGGCCCTGGCCTGCGATGAGACCACACCGCTGGTCTCAGCCGCTGCGGCCGCGCCCTGCACCCGCACGCCCACATCGGCCATGGCGTTGGCATAGGCCTCGGCAGCGGTCTGGCCGTCCACCAGGTGGCTGGACGCCAGGCTGTCAAACCGCACCGCATTGCCGTTGCTGGCCGCCGGGTGGCTGGTGGGCTGGATGTTGATGCGGTCACCGGCCCGGGCCAGGCCGCCCAGTGACAGCGCCATGCCGTCATAACGGATGGGCTGACCGGCCGTGAAGGTGTCAGACGCCAACACATTGCCGGCGTTGTCCAGGATGTCGTAAGCGCCGGCATCGCTGGTGAAGCTGATGCTGATGGGCGTGTAGGCATTGGCCGGCAAGGCCAAGATATCGACCGCGCGCACGCTGGCATTGCCGGTGTTGGCGGCGCCCAACACGGCCGTCACCGGGTTGGCAGCGGCCAGGCCACGCGGGTCAGCCAGCAGCACCGTTAAATTGCCTGCGGCACGGCCCACGGGTTGCAGGGTGAAGGATTCACCCGCCACTGGGGCGGGGCTGCCGATGCTGATGGCAAAACCGTCCAGCACATCGCCGTCATGCACCGGCTGCACCACTTTGCCATCGGCCAGCCGTGTCACGCTGAACTGGCTGGGGTCGGCCACATCCGGCGCCAGCAGGTAGTCACTGGCCTGCAGCGCGCTGGCATCGGTGATGCTGAGGCCGACGCTGGCGTTGTAGTTGCCGCCCGCCCCCCGGGCATTGCCGGCCGCCGGCAAGACCTGCGGCCCGGCCAGCTGGAACAGCGGGCTGCCAGCCCGGCCTTGCAGGTCCAGCCCCAGGCTTTGTTGTTGGTTGAGCGCGCCGGCCAGGCCGCTGACCAGTTGGCCTAACCGGTTGCGGGCTGCCGCCAGGTCGTGGTCTTGGAAGCGCATCAGCCCGCCCAGCAGGCCGTCACCAATGGCCTGGGTGCTGAGGTCGGTCACCTGGCCGGCAATGTTGACGCCCAGGCTGACATGGCTGGGGTCGCTGGGGTTGGGCTGCAGCACCAGGCTGTGGGCGGCCACGCCCAGCACCAGGGCCTGGCCACTGCCCACAAACACGTTGGCGGTTTCGTCCGCCCCGACATAACTTTGCACCTGCACCTGCTCGCCAATGCGCAGTACCAACTGGTCACGTTGGTCCAGCAGGTCATTGGGTTTTTGGCCACCCCGCACAGCGGCGGCAATGTTGGCGTTGAGCCGGCCCAGCTGGGCGGCCAGCGTGTTGACCTCGGCCACACCACCGGCCACGTCATGCGCCACGTTGGCTTGCAAGGCTTCGATCTGGTCAGACGAGGCACGCGACAGGGCCGCAAAGTCCTCCAGCCGGCCCAGCACGGCCTGACGCGCCGACAGATCGGCCGGTGCCGCTGCCACATCGGCAAAGGCGTTGAAGATGTGTGTGGCCGCACCGCCCAGGCCGGCCTCACCACCGATGAAGATTTTTTCCAGCTGGCTGAGCATGTCGCGCTGCACACCGTCGGCCGCAGCGGCCGATGTGGCGGCCACCGCCTGGCTGGTCAGGAACATATTGGCCGCCCGCGCCACGGTGGACACGGTGACGCCGCGGCCGATGTAACCGCCACCGCTGTACCCACTGCTGGCGGTTTGCAACTGCACCGCCTGGCGTGAATAACCCGGTGTGTTGGCATTGGCAATGTTGTTGCCGGTGGTTTGCAACTGGGCGTAGGCGGCAAACACCGCTTGTTTGCCCAGGGTCATCAGTGAGGTGCCGGACATGGTGGGCCTGGGTTAGCAGCGCGGTGGCATCACGCCGCACCGCGCTGCAAGCGCAGCGTGGTGGTGATGACCTTGCCCAGTTTGTCGGCATAGGCCGGGTCGGTGGCGTAACCGGCTTTTTGCAGGCCCACCGCAAACGCCTTGGCGTCTTGGCCCTGGGCCACCACATTGGCATAGCGTGGGCTGTCTTTCATCAACTTGGCGTAGTCGGCAAACGACTCGGCCTCATTGGCGTAGGCGCGGAACTTTTGCACCATTTTTTGCGGCCGGCCGGCCAGGTATTCGGTGGTGGTCACGTCCACCGTGGGGCCTTGCCAGTTGGCGCCAGCCTTGATGCCAAACAGGTTGTGGCTGGCGCTGCCGTCATTGCCGATGATCTCGCGCTTGCCCCAGCCGGTTTCCAGTGCCGCCTGGGCCAGCATGAAGGGTGCAGGGATGCCGGTGGCCGCAGCGGCTGCGGCTGCTGCCCGGCTGTGTTGCTGCACAAAACCGGCTGCGCTTTTGTCGGGGATCCTGGGGGCGGCATCCGGTGCGGCCACCGTGGGCAGGCTGTTGTTGGCCGTGCCGGTTTTGGGGATGGGCCCGGGCGCCATGCCCATCTGGCGCAGCATTTGCTGCTCGATCACATCGGCCAGTCCACCCGGTCGGTTGCCCATTTTGCTGGCCAGTTGGGCGTCCAGCAACTCGGTGCCCAGCTTGGTGCCCGAGTTGTCCAGCATGCCGCTGGCCTCGGTGGTGGCGCGCATGCTTTTCAGCAGCTCGTTCATGAACAGCGATTCAAACTGCTTGGCGGCGTCATGCGCCGCCGCCTTGGGGTCTTTGGCGGCGCCGCTGCGCAGGGCTTGCAGCGCGCCGGCGTCCCCGGCCAGGCGGGCATCGCTGGCAGCACTGGCGGCCAGGCCGGTGGCACTGGCCATGCCGGCGCCGCCCCTGGCCGTTGCTGACTGGATTGCCGCCATGTCAGATCACCTCCAGCTCGGCTTTCAGCGCGCCGGCACTCTTCATCGCCTGCAGGATGGCCTGCAGGTCTTGCGGTGTGGCGCCCAACGCGTTGAGCGCGCGCACCACGTCGGCCAGCTTGGCGCCGGCCGGCAATTGCATCAGCGCCCCGCCCTGCTGGGTGATGGCGATGTCGGCTTTTTCGCTGGTCACCGTCTGGCCACTGCTCAGCGGGCCGGGCTGGCTGACTTGCGGGGTGGAATTGACGGTGACCGTGAGCGCACCATGCGCCACCGCGCAGGTGGACAGCGTCACCGCCTCGTTCATCACCACCGACCCGGTGCGGGCGTTGAGCACCACCCGAGCGGCGGGCCGCTCCAGCGTCACGTCCAGGTTTTCCAGGTCGGCCATGAAGGCCACGTGGTCGGTGGCCTGGGCGGGCATCTTCACCCGCACCACACGGCCGTCCACCGCCTGGGCAATGCCGTCCCCTTTGGCGTTGTTGATGGCCTTGGCCACGGCCCGCGCGGTGGCGTAGTCGTTGGATTGCAGGTCCAGCTGCAGCACGCCGTTCTGGCTCATGGCGGTGGGCACGGCGCGCTCTACCGTGGCGCCCTCGGGCACCCGGCCGGCGGCCAGGTGGTTGATCTGCACCTTGCTGCCACCGGCCGATGCACCGGCGCCACCCACAATCAAATTGCCCTGGGCGATGGCGTAAACCGCGCCGTCCGCACCGCGCAGCGCGGTTTGCAACAGCAGACCACCACGCAGGCTTTTGGCATTGCCGGCAGACGACACGTTGACATCGATGCGCTGGCCGGGCTGGGCAAAGGCCGGCAACTCGGCCGTGACCACCACCGCCGCCAGGTTGCGCGGCTGCATGGTCACGCCCGGTGGCAGGGTGATGCCGTTTTGCTGCAAAAACGCGGCCAGGGCCTGCGGCGTGAACGGGGCTTGCGTCGCCTGGTCACCGGTGCCGTCCAGGCCAAACACCAGGCCAAAACCTGTGAGTTGGTTGGGCCGAACGCCTTGCACACTGGCCACCTCTTTGATGCGGGCAGCCTGGGCTGGCCACCACACGGCAGCGCTGGCGGCAAACAGGCTGAGCACCACCACCAGGCGCACCCAGTGGTCGGTTTGTGCCTTGTGGACCAAGAGTTTGTCCACGCGCTGGTTCACCGGTTGATCCATGTTGTTGTGCATCAGGCTACCCACGCGTTTGCCGGGCTCACACCGGCATCAGGTTCATGAAAAAGCGTGCCAGCCAGCCCATCGATTGGGCCTCGGCCTGTTGGCCGCGGCCACGCTGCTCGATCCGCACATTGGCAATCTGGGTGCTTTGCACCGTGTTGCCTGGGGCAATGGCGCGCGGGTCCACCTGGCCCGAAAAGCGCAGCACGTCCACATTGGCATTGACGCCGATCTGCTTTTCGGCCGACACGATGAGGTGCCCATTCGGCAACACCTGCACCACCGTGGCGGTGATGGTGCCGCTGAAGTCATTGCTGTTTTCCACCGTGCCCTTGCCGGCAAAACTGTTGGCCGATGTGCCGGCCGCGCTGGCCCGGCCAAACGCCCCCGGGCTGACAAACGGCACCGCCGTGAGCCCGGCCGTGACCGAGCCCGAGCGGTCCAGCGTGCTGGTGCTTTTTTGCACCGCGCTGACCTTCTCGACGATGCTGACCGTCACCGTGTCACCCACGATGCGGGCGCGGTGGTCTTCAAACAGCGGGCGGTAGCGCTCGGCCTGAAAAATGGCGCCGTTGATTGGACGCGGCGTGGTGGCCACCGCCTGCAGCGCCGGCAGCGGCATGGCGGCGCTGGGCAGCACCAGGTCCACCTCGGGCAGCTTGGCCAGGGTCTCGCAACCGGCCAGCAGCCACAGCGGCGCCAGCGCGGCCAGCAGGCTGAGCGCCAGCGGGCGTTGCAAGCGGCGGCGCAGCTGGGGTGTCAGCGCTTGTGTCAGCGCTTGTGTCAGCGTTGGCGTCATGTTGACGGGCAAATGAAGCGCCATCACAACTGCGCCAGCTTCTGCAGCATCTGGTCGGATGTCTGCACGGCTTTGGAGTTGATCTCGTAAGCGCGCTGGGTCTGGATCATGGTCACCAGTTCTTCCACCACGTTGACGTTGCTGGTCTCCACCGCGCCCTGGCTGATCTGGCCCAGGCCATTGCTGCCCGGGGCACCGGCGGCCGGTGCGCCGCTGGCAGAACTCTCGGTAAACAGGTTTTCGCCTTTCGGGTCCAGGCCGGCCGGGTTGATGAAGCCGGCCAATTGCATCTGGCCCACCTGCTGCGATGCCACCTGGCCCGGCAGAGTGACGCTGACCAGGCCGTCATTGGCCACCGTCACCGTCAAGGCATTGGCCGGGATGCTGATGCCGGGCTGCACCAGGTGACCGCCGTTGGTCACGATCTGGCCTTGCGAGTTGAGCTGGAATGCGCCGTCCCGGGTGTAGCCGGTGCTGCCATCAGGCATCTGAATCTGGAAAAAGCCGTTGCCGCGGATCGCCATGTCAAAGTTACTGCCGGTCTGCTGCAAGTTGCCTTGCGAGAAATTGCGCGCCAGTGCCACCGGCCGCACACCCAGACCAATTTGCAAGCCAGTAGGCAGGGTGGACTGCTCACCGGTATTGGCGCCCACCTGGCGCAGGTTCTGGTAGATCAAATCCTCAAACACCGCGTGGCCACGCTTGTAGCCATTGGTGGCCGTGTTGGCCAGGTTGTGGGCAATGGCGTCCAGTGCCGTTTGCTGGGCTTCCATGCCGGTCTTTGAAATCCACAGTGATCGGATCATGCTGCCCTGCCTTGTTTCAATGCGGGCCAATGCCGCTTGCTGGCAATGATGGCGCTGACTTGAGGCGGGCTAAAACGCAAAAAGCGCCACGGGGGTGGCGCTTTTCGTGGCTGAGAGGGTGGCGTCAAGTCAACGCCGGGCCGCCCCAAGTTGACTTGCTCCCCCTCGGGGGGGCGGTCGCCGCAACGCGGCGGCCTTGGGGGCCATCATCAGGAGCTCGACAACAGCTTGGTGGCCGACTGCTCACGCTCTTGTGAGGTCTGCAGCATCTTCATCTGCTGCTCAAACTGGCGCGCGGCCGAGATCATGGCCACCATGGATTCCACCGGGCTGACGTTGCTGCCCTCCAGCGCGCCGTCTTGCAGGCGGGCGGCGGCGTCGGCTTGCAAATCACCGCCGTCAGCAGCGCGGAACAAGCCGTCTTCGCCGCGCAGCAGCGGCGCCTCAGGCGTGACCAATTTGAGCTTGCCCACACCCTGCGGCCTGCCGTTGCCCACGGTGGCGGTGATGGTGCCGTCACTGCCGATCAGCACCTGGGCATTGGCCGGCAGCGTGATGGGGCCACCGTCACCCTGCACTGTCAGGCCGGTTCGCGTCACCAGCAAGCCTTCGTTGTTGACGTCCAGCGCGCCGGCCCGGGTGTAGGCCTCGGTGCCGTCGCGGCCCTGCACCGCCAGCCAGGCATTGCCTTTGAGCGCCACATCCATGTTGCGGCCGGTGGCCGCCACCGGGCCGGGCTCGGCGTTGTAGCCGGGTGTTGTCTCGATCGAATACACCCGGGTGCTGGCGCCGTCGCCCAACACCGGCACGGCGCGGAAGGCCGTCATCTCGGCCCGAAAGCCGTTGGTGGACGCATTGGCCAGGTTGTGCGCCAGCACATCTTGGCGCTGCAGCGTGGCCTTGGCGCCGGCCATGGCGAGGTAGATGACACGGTCCATGTGCGGCGCTCAGTGCTGCGTGGTCAATGCGGTGTGATCAATACAGCGTGGTCACTGCAAGATCAACGCAAGTTGACGAGGGTTTGCAGAATCGAATCCTGCGTCTTGATGGTCTGCGCGTTGGCCTGGTAAATGCGCTGCGCGACCATCATGTTGACCAACTCAGAGGTCAAATCGACGTTGCTTTCTTCGACCGCGCCCGACTGGATGATGCCCAGGTTGCCACTGCCGGGGGTGCCGGTCACCGGGTCACCCGAGTCGTAGGTGGATTGCCACACATTGCCACCCAGCGGCCGCAAGCCCTGCACATTGCGGAAGCTGGCCAACTCGACCTGGCCGATGGGCGTGCTTTGGCCGCTGGAATAGGTGGCCAGCACCACACCGTCCGACGCGATGGCGATGGACGTGAGCTTGCCGGGCGGAAAGCCGTCTTGCGTGACGTTGGTGACGCCAAACACCGCGCCGTATTGCGTCAAGGTGGCCAGGTTGAGCGACACGCCGGTGATGGGCTCGGTCACCGCGCCCTGGGCGTTGGACGTGGCCGGCACATCAAACGGCACCAGGTCCAGCGGCTTGCTGGGGTCGGTGGGGTTGATGGGTGCACTGCCGTTGGTCGGAAAGCTGAGGGTGGTGATGGCCGTGGGTGCGCCGTTGGCATCCGGATTGACCACCACACCGTTGGCCGACGCATAAACGCTCCAGGTATCTACCGCCGTTTTCTGGAAGAAGTAGGTCAACGCAACCTCTTGGCCTTTGGTGTCGTAGATGTTGACCGATGTGGCATTGGCGTAGGTCTTGGCGTCATTGAAGTTGACCGGGATCAGCGCGCTGCTGCTGTCGTTCTTGACCAGTGAGCGGGCGTCCAGGTTCAGCTCCAGCGCCACCGCGCTGGTCATGCTGGGCTTGATGCCGCCGGTGGGCAGGGTTAGCGGCTGGGCCTGGCCAGCCACCAGCGTGCCCTGCTCATTGGCCGGATAACCCAACAGGCGTGAGCCCTGGTTGTTGGCGATGTAGCCGTTGCGGTCCACCTGAAACTGGCCGTTGCGGCTGTATTGCAGCGAGCCGTTCAAATCCTTCATCTGAAAAAAGCCACCACCGTTGATGGCCATGTCCAGCGGGTTGTCGGTGGTGCTGAGGCTGCCTTGCGAGAACTGCTGCGTCACCGCCGCCAGGCTGACACCCAGGCCAATGTTGTTGGCACCACCACTCACCGCCCGGGCATAGATGTCGGCAAATTCTGCACGCGAGACCTTGGCCCCCACGGTGCTGGCATTGGCCACGTTGTTGCCAATCACTTCAAGATTGCGGCCAGCGGCATTCAAGCCGGAGACACCTTGCTGGAAACTCATAACGCTACTCCTGCGGAAAATTTGGGCTGCACGGGCTGCAGGTCAGGCCTAATGCCAAGGTTCAATCAATCAATCGATCAATTCAGTGCGGTGATGGACGTGTACGGCACCGCACCGCTGCGTGCCAGCTCCAGCGTCAATGACGCACCGCCGGTATTGATGGCTTGCACCGTGTCGCGCATCAACGGGGTGCTGGCCACCGCGGTGGTGCCACTGGTGGCGGTGATGCGGAAGCGGTAACCCGCCGATTCACTCACGGTGCTGCCGTTGGGCCACACAAAGTCATGCCGACCGGCGGTTTGTGCGCCCAGGGTCAGCGTGTCCACCACCAGGCCGGCGGGGCTCAACACCTCGGCTTTGACATGGTCGGCAGCGGCCGGGAGCTCAAACGTGCCACTGGCCACATTGCCGTTGGCGCTGCTGTTGACCGCAATCTTGTCGCCTTTCAGGATCACCTCTTTGCCCACCAGTGAGGCGCCTTGCAGCGCCTGCATCTGCACAAACTGGCCGTTCAGGCTTTGCACCGTGGTGTTGAGTTTCTCGATGCCGCTGACGGTGCTGATCTGCGCCATCTGCGAGGTCATCTGGGCGTTGTCCACCGGATTCAGCGGGTCCTGGTTTTTCAGCTGGGTGACCAGCAGCTTCAAGAAGCGCTCACTGGCCTCTTTGGCAGTGGTGGCGTTGGCACTGGCGCTGCTGGCTGCCGTGCTGGTGCTGGTTTTGTTCAATAGCGCGGCGGCGGTGGCCGCGTCGGAGGTGGTTTGGCTGACGGTGGTCATGAGGATGTCCGGGTTGGCAAGCAGATCACGACTGGCCCATCTGCAAGGTTTTGAGCAGCAGCGTCTTGGCGGTGTTCATCACCTCGATGTTGTTTTGGTACGAGCGTGAGGCCGAAATCATGTTGACCATCTCGTCCACCGGGCTGACGTTGCTGTAGGTGACATAACCCTCCGCATCAGCGGCAGGATGATTCGGCGCCAGCACCTTGCGGCCGGCGCTGTTGTCCTCCACCACATCGCTGACCCGCACCCCGGCAGACGTGGCTTCGCCCAGCATCAGGGTTTGGAACACCACCTGCCTGGCTTTGTAGTTTTTGCCGTCGGGGCCAGCCACGGTGTCGGCATTGGCCAGGTTGCTGGCCACCACGTTCAGACGTTGGGTTTGCGCACTGGCGGCGCTGCCCGACACGTCGAAGATCTTGAACATGCTCATTTGAGACCCTGGTCCGGCGCATGCGCCGGTGTCATGTGTTCATGCATCGCCATCACCCCTGGTTCGGGCTCTTCATCGCGTCCAGCATGCTGCGCATGCTGCCGTTGATGAAACGCAGCGTGGCTTCGTACTTCACGCTGTTGTCCACAAAGCTGGCGCGCTCGCGGTCCAGCTCCACCGTGTTGCGGTCAATCGCGTCCTGGCTGTGGCGGGCGTAGAGCAGGCCGGTCGCCTCAGCCCCCATGCCGCGCAGGTCCACCGTGGTGTCGTCATGCGCGGGGTGGGTGGTGTGCAGTGCGGTGTTGGCCACCGATGTGCCGGCGCCGCCGGTGTCAGCGCTGCTTGGCCTGGCACCTGCGCTGCGGGTGGCCTGGCGCAAGGCGTTGGCAAAGTCCATCTCGCGGGCCTGGTAGCCAGGTGTGTCGGCGTTGGCAATGTTGCTGGCAATCAGCCGTTGCCGCTCGGCCCGCAGCACCAGGGCTTGGGACTGAAAGTCCAGCGATTCGGTCAGACGTTGCATGCGCGGCCCCCTCGGTACAACAACCCCAGCCGTTGCGGACGGCTGCCGTCGGCAACGCCCACGGCGGGCCGATGTGAAAGGATTGTGGGCAAGCCACGCGCCGCCATGCGGCCGAACAGCAGGGCCAAGACAGGCCATCTCCGGCCACTGCGGCGCCTGTGCCGGCAGCAGCATCAGGCCTGTGATCAACCTGCCGTGTTTCCGCCTGCCCTCGCCCGCACGGGTGACCATGCCCATGCCCATGCCCATGCCCAAACACAAGACACCAACGCCGCTGTGGCTGGGCCTGCTGGCGGTGGCCCAGGTCTGCAGCGCAGCGGCCGAGCCCCGGCTGACACAGCTGCAGCCGCTGCCCGCCACGGCTGCCACAGCGCCAGACCCTGCCAATACCCTGCCCGCCAGCCTGGCCGCCGAGATTCGCCGTTTGGCCGGCGATGCAGCGGCCCTGTTGTGGGGTGGTGGCGCTGCCGCACCACGCATTGAAGTGGTGGTCGGCCGGCTGGACCCCCGGCTGAAGCTGGCGCCCTGCCTGCAGACCGTGCCGTATCTGCCCGCCGGTGCGCGGCCGCTGGGCCACACCCGCTTGGGCCTGCGCTGCAGCCAAGGCCCATCTTTGTGGAATGTCAGCCTGCCGGTGGAGGTGCGGGTGTGGGGCCAATCGCTCACCGCCGCCACCAGTCTGCCCATGGGCACGGTGCTGGAGGCCCGCCACCTGATCAGCACCGAGGTGGACTTGGCCGAGCGGCCCGACCCGGCCATCGGCCAGCACAGCCTGGCGCTGGGCCGCACCCTGGCGCGTGGCCTGGTGGCCGGTGAGGCCTTGCGGCGCAGTGATTTAAAGACCCGGCAGTGGTTCAACACCGGCGATGTGGTGCGCATCCTGGCCACCGGCCCGGGTTACGCCATCAGCAGCGAGGGCCAGGCCATGGGGCCGGGGCTGGAGGGCCAAAGTGTGCGGGTGCGCACCGAGGGTGGCCGCATCGTCAGCGGTGTGCCCGCCGGTGAGCGGCGGGTGGACGTGGCGCTGTGATGTTGGACAGCTTGGTGGACAGGAAAAACTGGCGTGGGCCGGCCGCTGCGCCCCCCAAACACGGGGTTGGGACAAAATCTGGCAGTGAAGGCCTAAAGTCCCGGTACAGGGGGCCGATACACCGAGCATGTCTCAGGGTCTGGCAATCTGCCCCTCTCTGCTGGAGTCCACCATGAAGATCGGTCAGTTCGAAAACAAGTTGGTCACGCCGGCCGTCGGCGAGCGCAAAGCGGGTGCCGCCGTCGCTGCATCCACCACGCCTGCCACCGCCCCAGCCGGGTCAGCCGGCGGCGCGGTAGAGGCCAGTGCCACCGTGGCACTGTCTTCCGCCGCGACGCAGTTGGCTGCGGCGCAGTCTGACGGCGTGTTTGACGCCCAGAAGGTGCAGCGCATCTCCGACGCCATCCGTGACGGCAAGTTCCAGGTCAACCCGGAGGCCATTGCCGACAAGTTGATCGCCAACGCCCAAGAGCTGCTGGGCAACAGCAGCGTCCAGAAGCGTTGAAGCCGCGTTTGCCGCACAACATGCCATCCGCCACAGCCTCAAGCGCTGCGTCGCCACGCCGCCCTGCCGCCCATCCGCTAGAGCCCCTGCTGGCCGATGTGGAGCAACGCCTGGGCGCCTTGGCCGACGCCATGCGCGAACGTGACATCCCGGATATTGAGTTGCAGGCCGATGCCTTGCACCGGGCACTGGCCCAGGCCGTGGACGCGTTTGTGCGCGCAGCCCAGCAGGCCGGCGTGCCAGCACCCATGCGGCAACGCTTGGCCCGTGCCAGCGGCCAACTGGCGCGCCACCGTGAGGCCTTGTCGCGTGCCACCGCAGCGCTGGACCGCGCGATTGACGTGCTGATGCCTGGCGCCGCGCCGGCCGGCAAGGTGTATCTGGCGAGTGGCCTGACCCAGCCGCTGCAACGCGGCAGCAACTTGAGCGCCTGAGCTCAATGCACCTGGCCTGAGGCCGGCGGCATCTGTCGGCCGGGGGTGAACAACTCCCCCACATCCACCGGATCAAAGCGGTAATACGCACCGCAGAAGTCGCAGCCGACTTCGGCCTCACCACGCTCGGCGATCAGCGCGTTGACATCGTCCGCGCCCAGGCCACGCAGCATGTTGGCCACCCGCTCGCGTGAGCAGCGGCAGGCAAAGCGTGGGGTCTGCGGCGGGAACACCCGCACGGTTTCCTCCCAAAACAAGCGGTGCAGGATTTGCGTCGGTTGCAGTGTCAGCAACTCGTCTGAGGTGAGCGTGGCGGCCAGCATCGCGATGCGTTTGTAGTCCTCGTTGCGGCCGATCTGGTCTTCGTCGGCGCTGACCAGCACCTCACCCGCCAGATTGGCCGCGCCCGACATCGGCAAGCGCTGGATCAGCAGGCCGGCGGCCACATCATCATTGGCGGCCAGCACCAGGCAGGTGTCCAACTGCTCGGACTGCAGCATGTAGTGCTCCAGCACCTGGCTGAGCTTTTGCAGCGGCTCACGCTGGTCACCAAACAGCGGCACCACACCTTGGTAAGGCTGCTGGCCGGGCTGGCGGTTCAACGGGTCCAGCGTGATGGCGCAGCGGCCATTGCCATGCACATTGAGCATGGCCTCCAGCCCCGCATCCGCTGGCACCTTGCCCGCCACGGTGGCGGTGACGCGGAAGCTGAGGTCGGGCTGGGTCTCGGCCACCGCCAGCTTGACCGGGCCGTCACCGTGCATCTGCAACACCAGCGCGCCGTTGAACTTGACGCTGCCCTGCATCAACACACCGGCCGCCGCCATCTCGCCCAGCAGGGCACGCAACGGCGGCGCAAACGCGTGGCCACCATCACTGGCGCTGCTGCGGCGCGACAGCAGGTCGCGCCAGCTCTCGTCCAGCCGCACCAACACGCCGCGCACCGGCAGGCCTTCAAACAGGAACTTGATCAACTGGTCCATGGCGTGGCTGGGTGCTCAAACATCAGTCATGCATCAACCCGCCGCAGCGACACGGCATGGCGGCGCTGCTGCTGCACATAGTGGGTTGCGCTGGCCTGCAGGCGGGCAATTTGCTCCGGCGTCAGCTCACGCACCACCTTGCCGGGCACACCGACGATCAAGACGCCGTCGGGGTAGGTTTTGCCCTCGGGGATCAAGGTGCCAGCGCCGACGATGCTGTTGCGGCCGATGCGGGCGTTGTTGAGCACGGTGCTGCCAATGCCCACCAGGCTGCAATCGCCGATGGTGCAGCCATGCAGCGTCACTTGGTGGCCGATGGTCACGTTGTCGCCCACGGTCAGCGGGGTGCCGTGGTCGGTGTGCAGCACGCTGCCGTCTTGCACATTGCTGTTGCGGCCAATGCGGATGTCGTCGTTGTCACCGCGCAGCACCGCGCCGTACCAGACGCTGGCGTTCTCGGCCAGGGTGATGCGGCCCATCACCTGGGCGCTGTCAGCCACCCAGGCCGTGGCATGCACCGTGGGCAAATCATTCTCGAGTTGGTAGATGGCCATCACGGGTCCTGGTGGGGTTGGGCGGGACGCTGCCACTGCGTGGCAGTACAGGCTGGCGGGGGGCGCCACAACGCTGCCAACCGGCCAAAGCCTATGATTCTAGGGATGCAGCTTCGCCCCTGTGCCCTGGCCACCCTGGCCCTGGCTGACCCCACCGACAAGGCCACGCAAGCCCAGGCCCTGCTGGCCGCACTGCACAGCGGTGCTGGCCAGGTTGACCCGGACTGGCAAGCGCCGCCGGCCTGCAGCCTGCCCACCCTGCCCGGCCGCCCCGCCCTGCCCCGGCTGGTGCCAGCCAGCCAGGTGCCGCACCGTTCACCCTTCACCCTGGCCGGCCGGGCCGCGCTGCTGCACGCGGTGTGCCACATCGAGTTCAATGCCATCAACCTGGCGCTGGATGCGGTGTGGCGCTTTACCGGCATGCCCGAGGCCTATTACCGGGACTGGCTGCAAGTGGCGGCTGAAGAGGCACTGCACTTCAGCCTGCTGCGCACCCACCTGCAGGCCCTGGGCCATGACTACGGTGACTTTGACGCCCATGACGGCCTGTGGCAGATGACCGAAGCCACCGCCGGCGACATCACCGCCCGCATGGCGCTGGTGCCGCGCACGCTGGAGGCCCGCGGGCTGGACGCCACACCGCCAATGCAGGCCAAGCTGCAGCGCGCCGGCGACCTGCGTGCGGTGGCCATCCTGGACATCATCCTGCGCGACGAAATTGGCCATGTGGCCATCGGCAACCGCTGGTACGGTTGGTTGTGCGCACGCGCAGGGCTGGATGCCGAAGCTTTGTACCCCGCGCTGGTGGCGCGCTATTGCGCGCCCCGCTTGCGGCCACCGTTCAACCTGGCGGCCAGGCGGGCAGCGGGCTTCACCGAGGCAGAGTTGGCACTACTGCAAGCGGCTGTGCCGGTGGGTTGATCCAAGCACACGCTGCGTGTGGCGTGTGGCGTGTGGCGTGTGGCGCGTGGGCCGCTCAAGCCGTGATGGTCGGATTGGGGTCTTTGGCGGGAAAGGCCCGCATCCAGGCCTTGCGGATCAGATGCGGCACCACCAGGCGCAGCGGCATGCGCAGCCAGTGCGAACGCACATACAACACACCCCGCGCCAGGCCGCTCAGCGGCAACTCGCAGCTGGGGTGCATCGGCCGCAGGGCCCGGTCCAGCAGCCATCCCATCACCGCATGCGGCAACACGCCCGGCCGCAGCGCCCGCACGGCGGCGGCCAGCGCAGGCGGCGGCGCGGTGCCAAACAGCCGCTGCACCTGGTGCAGCGCGTGGTGCAGCGGCACTTGCAGGCCCAGTTCATCGGCGCGCGCCAGCAGCCCGACCCAGAACTGCGGCTCGGTGGCCGCAAAGTGCAGCAGCAAGGCGTCCAGGTCCAGCAGGTCACGCAGGCCGTGGTCAAACTCACCCGACTGGAACAGGTGGGCGGCGCTGTGCAGCACCATGTCGGCCGGGTCCAGCACAAACAATTTGCCACTGCGGCCCAGTGGCCGGATGCGCGCCAGCAGCCGCTTGCCGTCCACCGCATAACGCGAGGTGGGCGCGGTGATGGTGTGGTGCACATCCAGCACCGAATGGCGCGTGACATGCTCCAGCGGCGGAATCTCATGGCCCCATTCGCGGTAATAGCGCTGGTTGTACGGGTCGCGTTCGGCGCTTAGCCAGCCTGCACCCAGCAGCGCCATCTCAGCCGCCGCGATGTGGCGCCGGTCCACCAGGATGTCGATGTCATTGAACAGCCGGCCACGTGCGGACGGCAAGCCGGCCAGCAGGTAGGCCGCACCTTTGAGCACCACCACGGGGGTGTCCACATCGGCCAGCGCACGCTCAACGCAGTCAATCTCCCACTGCACCTCGTGGGCCTGCCGTTCCACCCAGCGCAGTGCGGCTTGCAGGTGGGGCTGGGCGCCGGCAGGCACGGCGGCCGGCGCGGTGGCATCCACCGCTTGCAGGTCGATGCAGTGCTGGGCCAGGCGGGCAATCAGCCGGGATTGCCTGGCCTGGCCCAGCAGCACTTGCCACTGCGACAACGACAAGGTGGGCACGCGGCGCGGGTGGCGCCACAGCGGGGTCAGCAGGTCGCCCCGGTCACCCTGGTCACCCTGGGGAGTGGTCCGGCTGGGCATCAGGCCGGCGCCGGGTGGCGTGGTGTGGCGGCGCTGGCCAAGGCCTGCTGCACCAGCCCGTCAAACACCGCCACCGCATCGTTCAGGTTGCTGTATTCAAAATCATGGCAATCACAGCCGTCCACCATGTCGCACAGCGCATCAAAGCCCAGCCGGCCCAGCACCATGTAGTTGAAAGCGTTGCGTCCCAGCTCCAGCATGCTGTCCGCCTTGGGGCGGGGCTTCAGGCTGGGTGCAGCACCAGCCACATACTTTGGAAAGACTACCCAACGTGGCCGGGCCCGGTCGGCCACCCGCCGCACGTGATCGGCCGGCGCCTGCATATGGGTCACGCTGCCTTTGACGGTGCCGTGCGACACCCGGTTGAACACTGCTTGCGGCGCAAAGCGCTGCATCACGCCCAGCGATTCATTTTTCAGGCTCACCGGCCTGGCCAGGGCCGTCACACCGCCATCGTCGAGCGAAATCAAGGCCACTTCGTCAGACAACAAACGCCAGCCGCTGTGGATCAGGCCGGCACACAAGGTGGATTTGCCCGACCCGGGTGGTGCCGGCAGGATGGCCGCCAGGCCCTCCCGCTCAACCACCGCCGCATGCAGCAACAAACCGCCGTGGGCATGGGCCGAAATACACCAATTCATGGCCCATTCCAGCAGCGGATAAGCGTGATCGGCCGGCAAGGGCTCAAACGGTGATTCACCGTCAAACAGAAACTGCACCTGCGGCCGCAGCCAACGGCGCAAGCCGGGCGGATGGTCTAGCTGCAAGGCAAAGTCAACAAACGTATCAGCGCCCGGCAGCGGGTAATTGGCGTAAAGCAGTGCCAAACCTTGGTCGATCTGCAGCAGCGGTGAGCGGATGCAAAAAACAAACGGCCCTGTGCGCAAGACCAGGCCCTCACCCGCCAGACGCCGCTTGCGCTCGGCAGGCGGCAACTCAGATAACAGCATGCGTGGGTAGGCGCAGAGGCACTTGGATGATCAAACCGAGCGCAATGAATTGATCCAAGGCGGCAGCGATGGCCGGGTGGCCGGCCAGAGCGCGATCAGCCTGACCGTTGTTGGCATGGGGCAGCAGCATGCTGAAATCACTGCGCAGTGCGCCCAACAGCTGTGGCGCCGTCAAGGCTTGGCCTGGCTCAAAACACATCAACACCGCAGCGGTGGTGTGGTCTAACTGGTGTGTTTCACCCGACAACACTTCAAAAACAACCCAGTTATCGTCAAGATGACGCCAGTGCAGGTTGACCTTGGGGTTGAGCCGCCAAGACGATGGATCAAAACGGGTTAAAAAATTGCTGTCGTCCATGCCGGACAGCGTAACCCACGCCGCTACCGTCAGGTCCGGGTCTGCATGTAGCCTTTGAAGAAGTTGAATGCTTTCGTCACATTCGCCGGGTCCGGGTCACGGAAGTAGGCCCGCACTTGGGTTGCGGTGTACGGATAGCTGAAGCCAGCAGGGTTCTTGATGGCGTTGAGCAGCGCCGTCACCCAAACCGCATTGTCCGAGGCGGGCGCACCCGTCAGGATGGTTAATAGCGCGGTGGTGTCCGAACCGCCAAACACCGTGTTGAACGCGGTTGTTTCGGTGAAGGTGATGCCGTCGACCGTGTTGCTGGTGGTGCCGCCACTGAAGCCGGGCCAATTGGCCAATGTGCCGTAGTACGAGGGCGCGAAGCCCGAACACGTTGCGGTGGTAACACCAGTGCGGCCAGAACCTACATTGGACTGCACGCCGGAAACCGTACACAAACGCACCAGCTGCGGCGCTGCCAAGGTCTGGATGGGCACTGCCGCCACAGCCACAGCCGCACCCTTGCCCAAGCCCTTGACCAGCAAACGCCGCCGGGCCTGCGCCTCAGCCGACAGACTGGCCGCGCCGACAGGCGCCGGTGTATTGATGGCGTCGCTGGGCTGGGAATTGGAGTCTTTTTGCATGGTGTCGGTCAAATCGGTTGGGCCGGGTGTGTGACGGCGGATTGCAGCAACTGCAAGCAAAACACACGCCAAGCCATCATTTGAGCAAAAAATTTATACGAATCAGTAGTTTACGAGGCTTTGGCTAACCCTCAAGCGCCGATTGTCATAAGGGTATGTCAGAAAAATCGACAGCACAACCCGCATTGAGGGGTGCGGTTTGTGGCCGCTGTGACCTTATTTTGGCGCACACAGAATCACCAAGCGCCGGCTGCAAAACCATCGGTTTGTTTTGGATGTTGACTATTCGGCATATCTGCCGAATTTGACCTTGGCTGGCAGCGGTCAGTCGGCGTACACCCCGGCCGCCTTGATCACCGGGCCCCAGCGCTCGGTTTCCAGCTTCAGCCAGTTGCGCAAGCCGTCGGGCGTGAGTTTGGCGTCGGGCACGATTTCGGCGCCCAGATCGGCCATGCGGGCCATCACCATCGGGTCTTTGAGTGCCGCGCGCACGGCGCTGTTGAACTTCTCGGTGGCTTCTTTGGGTGTGCCTTTGGGCGCATAAACACCGTGCCACACCACCACCTCAAAACCTTTAAGCCCCTGCTCAGCCAGGGTGGGTGCATCGGGCAGGGCCTTGATGCGCTGGGCGGTGGTGACACCGTAAAACCGCACCGTGCCGCCTTTGATCTGGGGCACGGTTTGGGTGGTCTGGTCGCACAGCAAATCGACCTGGCCGCCCAGCAGGGCCGCCATGGCCGGGCCAGTACCCTGGTAGGGCACTGTCGTCAGGTCCACGCCAATGGCCTGGCGGAACACCATGCCGCAGAGGTGGGACACCGCGCCCAGCCCGGCATGCGCCAGGTTGATCTTGTCGCCCTGCGCCTTGAGGTAGGCCAGCAACTCCGGAAAGGTCTTGGCCGGCAGGTCTTTGCGGGCCACCAGCGTCATGGGCACGTCCACCACCTGGCTGATGTATTCAAAATCAGTCATCGGGTTGTAGGGCAGCTTGCGGTACAGCGCCGGCGCGGTGGCCATGCCGTTGTGGTGAATCAAGTAGGTGTAGCCGTCTGGCGCAGCGCGGGCCACTGCCGCCGCAGCCAGGGTGCCACCGGCGCCGGTGCGGTTTTCGACCACCACGGTTTGGCCCAGGGCCTTGGCCATGGGCACGCTGATGGCCCGTGCCACCACGTCAGTCGGGCCACCGGCGGCAAACGGCACCACCAGGGTGATGGTGCGGCTGGGGTAGCCGTCGGCCAGGGCCGCCGGAGTGGTGCAGGCCAGCAGGGTGGTGGCGGCCAGGGTGATCAGGGATTGGCGGGTGTTCAAACGGTGTCTCCAACGGTGATTTGTCGTGCCTGCAGTCTTGATCTGCGGTCCAGCAATCAGAACGAATAGCGGCCCATCAGGTCCAGCCGCTGCATGGCGCCTTTTTCACCGGAGAAGGTTTTGCGCTCGCCGATGATGATTTCGCCACCCAGCTCAACATTCTTGATCGGCGAATAAATCAGATTGACAAAGAACTGCTGCAGTTGTTTGTTGTTGACGGCCTGCGCGCTGTCGCCCCGGTTCAAGCCATAGGCCAGCGTGCCACGCAGTTGGTCGCTGAATGTCTTGGCATAACCCACCACCAGGCCCTGGTTCTTGTCAAACGTGATGCTGCCGTCACTGGCAATGCTGTAGCCGTTGCTGCCGTATAGCTGGTCGATGTCACCATCGACCCGGGTGTATTGGCCCATCAGCAAGTCTTTGTCGGTCAGCTTGTAGCTGCCGCCAACGCCGATGCCATAACCCCGCTTGGTGGCGCTGAGTGAGCGCTTTTCATGCGTGAGGCCACGGATGTTGATGGCGCCCCAGTCAAAGCTTTGGTCGAACCGGGCGATGAGCTGCGGGGTGCGCTCATGCGCGCTACCACCGCCAAACTGGTCTTCCGGATCTTCCAGCGCCACGGTGAACTTGTAGCCGGCCTTGGCGTCGCCATAGGCGTAACGGATCATGGTGCGGCGTGAAAACGGTGCGCCGATGGCGCCGTTGAAATCCACCGTCTCGGGCAGGTCATCCAGGTCCATGAAGGTTGACCAGGTCTGGCCCACCAAGAAGCCGCCGTACTCGCCGTAGGCATGGCGCAGGCGCAGGCGGTTGCGGTTGCCGGCGCCGTAGCTGTAAAAGTCCATCTCCAGCTTGGTGTTGAAGGTGCCGGCGCTGGTGGGGGTGGCGGTCTCAAAGCCGAAGCGTGATGTCTGGGCGCTCAGCTTGGTTTTGCCCTTCAGGCCCAGCGCGGGATTGGCCAGCACCTCGCTGCCCACGGGCTGGAAGGTCAGGTTGCTGGAGTTGTCATCTGGCGCGGTGCGGCCCACATCGTGGATCAGGTGGGCCTCGGCATAACCGTACAGGCGCACCGAGGTTTCAGACCCCGGCAGCCGGAACCCACCGCCAATGTCGCCCAACACCACCGCATCCTTGGCCTTGATTTCCAGCTGCTCAATGCGCTCACCCCAGCCGCTGTTGTCGGCTGGCTTGGTGGCGGGGGTCTGTGCTTTTTTCAGCGCATTGACCTCCTCGCGCAGCTTGCGGATCTCCTCGCGCAACTCGTCCAGCGCGGGGTTGGATTGGGCAAACGCAGGTGCGGTGCCAGCCACCAGCAACGCGGCGGCCAGGTGGACCAGGGTGGGCTGTAGTTTCATGGGTGTTCTCCTTGTGGAACGCTTGTGGTGTTGAAGACAGGGCGATGCAGTGTCAATGCAGCGTCAATGCAGAATTTGGCCCAGAAACGCACGGATGCGCTCATTGCCCTGGGCGGCAAAAAACTGCTCGGGCGGGGCGTCAGCCGCCACCCGGCCCTGGTCAATGAACAGCACCCGGTCAGCCACCTCGCGGGCAAAGCCCATTTCATGGGTGACCACCAACATGGTCATGCCGGTTTTGGCCAGGCCCTTCATCACGTCCAGCACTTCTTTGACCATCTCCGGGTCCAGTGCGGATGTGGGCTCGTCAAACAGCAACACCTTGGGTTGCATGGCCAGGCTGCGGGCAATGGCCACCCGCTGCTGCTGGCCGCCCGACAGCTGAAACGGATGTTTGTGGACGTGGGCTTTGAGGCCCACCCGGTCCAGCAGGTCCAGCGCGCGGCTTTCAGCCTCGGCACGCGACAGACCACGCACCCGGCGCGGCGCCAGTGCCACGTTGTCCAGCACGGTGAGGTGGGGAAACAGGTTGAATTGCTGGAACACCATGCCCACCTCGCAGCGCAGTTGGTCCAGCGCTTTGGCGTCGTCGTTGACTTCAATGCCGTCCACCACGATGTGGCCGTCATCATGGGTCTCCAGCCGATTCAGCATGCGCAGCAAGGTGCTTTTGCCCGAGCCCGAGGCGCCGATGATCACCGCCACTTCACCGGCATTGAAATGGGTGCTCACATCTTTCAGCACATGGTGCGGGCCAAAGTGTTTGTTGACCTTGTTGACGGTGATCAGTGGTGTGGTGTCAGTGCTGCTCATCGCAATTTGCCCTCAATGTCATAACGCCGCTCCACAGCGTCGCTGATCTGGGTCATCACCGTGGTCAGCAGCAAATAGATGATGGCTGTGGCAATGAACACCGGCACCGCCTGAAACGAGGTGCTCTTGACTTGCGAGCCGGCATTGGTGAGCTCTACCACGCCAATGGTGAAGGCCAGCGATGAATCCTTGAGCAAGGCCACGATGTTGTTGACCAGCGGTGGCAAGGCGATCTTGAAGGCCTGCGGAAAGGTGATGTCGATGAAGGTGTGCCAGCGCGACAAGCCCAGCGATTTGGCCGCCTCGACCTGGCCTTTTGGCACCGCCAGCAGGCCGGCGCGAATGGCCTCGGCGTTGTAGGCGCCCACATTGAGTGCCAGCGCGATGCAGGCTGCGGTGAACTCGCTGAAGCGCAGCAGCGGGCTGATTTCAGGCAGCGCAAAGTAGACAAACAAGACCTGCACCAGCAGGGGTGTACCGCGCATCACCCACACATAAAAACTGGCGATCCAGCGCAGCGGCGCCACGCGCGAGACTTTGCCAAGTGCGCCCAGCACTCCCAACACCACGCCGATCACGCCGGCCACCACGGTGAGCTGCACGGTGACCCGGGTGCCGTCCGCAAACAGCTGCGCGTTGTTGCCGATGGGGTCAGGCGCCATGGCCAGCGGGATGGGGATGAGCCACAAGATCAGCAGCAGCACCGCAGAAGCTGCCAGCATGGTGGCGCTGCTGCGTTGCTGGCGCGACCAGGCTGCAGGCCAGATCGAAAGCGCACGGTCCAAGACAGTCCTTCAGGCAGTGGAAAAGGTCAATGCGTCGCCGCCGCAGCAGCGTTACAGGCTGTGCGCCCGGCCGGCATCAGCGCCTTATTTGCAACGGATGTCTTCGTTGAACCACTTCTTGGAGATGGTGCTGTAGCTGCCATCGGCCATCACCGCCGCCAGTGCCTTGTTGTAGTCAATGGCCAGCCCGGCATTGCCTTTGGCCACAGCCGAGGCAATGCGCTCAATGAACAAAAAATCCCCCATCTTCATGCCCGCGCCCGGGTTGGCGGTGAGCGAGTTGAGGGCCACAAAACGGTCGGTCACCCAGGCGTCCACCCGGCCGCTGACCAGCGCAGCGCGGGCGTCGGTGTCTTGTGGAAAGTTCTTGACCTCTTTGACGGCCGAGACCTTCTTGACGTTCTCCAAATAGGTGGTGCCGGTCTGCACCGAGATCACCTTGCCCGACAGATCAGCGGCAGTCTTGATGGCGCCGTCTTTGGCGATGATGACGCCGCCGGAGCAGTAGTGCGGGTCGGTGAAGGTGACGGCCTTGGCGCGTTCATCGGTGATGCCGTGCGAGGCAATCACCAGGTCCCAGCGGTCTTGCCGCAGGCCGGTGAGCAAGGCGTCAAACGACAGCGTTTTCCACTCGACCTTGAAGCCCATTTTGGCCACCACGGCCTCGGCCACCTCCACCTCAAAGCCGGTGAGCTTGGCGCCTTGAAAGTAGTTGAACGGCGCAAACTGGCCCTCGGTGGCAATGATGATCTTGCCGTCTTTTTTGATGTCGTCGATGCTGCGGGCGTGGGCGGCGGGGGCCAGCACACACAGCGCGGCAGCAAAAAAGACGCTGGTGTTCAGCAGGGGCAGCAGCTTCATGATTTCAAAGTCCTTTTGCAGGAATTCGCAGGAACGTCAGGGCAAAGACAGGGCGGTTGAATATTGCGCGGCTTGGTGCCAATTGCGCGGTGCAAGTTGCGCGGTACAGCGCACTAGCAATAATCATTCTAGTTTTGGGTTTCCGCTGGCTGCTACACAGGCCAACCCTCAGGCGGGGTCAAAAAAATAGCGCTTCAGGCCGGCCAGGATCATCTCCACCGCCACCGCCGTCAGCACCAGGCCCATCAGCTTTTCAATCGCCGACACCATCGACGCACCCAGCCACTGGCGGATGCGGCCGGCCGCCAGCAGCACACTGCCCGAGACCATCATGGCCAGTGTCAGCGCCCCCACCCAGGTCCACAGCCGCTCGGGCTGGCGTGAGGCCAGCAGCAGCACCGTGGCCATGGCTGACGGCCCGGCCAGCAAGGGCACGGCCAGTGGAAAGATGAAGGGCTCGCGGCCGTCGTCACTGGCATACGCTTCAGCACCACCGGCAAAAATCATGCGGATGGCGATGATCAGCAAAATGACGCCACCAGCCACCTCCAGTGAGCGCTCAGACAAGCGCATCAGCGACAAAAACCCCTGGCCGCCCAACATGAAGGCCAGCAGCACGGTGAAGGCAATGGCCACCTCGCGCAGCGCCACCCGGCGGCGGCGCGCTGCGGGCACACCCTGCAGCACCGAGACAAAGATGGGCAGGCTGCCAAACGGGTCCAGCACCAGCAACAACAACACGATGGCGGAGAGAAAGCTGTGGTCCATCGTCGCGCATTGTGCCGCTGGCCGGGTGCCTGCAGCAGCGCTGGGCCGGGCCCTAAAATCGTGCAATCATTTCTGATCGCACTCGGCTTTGCCTGCATTGCCCCGGGTGGTTTGCACCATGTCACACCACCCAAGTCTGTTGATGGCCGCCGGGTTGCTGGCCTGCCTGGCCGGCGCTGGGCAGGCGCAGCTTGCAGCGCCAACCGCTGCGCCCACACCATCAGCCCAGGCGCCGGCCGCCACCGGCACGGCGGCTGGCATCGTCAAACGCAGCATTGGCAGCGTCACGCTGGAGCGTGCCGGCCAGACCCTGGTGGTGCAGCCGGGCCAGGTGGTGCAGGTGGGTGACACCCTGCGCACCGGGCCGGCCAGCGCCGCTGGCATCACGCTGCGCGACGACACCCTGCTGACCACCGGCCCCGACAGCGCGTTGCAGATCACCGCGTTTGCGTTTGATGACCTGACGCAAGACGGCAACCTGCTGGCCTCACTGTGGCGCGGCACGCTGAGCGTGGTGACCGGGCTGATCAGCAAGCGCACACCCGACAACGTCAAGGTGCAAACCCGCACCGTGGTGCTGGGCTCGCGCGGCACCGCGTTCATTGTGGACAGCACCGGGGCGGTGCGGTGATACGCCGGCAGTCTGTGCATGCCGCACCGCCGGCAAGCCGGCCCATCCGGCCCATCTTGCTGCCCATCAGGCCCATCAGGCCCGCGACCGCGCTGCTGCTGGCCGCAGCTACCGTGCTGGGCGCCTGCGCCAGCGTCAGTGACCGGGTGATCCTGCTGCCCCAGGCCGACGGTAGCCCCAGCGCGGTGGACGTGATGGCCGGCAACCAGCGCCTGCGGCTGGACAAGCCCTACGCCAGCGCCGAGTGGCAGGGCA
>JAYVLI010000146.1:0-15372 GCA_043759535.1 Betaproteobacteria bacterium | reverse complement strand
TTTGTGGCCGATGTTGCCGGCGGTGCCCAGCAGGTCAATCGCGTCCAGCACGTTGTCCAGGTTGTGGGCCGGCTCGCCCATGCCCATGAACACCACTTTTTTGACCGGCCGCAGGCTGCGTGCCAGCGCCACCTGGGCCACGATCTCGGCGCTGCCCACCTGGCGCAGCAGCCCTGCCTGGCCGGTCATGCAAAACACACAACCCACCGCGCAGCCCACCTGGGTGGACACACACAGGCCATCCCGTGGCAGCAGCACCGCCTCTACCGCTTGCCCGTCAGTCAGTGCCAGCAGCAGCCGCACCGAGCCGTCGTCCCCCGGGTGCTGGGATTGCAGCGTGGCCAGGCGCTGCCAATCGGCCACCAGCGTGGGCAGCGCATCACGCACGGCCGCTGGCAGCCAGTGCTCGGGCTGGCGCGGGCCGGCGGCCAGCGGCAGGGCATTGGCCCACTGGCGCAGCAGGCGCTGGGCATGGGTGGGTTTGGCGCCCAGGGCGTGCAGGCGCTGGCGGATGTCGTCAAGGCGCATGGGGATGGCGGGGCAGCATGGGGGGTGAAGGGTGTGCAGCTGCTCGGCGGCGTGAACTGCTGGGCGGCGCAGCATTGTCCGCCGGCTGTGCAGCGCCGCGCGCTTGTGCCAATTTGGTCACAACCACCAGCCTGGCGGCCTGGCCGTGTGCTTGAGCCGGGTGACTTGGCAGCCGACACAAACACATGCCGGTGTTTGTGCCGGTACCCGCCAGGACGCCCACCATGACCACCCAGTTCACCCGCACCGCCATCACCCTGGCCACTTTGCTTGCCGCAAGCACCCCCATCCACGCCGCAGCGGTGGACGGCATCACCGACAGCGAGATCCGCATCGGCATGGTCAACGTGCAGTCCGGCCCGGCGGCTGCACTGGGCAAGGGCATGCTGGAGGGCGCGCAGGCGGTGTTCAAAGAGATCAACGCCAAGGGCGGCGTGCATGGCCGCAAGATCAATCTGATGGTGGCCGATGACGGTTACGAGCCGGACAAGGCCATCGACGAAACCCTCAAGATGATCGAGCAGCACAAAGTGTTTTCGCTGTTTGGTTATGTGGGCACACCCACCGCCAACGCGGTGCTGCCCATCGTCAAGGAGATGGACGTGCCGCTGGTGGGCGCATTTACCGGCACCATGGCGCTGCGCCAGCCGGTGACCAAACAGGTGTTCAACGTGCGCGCCAGTTACGACGATGAGTCGGAGATGCTGGTCGCCCACTTCATTGAAAAAGGCGCCAAGACGGTGGCGGTGTTCCACCAGGACGACGGCTTTGGCGCAGCGGTGTTGTCGGGCACCGAGAAGGCGCTGAAAAAACGCGGCATGGCTGTCGCCACCAAAAGCAGCTTTCAGCGCAACACGCTGGCCATCAAGACCGGCCTGGCCGCCATGCTGGACAGCAAACCGGACGCCATCGTGATGGTGGGGCCGTATGCACCGCTGGCCGCTTTCATCAAAGAGGCACGCGCGGCCGGCCTCAAATCACAACTGGCCACCGTGTCTTTTGTTGGCACCGATAACCTGGTGGCCGAAATTGGCAAGGCCGGTGACGGGGTGTTGATCTCACAGGTGGTGCCCTTCCCGGCCGATGACAACGCCGCAGCGGCCAAGGATTGCCGCGACTTGGTCAACCGCCATGCCGGCGGTGCCAGGCTGGGTTTTGTCAACTTTGAGGGCTGCTTAACAGCCCAAGTGCTGGTGCGGGCACTGCAAGGCGCTGGCAAAGACCCCACCCGCGCCAGCCTGGTGGCGGCGATGGACGGCATGCAAGGCATCGATCTGGGCGGTGTGCTGCTGAACTTGAGCGCCACCAACCACCAAGCCATGAACCAGGTGTTTTTGACCCAGGTGCGTGACGGCCAGATTGCCAAGCTGCGATGAACCGCCGCCTGGCCAACCACGCCGCGCCGCCCCAGCGCTGATCCAGCCAATACCAACACCAACACCATGAAGATCTCCCACCGCCTGATGGCGCTGACCGCGTTCACCTCCCTGGGCCTGGTGGCCGTGGCAGGTGTGGGCTACACAGCGGTCACGTCCATCCAGGCTGAGCTGCGCAACCTCACGCTGCAGGCCACACCGCTGCAGAACCGCACTTACGAGTTGCAAGAGCGCACCGAGCGTGGCATGGGCGCGCTGCTGCGCCTGTCATTGGCCCGAAGCACCAATGAGGTGGCCAAGGGCAGTGCGGCGTTTGAGGCCGAGATCAATGCACTGGACAAACTGGCCAGCGAGATCACCCGGCTGGATGCGGCCAGCAAGACCGACCTGGGCTCGTTCCGCGAGGCCAGGCGGCAAATTGGCGAGGCGGTGGACAAACGCCTGCAAGGCGACAGCGCCTACCGCAGCCAGACCGAGCAAGCCCGCAGCGCGCTGCAGCAGGCCGAACGCGCCATCACCGCCACCCGCAGCGCGGTGGCCAGCATTGAGGTGGAAGCCGCCCGCACCGCTGACAAAGCGCAAGAGGCTGGCCACGGCCTGTCCAGCGCCACCAAGGCCGCCCTGCAGGCCCAAGCGCGGCTCAAAGAACTGGTGGTGCTGGTGGGTGAAACTGACAACGTCAGCAACCGCTTCCGCATCACCCCGTTGAAAGAAAAGCTCAAAGCCACTGTGGACGGCCTGCAGCGCCTGACGGCAGATGGCGCCCAAGGTGAACTGATCAAACCCACCCGGGCCGTGGTGGCGGCCACCAACGAGGCCTTCACCAAAGACGCTGCCGGCCTGTTTGCGTTGCGCGCTGATGTGCTGGCCGGCAAAAAAGAGCAAGACGCCGCCTACCAGGCGCAGCGCAAAGCCATGCTCAAGCCGATTGAGGACGAGGGCAACCGGCTGGGCGCAGCAGTGGACACGATGGAGGTGCAAGGCGTCAAACAACGCCAGGCGCTGGAGGCGGCGCTGCGCTTTCGCAACGAGCCCGGTGGCGTGGTGGCCGCCAGTGACGCCATCTCACTGGACATGAAAGAGATGACCGCCATGCTGCGCCTGCTGATGCTGGCCGCCAACAGCGCCGAGGCCAAAACCACCGAGGCCGACTTGGCCACGCTGCGCCAGCGCATGGCCGGCAATGTGGACCGGCTGCGCACCGGGCTTCAAAAAATGGGCAAGCCCCAACTGGTGGCCAATGTGGACGCTGCGGCCACCGCCTTGAAATCGGTGGATGCGGCAATTGCCCATGTGGCTGCTGCCAAACACAGTGTGCTGGGCACCGAGGTGGCATTGCAAACCGCGCTGGCCGACCTGAAACAGGTGGCCGCACGCCAGGCTGAGCAAGGTGCAAAACAGGTCAAAAACATTGCCGAGCGCCAGCAGCAAGTGGTGGACCGGGTGGACGCGCAAGTTGGCAGCTCACTGTGGTGGATTGGTGGCATCTCGGGTGTGATCGTGCTGGTAGCCGCCGTGCTGGGGCTGCTGACGGTGCGGGTCATCACCCGCCGGCTGGACGCTGCGGTGCAGGTGGCCGAGGCGGTGTCAGCCGGCCGACTGGACGATGTACCGGTGGTGCAGGGCAACGACGAAACTGCCCGCCTGATGACCGCGCTGGGCAGCATGGTGCAAACACTGCGCAGCATGCTGGTCCACATCCATGAGGCCAGCACCGCCATCCAGGCCGGCTCACACCAGTTGGTGCAGGGCAATCAAGATTTGAGCAACCGCACCGAGCAACAAGCCGCCCAATTGCAGCAAACCGTGGCGGCCATGAAGGGTTTGATCAGCTCGGTGCAAGACAACAGCAACGCAGCGCGCCAGGTGGACAGCCTGGCGGCACAGGCCCGCACCGTGGCCAGCCAGGGCGGTGTGGCGGTGGGCAAAGTGGTGACCACCATGGACGAGATCCAGGTCGGCTCACAGCGCATTGCCGAGATCGTGGGGGTGATTGACGGCATCGCCTTCCAGACCAACATCCTGGCGCTCAATGCGGCGGTAGAGGCCGCCCGCGCCGGTGAACACGGCCGCGGTTTTGCGGTGGTGGCCAGTGAGGTGCGGGCGCTGGCGGGCAAAAGTGCGCAAGCTGCGCAGCAGGTCAAGTCCATCATCAGTGCCAGTGTGGAGCGGGTGCAAGACGGCACGGGCCAGGTGCGTGACGCGGGCACCACCATCGGGTCGGTGGTGACGCGGGTGCATGAGGTCAGTGCGCTGATCCAGACGATTTCTGGCGCCAGCCAGTCACAGACCAGTGCGCTGGTGGAGGTGTCAGATGCCATTGTCCGGATTGACGAGATGACGCAGCGCAATGCGGCATTGGCTGAACAAGGCACTGCGGCTTCGATGAGTTTGCACCAGCAGGCAGGGGGTTTGATGCAGGCGGTGGCGGTGTTCAAGATGAGTGGGCGGTGATTCGCCGATTCATTGATTCATTGCCGATTGCCGATTGCCGATTGCCGATTGCCGATTGCCGATTGGCATTGGCATTGGCATTGGCATTGGCATTGGCATTGGCATTGGCATTGGCATTGGACCGTCATCCGATTGGCATTGGCCGGCCGTCGCTTGCTGCACGGCGCCGGGTATTCGCCCCGGCGGGCGCCTCCCTTTCTTTTCGCCGAAAAGAAAGGAAGCAAAGAAAAGCGCTGAATACAAAACCCATGTCGGCGTACACGGCTGCGACACCGGCGCTCGAAGTGACTCGCCCGCCAGGCGGGCTCAGACAGGAGGCGTATTTGAAGGCCGTCGCTGCGCTGGACTGGAGCCGACTCAGACGGCTGCGCGGCTCGCCCGTGGCCGATAGGCCACGGCTGCGGTTTGTGTTTGGCGTGCTGCGCTGCGGCAATCTCATTGCCCCTGAAGCCGCCTGAGTCGGCGTGCAGGCGCCTGTACTTCACCCGTCAAATACGCCTCCTGTCTGAGCCCGCCTGGCGGGTGAGTCCATGCCACGGTGTGCGCAATGGCCCGCAGCGCTGCCGTGGGTGTTGTATTCAGCGCTTTTCTTTGCTTCCTTTCTTTTTCGCAAAAAGAAAGGAAGGCGCCCGCCGGGGCGAATACCCGGCGCCGTGCAGCAAACGACGGCTGGTCAGTGCCAATCGGCACATCAGCAAACCCACACCAATCGGCACATCAAACCAAAAAAACCAACCCAGCCAGAATCACCGCTTCACCGCGCTGGAGGTTTTGCCGATGTCCCGACCCACCCAACTGGCCGCCGTGCTGCTGGCCACCACCCTGCTGGCCGCCTGCACCACACCGCCCACCAGCAGCACCGTGGCACCCCCAAGCGCGTTGCTGCTGCAAGGCGTGCCCCCCGTGCCCCGCAGCCTGGCCGACGCGGTGGAGCGCTACACCGACTTTGCCGGCCACAGCCTGGTGGACTGGCACCCCAGCAAACGTGAACTGCTGGTGAGCCACCGGCCGGTGGGCGGCAACAGCAACCAGCTCTACCGCATCAGCGGCCCGGGCGCCACGCCCCAGGCGCTGACCAACGGCACTGAGCCGATCAGCCAGGCCTGGTATGAGCCGCGCCAGGGCAACAGCATCGTGTTGGCGCGCGGCACCGGTGGCAATGAGGCCTACCAGCTTTACCGGCTGGACCTGGCCGACGGCCAGCCGCCCAACACCACGCAGACCCTGCTGACCGACCCCGACCAGCGCCACGCGCTCAACACCTGGTTGCACCGCAGCAGCCTGGCCATCGTGGCATCAGTGCCGCTGGACCGCACCGCGCAAGGTGGCACACGGCGCACGGTGAGCACCACACTCTGGCTGCTGGACCCCGCCAGGCCTGGCCAACGCCGGGTGCTGGCCGAACTGCCCGGGGGTGGCTGGCAGGCAGCCGCTGTGTCACCGGACGACCGCCAGGCCGCCCTGCTGCGCTACATCTCGGCCACCGAGAGTGAGGTGTGGCTGATGGACCTGACCAGCGGCCAACAGCGGCGGGTACTGCCCGCTGCGGGTGCGGCGCCCGGTGCAGCGTCAGCCTATGTCCCCGGCCAATTCAGCGCCGATGGCCAGCGGCTGCAGGTGCTCAGTGACCAGGCCAGCGAGTTCCGTGAGCTGATGTTGCTGGACCTGGCCAGCGGCGCGCTGCAGCGCGTGACCAGCCACATTCCGTGGGATGTGGAGGCGGTTGAGGCCAGTGCCGATGACCGCCTGTTGGCGCTGCAAGTCAATGCCGATGGCAAGGACACGCTGCAGCTTTTTGATGGCCGCACGCTTCGCGAGTTGGCGCTGCCGGCTGGCGCCCGGCTGCCGGCCGGCAGCGTGGGGCGCTTGCTGTTCCGCCCGCCGGGCACGCCGCCAAGCCACGAGCTGGCCTTCAGCGTCAGCAATGCCCAAGGCCCCAGCCAGATCTACACGCTGGATGCGGCCAGCGGCCAGGTGCAGCCGTGGACCAGCGCCCGCCTGCACCCGGCACTGGACACCCGTGCGCTGACCGAGCAACAAACCGTGCGCTGGACCAGTTTTGACGGCCGCAGCATCTCTGGCCTGCTGACCCGGCCGCCGGCGCGTTTTGGCGGCCGGCGGCCGGTGCTCATCAACATCCACGGCGGGCCTGAATCGCAAGCCCGCAGTGGCTTCATCGGCCGCAACCACCACCTGGTGCAAGACTTAGGCCTCGCCTTGCTGCAACCCAATGTGCGTGGGTCCAGCGGTTATGGCAAAACCTTTGTGGCGCTGGACAACGGCCGGCTGCGTGAGGATTCGGTCAAGGACATCGGCGCGCTGCTGGACTGGATTGGCGCCCAGCCCGACCTGGACCCGCAGCGTGTGGTGGTGGCCGGCGGCAGCTACGGCGGCTACATGAGCCTGGCCGTGGCCACCACCTACCCACAGCGCATTGCCGGGGCGATTGACGTGGTGGGCATCAGCAACTTTGTGAGCTTTTTGGAACACACCGAAAGCTACCGGCGTGACCTGCGCCGGGCGGAATACGGTGATGAGCGTGACCCGGCCATGCGCGCGTTTTTGCAGCAAATTTCACCGCTGACGCATGCCGCACGCATCACCCGCCCGCTGCTGGTGGTGCAGGGCAAAAACGACCCGCGTGTGCCCTACACCGAGGCCGAGCAGATTGTGGCCAGCGTGCGGGCCAACGGCACGCCGGTCTGGTATGTGCGGGCTGAAGACGAAGGCCACGGCTTTGCGCGCAAGGCCAATGCCGATTACCAGTTTTATGCCACCGTGCTGTTTTTGCGGCAGGTGCTGGGGCTGCAGGATTGAGCGGCTGCTCACGCTTGGGGCTCGCGCACTCCATGAAAAACCCAGCCAGCGCGCGCAGTGAGCGGCGGTGGCCGGGCGGGGTGGCCGGGCTGTGGCGGGACAACGCCGGGCCGTTGCCGGGCAGGCGCTGCGTGCCGGATCAGAAGCTGTACTTGGCGGCCAGCTTGACGGTGCGGCCGTTGATCGACCGCGCTGCGTGGCCATCGCCCTCCACCTCGGTGTAGCCGATGGTGTTGTTCAGGTTGTTGGCGCTGAGTGACAGGTTGATCTTGTCGTTGACGCTGTAGGTGACGAAGGCATTGAGCACGGTGTAGGCCGGCATCGTGATCGTGTTCATGTTGTCGGCATACGACTTGCTGGTGCCCACGATGGCCGCGCCCACTTCCACCGGGCCGAAGGTGTAGGACGGTGACAACTGGAACACCAGATCGGCCTGGCGCTGCGGCTTCTTGCCCACGGTGGCGGCGTCGGCGGTGGCGGCAGCGGTGATCCTGGCCTTGGTGTAGGTGGCGCCGCCATTCAGGCGGAAGTCACCCAGCTTGTAGCCCACCTCCAGCTCCAGGCCATCAGCGGTGTATTTGTTGTCGGTGAACTTCTGGATCTTGGCGTCGTAGTTGGTCTCGGCCGTCTTGGCGTTGAAGACGGTAGCAAACACGCTGACCCCGCCTGCACGCCACTTGGCGCCTGCTTCAATCTGCTTGACCTGGTTGGTGGGCACGGCGCTGGTGCCGTCCAGCGGCTTGCCGTACAGCAGCCGGTCCGCGCTGAAGGACACGCCGTCGCTGGCACGTGCAAACAAGGCCAGGTCGCGGTTGAGTTGGTAGTTGCCGCCCAGCGAATACGAGGTGTGCTCGACCGTGTAGTTGACGTTTTGGCGGGTGGCCGGGTCCCAGGTCTTGGTGGTCGCATTGCCCAGGCGGGCGTAGCCGCTGGCCTTCTGGCGGTCGCGGCGCACACTGCCGTCCAGCGTCACCGGGCCGGCGTCCCAGGTCAGCGCAGCATAGGGTGCGGTGGTGGTGTAGCTGACATCGAAATTGCGATCACAGCAGCCGCCGAAGGTGGTGAAGCCCGTGCCGGTCTGGGTGGCGGCTGCACCGCTGTTCTTCATGTCCACCGTGTAGGTGTTCCAAAACCAGGTGAGCGCGACTTGCTGGCGCGACGTGAACAGGCCCGCAGTGGCAGTGGCCTTGCCGCCGGCCATGTCGCCGAACGTTTTGCTCAGCTTCAGGTCGTTGACGGTGTTGTCCAGGCTGTCGATCGATGTGTTGAACAGCGCGGCGTTGAACTTGGCAGCCCCCGGCGTGGGGGTGCCGTTGTCGGTGGGGAACATCGCAATGAACCGGCCGCTGTTGCCGGCGTGGCGGAACTTGTCGGTCACCGCCCAACCGTCGCCCAGCTTGTAGAGGCCTTCCAGGCCGATGGCTGTGCTGCGCACATGCAGGCCGTCGCGAGGGTTGGTGCTGAGCATCTTGCCGTCGGCGCCCAACACCACATCCTGCGGCGTGTTGTTGCTGATGAAAAACGCGCTGCGCGGGTCGATACCGGGGATGGCGCTGATCTGACCGTTCTTGACCGTGACCGGCACCGGCAGGAAGGACGGCGTCTTGTCGTCCAGCGCTTTGAGGCTGATACGCACAAAGCCCTGGCTGAAATCTTGTGTCAAGTTGGCCTTGATCTGGCCGCCCTGCGCAGCGGTGAAGCCGGTCTTGCGGTCGCCTTCACCCTGGCGCTGAAAGCCGCCAATGTGGAAGCGGGTGCCATTGCCCAGGCTGCCGCCGTAATCCACGTCCACGCGGGTCTGGCGGCCACCATTCAGACCGAAAGTGATGCCTGCAGCACCGCCTTTGTCTTCACCGGTTTTGCTGATGAAGTTGATGATGCCGCCGGGCGAATTGGTGGCCAGCGTGCTGGCCGAACCGCCACGGATGACTTCCAGGTGGTCCAGGTTGTAGTCGGCGCGCAAGAACTGGTCGGCGGTGCCAAAAGCGATATCGCCAAACATCAGCAGCGGCAGGCCGTCCTCCTGAAATTGCACATAGCGTGCGCCGCCGGCCGAGATGGGCACACCGCGCACCGTCAGGTTGGCATTGCCCTCACCGCCCGACGACTCAGACCGCACACCCGGGATGGACCGCAGGATCTCGGCCGCGCTGGTGGGCGACAGCTTGAGGATCTGGTCGGCTTCGAGCGTGCTGATCGACACGCTTTGCTTCATCTTGCTGGCACCGGTGGACGTGCCGGTGACCACCACACGGTTCAGGTTGAGGGTGTCGTTGTCGTCTTTGGCAGCAGCCTGGGCCAGCACCAGGGCGGGCAGCAGGCACAGGCTGGCGGCCAGGGCCAGGGGGCGCAGCGCGGTGGGCTGCAGGGCGATGTGGCGCAGTGCAGCGCGCTGGGTGGGCTTGGGGGCACAGGTCATGTTGTCTCCTTCGGGTGGTGGGGCAAAGGGCAGCAAGGCCCTGGTGTCAAAATTCTGTGACCATTGCAATCGATTGCTAAGCCGGGTAAACGCGGATGTCGTTGTGTGGTGGCTACAGCGGTGGCGGGCTTTGTCGCGCGCTGTCGGCCTGCAACGCGTGGCTGCAGGACGCACCCGCGCCGCGCAGGCTGATCTGGCAGACCAAGGTGCTTAAATCCAATTGCAGACGCGCTTGTGGTGCATCAGCAGCGGCGCCGTTGGTCCAGCTGAGGTCCAGCGTGTGGGGGTCGCTGGGGTGCAGTGCAAACTGGCCATTGAAGGCCGGGTGGCTGTTGCGCAGGAGGATCAGGCGCAGCAGGTCTTGCACCACAGGGCGCTGCAGCTCGCAATCGATCTCAGCGCGGCTGTAGTGGTGGCGGTTGATGTCGCGCCCCACCCCGCTGCGGGCCAGCAGGCCCAGGTCGTTGTGGCCGGCCAGCAGGCCGACGTAATACACCTGCGGCACACCGGGCAAGAAAAACTGGATGGCGCGGGCAATCAGGTAGGCCCGGTCGTCGCGGCCCAGGGCGTCATAAAAGCTGCAGTTGACCTGGTACAGGTCCAGATTGCTGGCCGCCGCACCGGTGGCCTGGCGGCTGGCGCCGCCGCTGTTGTGGTGGATGCGCTCCACCAGTTGGTCCAGCTCATCGGGCGGCACCAGGCCGGGGTGGGCGTGGCGGTCGGCGTTGTCGGCGCCAATGTCGATCACGCCAATGCCGTCATGCGTGTCCAGCACGGTCAGCGCGTTGTTGGGCCGCACGGCAATCCAGTGCTTCAGTGGCTCAGCCGTGCCAAAAAACAGTGCGTGCAGCGCCAGCGGTGGCAGCGCAAAGTCATACACCCAGTCCACCCGGGCGGCGATCTCAATCTGACGCTGGTAGTAGGCATGGATCTCGACCAGCACCTCAACCCCAAGTGTCTTGGCCTGCGCCGCAAACGCGTCAATAAAGGCAAAGGTCTCGGGCATCATGAAACAACTGGCACCGGCTTTTTTGATGGCGTAGCCCACCGCGTCCAGCCGCACCATGCGAATGCCAGCACCGGCCAGCGTGCGCAAGATGGCCTGCAAATAGGCCTGGCCTTGCGGATGGGTGACGTCAATGTCCACTTGCTGGGCGGTGAAGGTGGTCCACAGCAGGCGGCGATTCCCGTTGGCCAGCGTGGCCACGGTGAACGGCAGGCCAGGCCGCGGCCGGTAAATGGCCAGCAGGTCAGCCGCTGTTGCGCCCTGCGGGAACACCGCATCAAAACGCAGAAACAAGCCGTCATGTTGGGACGCGCTGCCGTGGCGCAAATAGTGCTGGAACTGCGGTGAATCGGATGACATGTGGTTGACGATCACATCGGCCATCACATCGACTTGGCCAGCCAACGCACAGATGCTGGCCCAGTCACCCAGGCGGGGGTCGACCTGCAGGTGGTCACTGGGGTCAAAGCCGGCGTCAGCGCCGTCAATGGGTGTGTAAAACGGCAGCAGATGCACACCACCAAACACACCGGCCAGCGCCGCGCTGGGGCCCGCCAGCAAAGCTTGCAAATCGGCCAGGTTGCCGCCGCCCAGGCGGTCAACATAGGTGATGAGTTGAACTTGGTTTTTCATGCGGATGGCGCAACGGCGCTTGACGACGTGGTCTTGACAAAACACACCGCCACAGCAGCTGCCAGCAGCAGCGCACCAGCCAGGCGGATCACGTTTTCGGGTTGGCCGCCCAGCAGGCTGTTGTAGTACAGCGGTAGGGTCAGCATTTGAATGATCATCGGGATGACGATGAACATGTTGAAGATGCCCATGTACACGCCGGCCCGCTCAGGCGGAATGCTGCCGGCCAGCAAGATGTAGGGGTTGCCCATGATGCTGGCCCAGGCCAGGCCCACACCAATCATCGGGATGAACAACAGCGTTTTGTCCTGGATGGACGGAATGCACCACATGCCGATGCCTGCTGCAACCAGACAGAACGCATGCACCGCCTTGGCGCCCAGCCTGCGTGTAAAGGGCACCATCGCAAATGCGCTGATGAAGGCAATGAAGTTGTAGAAGCCACCGATCTGGCCATTCAACAAGCCGGCATCGCGAAAGCCGGTGGCGCTGGCGTCTGTGGTGTTGAACACCGTGTGCGCCAGCGCCGGCACGATATAGATCCAATAACACAACATGCCGTACCACTGAAACAGTTTCATCCACCACAACTGGCGCATGGTGGGTGGCATCTCTTTGATGGCGGTCCAAATTTCGCGCAATGTGGCCGCCCATCCTGTGGGTTGGGTTTGGATCAGCGCCAGCTCCTGGTCTGTGAGCGGCAACTCGGGCGTCGTGTGCACACTCCACCACACGGTGGTGATGGAGAACACCGCGCCAATCAAGAAGGCAATGATGGTGATGTGCGGGATGTTGTGTGCATTCACCGCGTCCTTGTTCATGCCGGCCAGCACCAGCAGCGTGGGCGCCAGGTAGGCCAATGTTTGCGCCAGGCCGGTGAAAGCCGCCTGCGTGAGAAAGCCGATGGAATGCTGCGCCTTGTTCAGCCGGTCACTCACGTAGGCGCGGTAAGGCTCCATCGTCACGTTGTTGGCGGCGTCCAAGATCCACAGCAGGCCGGCCGCAAACCACAGCGCAGGGCTGAAGGGCATCACCAGCAGGCCCAGGCTGCACAGCAGCGCGCCAACCATGAAATACGGCGTGCGCCGACCCCAGCGGCTGGTGGTGCGGTCACTCAAGGCGCCAATCACCGGCTGCACCAGCAGGCCGGTGATTGGCCCGGCCAACCACAGCAGCGGCAGGCTGGCTTCATCGGCGCCCAGGTATTTGTAGATCGGGCTCATGTTGCTTTGCTGCAGCCCAAAACTGAACTGGATGCCGAAGAAGCCAACATTCATGTTGACCACCTGCCAGAACGACAGATGCGGTTTCATGGCGAATCCTTGGTGGGTGTGGGGTGCATGGTGTGGCCCGGGTCACTGCATGAATTGCTCATTGCCCACCAGCCCGATCTTGTTGACCCCCAGCCGCTGCGCACTGGCCATCACCATGGCCACCACCTTGTAGCTGACCAGCTTGTTGGGCCGCAAATGCACCTCGGGCTGGTCGGGCAGCGTGGCCAGTTGGGCCAGGCGGTTTTCCAGCTCGGTGCGGTCGGCAATGATGGTGCCGTTCCAGCCGATGGTGCCGTCAAAGTCCACATCGATGCGCACGATCTCGGGCGGCTTCGGCGGCGCTGCACTGGGCCCCACCGGCATGTTCATCTTGACCGCGTGGGTCTGGATCGGGATGGTGATGATCAGCATGATGATCAGCACCAACATCACATCGATCAGCGGTGTGGTGTTCACGTCCAGGATGGGGTCGTCTGAATCTCCGCCGCCGCCTACTTGCATGCCCATATCAATAACTCCTGCGTTTTTGCTTGCAACCCAGCAAACGCCGCAGAGCCGGCTTTGCCGGGCTGCTGGCGTTGCCCCCTTGAGGGGGAGCGGCACAGCCGCTACGGGGGTGGGTCATTTCGGTGGGGCTTCGGTGATGAAGCCCACTTTGGCGATACCGGCGCGCTGGCAGGCCACCACCAGGCGGCCCACACCTTCGTAGCGGGCGTCCTGATCACCCCGGATATGCACCTCGGGCTGCGGCTCTTTCACCGCCTCCAGCTTGAGCGCCTTGACCACCGATTCGGTGTCCGGCATCTTGCGGGTGTTCCAGTACACATCGCCCTCTTTGCTGACCGCCAGCAAGATGTTCTCCGGCTTGGTCTGTGTGGGCACGTTGCGCTCTTTGGGCAACTGCAGCGTGATGCTTTGGGTGACCACCGGAATCGTGATCAAGAAGATGATCAGCAGCACCAACATCACGTCCACCAGCGGCGTGGTGTTGATGGCCGAGTTCATCTCGTCTTCGTCGCCGTCTGGCGACCCAACGGTCATGGACATCAGGCTCTCCTGTTGATCGAAGCGAGGGCGGTCGGCGCCGGGCCGCCCCAAGGCGGCCGCCAGCCCCCTCGGAGGGCGACGCCTTCAGGCGTGGGGGTCAACATGTCACCTTTTGCCGGCAAGCAGCACGTTGTGCACGTCGCCCGAGAAGGCCCGCACCTTCTCCATCACCGTCTTGTTGCGGCGGATCAGCCAGTTGTAGCCCATCACCGCCGGCACTGCCACGGCCAAGCCAAAGGCGGTCATGATCAAGGATTCACCCACCGGGCCGGCCACTTTGTCGATGGATGCCTGGCCGGCAATGCCGATGGCGGTGAGCGCGTGGTAGATGCCCCAGACGGTGCCAAACAAGCCGACGAATGGTGCGGTTGAACCGACCGTGGCCAGCACCGCCAGGCCGTCCTGCATGCGGCTCTGGATGTTGCCCACGGCGCGGTCCACGCTCATGGTGATCCAGGTGTGGCGGTCGATGCTTTCGACCAGCGTGCCCTCGTGGTGGTCATCGGCTTTGACGCCCTGCTCGGCGATGTAGCGGAAGGCGCTGCCCTCAGTCAGGGTGGTGGCGGCTTGTTTCATGCTGCCGGCTTTCCAGAAGCCCTCGTCCACCGCTGCGGCGCTCTTGAGCATCTTGCGCTGCTCAAACAGCTTGGTGAAGATCACGTACCACGAGGCCATGCTCATGATGATCATGATGATCAGCGTGCCCCGGGCCACAAAGTCGCCCTGGTTCCACAGCGCGTCCAGGCCGTAGGGGTTGTTGACCTCTTCTTTGCTGATGGCACCAGGGACGGCCGCAGGCGCCGGTGTTGCAGCAGGTGCAGCGGCAGGGGCGGGTGCAGCGGTTGACGGGGCGGACGCCTGGGCCAGCGCGGTGGTGGGCGCAGCAGCAAGCGCAGCCAGTGAGAACAACACAGCGGCCAGTGGCGCGCTCAGGGTTTGTAGCAGGGACATGGAGACTCTCCAGAACGGGAAATTCAAGCACTCAAAAATTGGGGCGGATTACGGGTGCAGCGGCCGTCGCGAGCGGGGCGAGGTGGCGTCGAGGAGCACAGCCGTACACCTGTACGGCGACGCACTGAGCCCGGACACCAACAGTCCTGAGGACTGTTGGTGCCTGGCGAAGGCCAGGGCCTCTGGCCCTGGCCGCAGGCGCCAGATCGCCCCGCGCAGCAGGCCGATGCGCCCTCAATCCACCTTCCAGACGTAATCGACGACTGTGGCGCCACCCACGGGCTTGCCGGTGTCATCCACACCGGGCTTGAAGCGGCATTTGCTCAGCGCGTCCACCGCAGCGCGGTCCAGCAGGCGGTGCTCACGCGAGGCACCGGCGGCGCGCTCGATCTCGGCCTTGGACACCGCCCCGGTGGCGTCCACCGTGAAACGGATCTTGCTGGTGCCGGTGGCCTCGGCGCGCAGGGCGGCAGCGGGGTATTCAGGTTTGTCGCAGCTGCCCACATCGATGCGGGCGGCCACGGCTTGCACCTTGGGTGGCGGCGGCGCGGCAGGGGCTGCGGGTGCGGCCACCACGGCGGGCGCCGGCGCCGGGGCGATGGCCACGGGTGGTGCCGGTGGTGGCGCCTCCCGGGTCACGGTGATGGCCGGGGCAATCTGCGGCGTGGCCACCTGCACCTCGGGCGGCGGCACAAACGACGGTGGCGGCAAGGCCACCTTGGGCGGTGGTGGCAGGTTGTCGGGCGGCGGCGGTGGCGGCGGCTTGATCTCGTCGATGATCTTGGTTTCGATCGGCGCCTTGATCACCTCCACGATCTTGCGGCCCAGGCCGTTGACCAGGGCGTAGCCCAGGATGATGTGCAGCAC
>JAYVLI010000145.1:0-4407 GCA_043759535.1 Betaproteobacteria bacterium | reverse complement strand
CAGTACCAACTGCACAGCCGGCCGGTGCATGAAACCCGGCTGGACCCTGAGCGCATCAAGGCCTACGCGGTTGAGCCGGTACTGAGCATGGCCAACGGTGAAACCTGCATGCACCTGGGCAATGCGCGCATCGTGGGCGCGGCCTGCCGGTGGGACCCGGCAAGCGGCAAGCTGCGCAGCGACGTATCAGCCGTTGCGGTGGTGCTGCAAGACGACCGGGGCCGGCGCTACTGGCACCGGGCGGTGGCCCTCACCGGTGATGTGGTCGAAATGGGCGGAGACGGCAAAACCATCACCGGCGGCCAAGTACGCCAGCTTGCCGAGCTGATCAAAAGCCTGCACCTGCCGCGTGTGACGGTGGAAACAAACGGCATTGGCGGGTTTGCCCCGGCGGTGCTCAGGTCAGCCCTGCAGCAGGCGGGTGCGGTTTGCGGCATCAAGCCCGTGACCAGCACGGCCAACAAGAACAAACGCATCCTTGAGGCCATAGAGCCCCCGCTTGCGTCTGGCGTGCTGTGGGCGCACACCAGCGTGCTGCAGGGGCCTGCGCGGGACCAAATGCGCGACTGGAACCCTGCCGTTGCAGCGCAACCTGATGACCACCTTGACGCCCTGGCCGGGGCCATCACCGACACGCCTGAACGCTTTGGCAGGGCCAGCGCGTCTGGCTTGAATGCGCCATCGCTTGTGCGAGACGATTGGCGGCCAGGCGCAGGGGTGCATGAAGTGGAGTTCGAGGCCTAGGCGGGCTTTGGGGGCCGCTGTCAGCGCTGTAGCCGGCTTTCAACAGTCAAGGACGGCATGACAGTTCAGCAGCAAATTCCGATCAACACGTACACCTTTGCCGGGTCTTACGTGTTCGTTTACGCGTTCCGCCTGCTGGCGGCGGCCGACCTGGTGGTGAGCGTAGACGCCACGGCCAAAACGCTGAATGTGGATTACACCGTGGCCGGGGTGGGCCTGGCCAATGGCGGGGCCATCACCTACTTGAAGCCCCTGCAGGCCGGCCAGGTGGTCAAGCTGCAGCGCGTTACATCCATTGCGCGCCAGACCGACTACCAAAACAACGGCGACTTTTTGGCCGCCACGGTCAACGACGACTTTGACCGCGCCTACATGGCGCTGCAAGAATTTCAGGCATCCGGCACCGATGCAGCCGGGCCTGTGCAGGCCACGCAAGCCGCCTACGCCTACGCGGTGACCTACGACAGGCCGCCGGACGCCTTTGGTTTCACCGTGCAGCTGCCCAAGCTGATCGCGCAGTTTGGGCAGGTGCAGGTGGTGGCGCCGGCCACCAGCTACACGGTGGCCCCAAGCGTCATCACTGACGTGTGGCTGACGCCGAACGGGGTGTACCACTACGAATCTGTGGCGCTGAACGCTTACACGCTGGCCGCCCGCTTTGATGACTGGCTGCACGTGGCCAGGCTGCAATCGTCGGCCACCAAGATTCAAGGCGTGTACCTGCGCAGGCCCACCCAGCCGCTGCGCAAGGCGCCCGCCGCCCGGCCCTTTACCGACTACCACTTCAAGCGCTACCACGTGGTGCCTGGCGCATGGGTGGCGTGGGTGGACAACGCGGTGGTGACCCGTGGCCAGGTGCTGCGCACCAGCGACGGCAACCTGTGGTCTTGCGAGGTGGCGGGCACGGCCGCCGGCACACCGGCCACGCCCACCTACACCGAAGAAGGCAACAGCGGCTTCGCGCTGGTGGCGTCTGGCACGGCCAGCTTCAGCTTTCGGGGCCGGTCAGCCCATGCCAACACCTGGCGGGTGTCGCCCCGTGGCGGGGTGAGCTGGTACTTTGCCCACATTGCCGCCGGCCTGCTGGCCGCCCGCTTCCCGGTGGAGACAAAGGCGCACCTGCTGTCAACCGCGTTCCATGCGGTCAACCTGTGGCTGAGCGGGTCTGTCTACGCAGAAGGCCGCCTGGTGGGTGGCAGCAACACGCAGGGCATGGTGTGGGAAGCCCAGGTAGCGGGCACGGCCGGCGCCACGATCCCGTTCCCGGTCAGCCCTGTGGTGGGCACCACCTGCACCGACAACGGCATTACCTGGAAGGCCATCGGCGCCTGTGCCTGGCCGGCGCAGCGCATGTTTTGGTACGACACAGACCCCACGTTGCGCCTGGCCAAAAGCCCGGACAGCCATGACAGCTACGCGGCCTGTTACGTGTGGGCCGTGTGGCGCTATGTGCTGGCCACCAACGACACCGCTTGGCTGAGCACACCCAGCCCACACACCGGCTACACCTACGCGCAGTTGCTGCAGGAAATCATCTATTCCAACCTCTCCACCCAGATTCAAGGCACAAACCTGACCCGGGTGTTTCAGGGCGACGGCGTGCCGTTTGGCGGCAGCTTCGCGGCAAATTACCTTGAAGACAATTGCGAGGTTTGGGCTGGGTATTACGCCGCGCAACAGTTGTGGGGCAATTACCTGGGGGATTCTGCCTATGCCACCGCAATGGGTAATTTTGCCAACCAGGTCAAAGGCGGGCTAGAAGCGCTGTGGGAGGAAAGCACCGGCTCCTACAAATACATCTACGGGCTGGACACCATGGCGCCGGTGGTGCCTGGCAATGCGCTCTATTACCCGCTGGTGCAGTCGCAAACCTGGCCGTGGCTGTGGGGTGTGCCGCTTGATACTGAGCGAAAATATAGAAGCCTTGACTACGCACAAACTCACTACCCTTATTGGTGGGCGCGAAATGATATTGATGACATCCTGGCCATCGGGGCACACTTTGGGCTGATGGCGTCCAACCCGTCCGGCCGGGTGCGGGCGGAGATTTTGAACCGCATCGACAACGAGCGGTTGATTGCCGGACAGTCTGACCTGTACGTGATGGACGCGGCCTATTACCTGCTGCTGCGCGACAACCTGGGCACGGCAGACCTGACGCACCCAGATGTGCAATACCAAGTGCGACAGACGCAGGGCGCATTTACACCGGGCGTCACGTTTGGCGGCAACGCGGTAGGGCTCACGGTTGGTGCTGTGGATGGCCGGTATGTGCAGGCCGGGAAACAGATCAATTTCTGGGCCTACATCCCACTGACCAACAAGGGCAGCAGCACCGGCGCGGCGCGTGTCACCCTCGGGACACTGCCAGCGCCAGCAGCCAACTTTGCCGGTGCATCGGTGCAGGTGGACGCCATGACAGGCTTACCTGGCGTGCCGGTGCTGTTTATCGTGGCCGGCAGTGCGGCGGCTGAGCTGCGGTATTTCAACGGCACCACCAGTGAGGCGGCCAGCCTGGCAAATACGCACTTCAACAATACCACCACGCTGTATATCACCGGGTCATACCTGGCGGCATAGTATGAGTGAACACAATAATGCATCAGCAACAGCGGTGTGGGTGAAACTGTTATATGTATGGGTTGCCGTGGGCTTTAGCCAGATGACGCCTTTGCAATGGGCTCAATTCATTGCTGCAATTTTCGCCATCATTTACAGCTTTGTGCAAACCTGGATTCTTTTGCGCGACAAACTATTATCGAAAGACAAGCCTTGAAATTGTCATTAAATTTTACGCTGGCTGAATTTACCATCAGCGAAACAGCGGCGCGCAAGGGTATCGACAACACGCCACCACCTGGCGTGATGGCGGCGCTTGAGCGCACAGCCAAAGGGCTGGAGGCTGTGCGATTGAGCCTGCGAAACGCACCGATTGTGGTCACCAGCGGATACCGCAGCCCAGCGCTGAACGCGGCGGTGGGGGGGCAGCCGAACAGCCAGCACATGGCAGGCGAGGCGGTGGATTTTATTTGCCCGCGTTTCGGCACACCGGCTCAGGTTGCCGCCGCGCTGATCAAGCGGGGGTTTGTGTTTGATCAATTGATCTTGGAGTTTGGCCGCTGGGTTCACATCAGTTTTGCAGCGAAGCCACGCGGCACGGCGCTGCTGATCGACAGCAGCGGCACCCGCCCGCTTGTTGCCTGACCGGGGCAGCGCAGCGTGAGCATCAGCGGCATCGGTGAAGTTGCGGACCTGGCCAGCACGGTGATCGGCCGGCTGTTCCCGGACAAAACCGAACAGGAGCGCGGCCAACTCGCAGCCGCGCTGACGATCGTGCAAGGTCAGCTTGCGGCCAACACGGCGGAAGCGGCCTCACCGAGCTGGTTTACCAGCGGGTGGCGGCCAGGTATCGGCTGGGTGTGTGTGGTGGCGCTGTTTGCGCAGTACATCGTGCGCCCGGCGCTGGCCTGGTGGGGCATCGTGAGCGGGCACCAGTTGCCGCCGCTGCCCGGCATAGACGACAACCTGTGGCAGTTGATGCTGGGCATGCTGGGCTTGGGCGGGCTGCGCAGTTTCGAGAAGGTCAAGGGCGTGGCCTGACGGGTTGCAGCGCATGCGCACAACCGCCCTGCGGGTTGTACCGGTGTTGTACCGTGGTCAGGC
>JAYVLI010000144.1:0-2749 GCA_043759535.1 Betaproteobacteria bacterium | reverse complement strand
TGGCCGGGCCTGAGGGCGAGGCAATGGACCCGGCACGCAGGACGCAACTCACGCACCAGATTTTTGGCTGGGAACAGCACCTTGTGGCCCAGCGCAACGCGGCGCTGAACCGGGCTGAATCTGAGCAACTGCGGCGCGAGAACGAGGCGGTGGACAGCTACAACAAGGCCACGGACATTGCGCTGGCCGGCGGGTACTTCTCGCCCGCAGCGATCAAGGAAATGACCACCGCCGCAGCGGGCACCAAGATGGCGCCAGCAGTGGGCGCGCTGCTGGCATCGCAAGCCACTGTGGCGGGCTTTGCCAGCGCCAATGCAGACCAGCGGCAGGCGCTGATTGAAAGCCGGCGGGCTGACCGCGCCACACCCGGCAAGGGCACCGACACGGCGGGCGAAAAGCTACTTGGCGCCATGGTGGCGATGGATACCAAGTTGCGGGCGGCGGCTGAAGAAAACCCGTGGGCTGCTGCGGCGCAGGCCGGGCGCAGCAACAAGGTGCGCACCATTGATGCGGGCAACCCGCAGGCGGCTGTCCAGATCGTGCAAGAACGCATGCGCGAGATTGCGGATGTGGAGTTGTGGGCGGGCCGCCGTGTCAGCCCACTGCAGCCGCAAGAGGTTGAACAGGTTGGCAAGATGGTGCGGGCACTACCAATCGATCAAGGCGCCACGCTGCTGGCCAGTTTTGGCCAGGCGCTGAACAACGGCGAGCGCACCGGGCTGCTGGCCAAACAGCTACACGACAAAGACGGCGCGATGGGCCTGGCCATGAACTACGCCACCGCCAGCACCACGGCCGGCCGCACGGTGGCTGAACTGATTTTGCGCGGCGACCAAGCGTTGCGCGACAAAACGGCGGCGGTGGACAAGGCAAATACCAGCGGCTGGCGGGCCAGCATTGCCAAAGAGATCAGAGGCCTGTACGGCAGCCAGCAGGTGGAAGACGCAACGATTGAGGCGGCCTACTTCATTGCGGCCGGCAAGTATGCGCAGAACGGCAGCGCCGACATTGCCGAGGCGGTGAAGCTGGCCACCGGCGGCAGTTTTGAGCGCGGCGGGGTCAAGGCGCCGCTGCCCTACGGCATGAAGCAAGACGCGTTTGACAAACAGCTTGCCGCCACAGCGCCGGCCCAGCTTGCCCAGCAGGCCACAGACAGCAGCGTGCGGGTGGGCGGCAAGGTGGTGTCTGCCAGCGACTTTCTGGCGCAGTTGCCCAACGCAGCGTTGGTGCATGCGGGGCAGGGGCTTTACAACGTGCGGGCCGGGTCTGGGGTGGTGACCAACGCGCAGGGCCAGCGCATCACCTTCAAGGTGGCGCCATGATCGACGCGATGTTTCAGGAGGGCACAGATCAGGCGCTGAATGACCTGGTGCAGAGGCCCAAGCCCGTGGCGCCGCCACCGCCCCCCGGGGTGTGGGCTGGTTTTGCAAGCTCAGCGCCGCGTGGCCTGGCCGGTGGGCTGCTGGAAATGGGTGCGTTTGGCGCTGAGGTGCTGGGTGCGTTTGGCCAGGTTGCCGGCGCCTACCCTGAGGTGCTTGGTGTGGTGCCAACCGCCGCGCAGCGCCAGCAGGCTGAAGCCCAGCGCCGCAAGCTGCTGGCGCAAGGGGTTGACTACAGCAGCGCCACCGGTGACGCCATGCGCGCCCGCGCCCACGAGGTGATGCCTGACCCCAACACCACGGGCGTTGCGGCGCAGCTTGCCGCCGGGCTGTTCAACTTTGGTGGCAAGGCGCTGGGCTATGGATTGACGCTGGGGCCGCTGGGGCCGTTGGCGCTGGGTGGTGACCTGGCGCTGACCGAATCCGATCGGCTCAAGCAACAGGGTGTTGACTTTGGCACCCGAACCAAGGCGGGCTTGGTGCAGGGCGTGGTGGGGGCGGCATCCATGGTGGCGCCGGTGGCTGGCCCCACGGCCCTGGTGCGCTTTGCCAAAGGGGCGGGTGTGGGTGTTGGGGCCAACGTGGGCCAGTCGCTGGCTGAGCGGGCCATCCTGCGCGCCGGTGGCTATGACAAGTTGGCCGACCAGTTTGACCCGTTTGACCCGGTGGCGCTGGGGGTTGGCCTGGTGCCTGGCGTGTTTGGCGCGGCACTTGGGCGGCCAGCACGGGCGCCTGCGGCGGCAGTGGCCAAACCGCTGGCCGATATGGGGCTGGGTGAGCGGCAGGCGCTGCGCTACGACGATGTGCGGCTTGATGCCTATGCGGTGCAGGCGGCCAAGCGCACCGGCATCCCGCCGGAAGTGCTGCTGGCGGTGAAGAACGCGGGCGAGAAATCAGGCCCTGTTGCCACCAGCCCCAAGGGTGCGCAGGGGGTGATGCAGTTCATGCCGGCCACCTGGAAAGAAATCGGCCGGGGCGACCCGCTGGACCCAATCAACAGCATCGACGCTGGTGCGGCGTACCTCAAGAAGCTGCACGGCGCCTACGGCACGTGGGATGCGGCTGTGGCGCACTACAACGGCGGCGGCGCCCAAGCGGCCATCGTGCGTGGCGGTGGGGTGCCGTCAGCCCCCGAAACGGCGGCCTACCTGCAGCGCTACCGGGCGTATGTGGGCAAGACGGTTGACGACCACGCGGCGGCTGCGGTGCGGGCTGAGCCTGACCTGGTGCCGGCCGCCCGGGTGCTGCAGGCCGGCGCCGCGCTGGAGGCGTCGCACCTGGGGCCTGATGGCCACGCGGGCAGCCTGACCACACACGTGCGGGCGGTTGAAACTGCAATGGACCAAATTGCACGCGGTGAGCGGGTGGAC
>JAYVLI010000143.1:0-6273 GCA_043759535.1 Betaproteobacteria bacterium | reverse complement strand
CCCAGCGCGCCTTGGCTGGGTTCTTTGAGGTCAATGAAATGGGCGCCGCCGGTGGCCACCAGATCGGCCTCGGCAACACTGCGCACACTGACCAAAACACGGATCGTCATGCCACATCCTTTTGCGGGTTGGGTTCTTGCTGTTGGCGCTGTACCGGGGGTTGCGATGCACTCAAGGACTGCAGGTGCGCCACCACCGCCGCACGCAGCCAGCCCCAGGCCTGCAGCTCCTCGGCCGCAGCAGTTTTGTCGATGGCGATTTGCAGATAGTCCATCTCGCGGCTGATCTTGTCGGCCGGCAGCAGGTGCAGGCGGCTGACCAGCACCGCGCCCTCCACCACCGCCGCTTGCGCCCGGTTCAAACCGATGAAAGGTGCGTGCTCCACCTGGGCCAGCACGGCCAGGTGCAGCAGCGGGCGCTGGGGGTTGTCTTGGCGCATGGCCAGGCGCAATGGCAGGTGGCGCAGCGCACACGCCAGGCGCTGGCCTGCAAATGCAGGCAGCGACGGCGACTGCGGCGCCAGCGGCAGCAGTTGCAACACTGCCGCATCACGCCGGCCAGTGACGCAGGTGGCAAACACCCGGGTGTCGCTGATGATGTTGAGCACCGCGTTGCCGGTGGCCACGATGTTGTCGTGGGTGGTGGATGGTTTGAACGGCATCAGCACCACGCCCGGGCTGCCGTCGGCCAGCGGCCGGTAGCGCACACCCATCGGCGCCACATGGGCGCGGCCGGCGGCATCCTGGGTGGTGATGACGGTTTCGTAGATGGGCTCGGTCATGGCGGCGGTTTTTGGTCGGCGTCTTGCCCGGTGGAAAGGGGCCGCACGGCACGGGTGGTGCCAGATGCGCACCAAGCGTCCAGTTGCTCGGCGGTGGCATCCACCGCGCAACCCCAGTGCAGCGGCTGGTCTTGCACATAGCGTTTGCCCAGCCGCCAGGCGGTTTCGGCGTTTGCAAGTTCCACGCCCATGTAAAACGCGTGGGCGGCGTCAGTCTCCAGGCCCAACTGCGGCCACAACTCGAAGGCACCCTGGCCTTGGCGCAGGCCGTCGCGGTTGTAGACAAACAGCCCTTCAGCGGCCACTTGAACCCGAAAATTGGGGTCGCGCACCTGGGCGGCGGTGGCGGCAATGTCACTGGCGCTGTCGGGCCAGGGGTGTTTGGCATGGGTGGTCATCAGCGCATCTGACAAACCTTTGGGCAGCATGCGCTGGGCCGCAGCCGCATGCATGATGCGGCGCGCCACATCGGCCTCACGCACCGCGCGGCGGGCATGGCCGCTGACCTGCGTGGTCAGCACTGCGGCCACGTTCAGCTCGGCGGCAATGCCAAACAACAGCGCGTTGATGCCGCTGGTGTCGGCCTCGGTCAGCTCGGTCAAATTGCCCACACCCAGCAAGATGGGTGCGGTGGCAAAGCGTTCCCGCAGCGCGTGGTACCGCACGATGGACGCGGTAAAGCCAAACGGGATCGGATCCAGAATCGCATCGGCAAAAAATGGCTTGCCGCGCTGCTGCATCCGCTCTACAGCGGCGTACAGCGACGCTGTATCGGCCGGCGTGCGGGGGATCAACACGGGGGTGGCTGCCACTTCATCGGCCACCCACAGCGTGTCCAGCGTCAAGCTCAGCAGGTAATCAGCGCCTGCGCGGCCACCCTGCAGCAGCTCTTGCGGGTCGATTGAATCCACGCTGACGGCATAACCCTGCGCCTTGAGCGCCAGCACGCTGTCCGTCAAATGATCAAAGGGCGTATCGGGCAGGCAGCCCAGGTCAATCACATCAGCACCAGCGGCCACCAGCGTGGCGGCGCGGGCCAGGATAGCGGCCACATCCAGCCGGGGTGCGTCCACGATCTCGGCAAAGATGAGTGGGCCTTTGGCGCTCAGGTCCACCGGTTTGGCGGCGCGGTTGAAGTGGCGTGGCAGGTCTTTCAACTCCTCCGGCCCACGCTGCACCGGGATGCCGAAATGCTGGCTGAGTGCGGCCAAATCACCCCGGCAGCGGCCAGGCACGATCAACCGGTCAGCGGGCTGCGGTGGCCGGCCGTCTTGCAGCGTGGTGACTGGCACCGGCACCCGGCGCTGGATCATCTCGGCGGTCATCAGCGCGGCCACTTGCAGGCCGATTTCACGCACCTCCCAGGTGAAGGGGGCGCCATGTGAATCCATGCACAAACCATCCAACACCCGCCGCAATTGCGGCTCGGCCAGCCGGCCAGTCAGGAAGACGAGGTGGTCCATGCGCTTTGCCATGCCAACTGCAGTTGCAACAGGCGTGCCGACAGCGCTGCCTCCAATTCCGCCGGGGAGCAGACGACCTGGCAGTGCTCCACATGGCGCAGCTTGTCCACGTTGTCCAGCTCCAGCCGGCGCGGCCGCAGCGTCACCCAGTCATGTGGTGATTTGGTGACCACCACCGGTTCGGTATCACACGCAAACACGATGCCGGGGATGCCCAGTTTGCCGGCCTGGGCAAACATGTTGGTGGGCAGGGTGTCGCTGATGCCCACCACACATTTGGCCACCGTGTTGCTGGTGGCCGGCGCCACCACCACGGTGTGGTAGGTGTCGTCATACAGCATGCCCACCGGCACCGCGCTGGCGGTTTTGTCGCGCAGCAGGCGGAAGCCCGGCGCAAAGCGCGGCTTCAATGCGTCGAGCCGGTATTTGTAGATGGGCAGCACTTCTTCGGCGGCGTCGGACAAAAACAAGTCCAGCTGCGGCAGCCGGGCGGCCAGTGCAATCGACTCATCCAGAAAATGACCAGAGCCGGTGATGCACCAGGCAAAACGCGAGCGTTTGGGCCGGCCTTGCAGCGCCGCGCTGCCCACCTCACTCGGGGTGGGAGATCTCGATGTGGAGCTTGTGGAGCTTGCGGTAGAGGGTGTTGCGGCTGACATCGAGCGCCTTGGCGACATTGCTGACATTCCAACGGTGCTGCTCCAGCAGTTGCAGCAGCACCTGCCGCTCGTTGGCCTGGATGGGATTGAGCTTGATGGGCAGGGCTGAATTGTCCGGCAGCGCCATACCGATGTGCATGCCGGCCGGCGCACCGGCATAACCACTGGCCAGATGGGCCATGTTGGCGGCGGCGTTTGCTGCGGTATTTGCGGCCGTGTTTACGACGTGCGTGTTGGCGGCCATCACCGTTGCGCCCGTGATGGCCGTGCCCACCAACAGACCAGTGGCGCTGCCGTCCGCCGTGGCGGCCAGGTTGACGCGCAGCGCCGGCAGGTGCTCGGCCGTGATGGGCCGGCCATCGGCCAGCGCGGTGGCAGTGCGCAGCACATGGCGCAATTGGCGAATATTGCCTGGCCAAGCGTGGGCCAGCAGCAACTGCTCAGCCTGGGCTGACAAGGTGGCGCCAGCACCGCCCTCAGCCGCCAGCATGGTGTGGATCAGCTCACGTTTGTCTTGCCGATCGCGCAGCGGTGGCAGTTGCAGTTCAATGCCGGCCAGGCGGTAGTACAAATCTTCGCGGAAACGGCCGGCGCGCACCAGTTCCGGCAGGTTTTGATGGCTGGCGCTGATGAGTTGAAAATCCACCGGGTAGGTGTCTTCGGTGCCCAGCGGGGTGACCTGGCGCTCGTCCAGCACCCGCAGCAGCCTGGCCTGCAGCTCCAGCGGCATGTCGGCAATCTCGTCCAAGAACAGCGTGCCGCGGTCGGCCTGCAAGATCTTGCCGCGGCGGCCACTGCGCTGCGCGCCGGTGAAGGCGCCGGCGCGGTAGCCAAACAGCTCAGACTCGATCAGCGTCTCGGGCAGGCTGGCACAATTGACGGCCACAAACGCACCGCCGGCATGCGGGCTGAGGCCATGCACCGCGCGTGCAAACACCTCTTTGCCGGCACCGGTTTCGCCACACAGCAGCACCGGCGTTTGGCGGGCGATGACACGCCGGGCGGTGTCCAGGTGCGATGCCAGGCGGGCGTCTTTGAACAAACCGGTACCGGGGTTGGGGTTGGTTGATGCCTGACGCGCCGGCAGCCTGGCCTCGGCCGCCACGCTGCTGCGCAGCGGCGCCATGGCAGCGGTGGATTGCGCTGCTGCACCCGCATGCGCAGCAGCCACCTCACCGGCAGCCGCACCCACGGCCACCCCCGCAGACGCCTCCAGCGCCGGCCGGCGCGCCACCGCAAAAAACCGCAACGCGGCGTTGGCGCGGTAGGTCACCACCGGGTGAAAGCTGGACGAGGTGCTGCGCTCCAGCATGTCCTCGAGTGAGGTCTGGAACAAATCCTCCAGCCGCTGGCCGCGCAGGCCGTCCATCGAAGTCAAACCCAGCTGGAACAAGGCACTGCGGTTGGCGGCCAGGATACGGCCGTCACCACCCACAGCCAGCCGGCCCTCATGCAGCGTGTAGACAAACTCGGGCCGGCTGTGAAAGTGCAGCGGGTGGGCGTTGCGGAAGCGTTGGTCGATCAGCCGGTTCTCGATCATGCGGGCCGTCATGCCCAGCAGCACCAGCAAATGCTGCTGCATCAGGCTGGATCGGCTGGTCACGTCCAGCACGGCGGCGATCTCGCCCGAGGGCTCAAACACCGGCACGGCGGAGCAGGTCAGCTCGGAGAACTGGGTGAAAAAATGGTCTTCGCGCCGCACACACACCGGCCCGGCTGCGGCCAGGCAAGTGCCCATGCCGTTGGTGCCGGCGGCGGATTCACTCCACAGCCCACCCGGGCGCAAGCCCAGCGGGCCGACCTGGGCGCTGAACTCGGGCGACGCGGCCATGTGGATGATGACGCCGTCAGTGTCGGTCAGCACCACCGCCGTTTCAGCGTCGGCCAGCTGCTGGTACAGCGTGGTCATCTCGTAGCGGGCGCAGGCAATGATGTCGGCGCAGCGGGCGCGGCGCTCCTCCAGCTCAACCCGGCTGATGAACGCCGGCTGCTGCTGCTGGCCCGGGTGCATGCGGAAGTCATTGAGGCAGCGGGTCCAGGACTGGGCGATGGCCGGGCTGGCCTCGTCCGTCACGCCCTTGCCCACCAATTCGACAATGCGGTCGGCGTGCCTCGCTGCTTGGTGTCCTGCTTGGCGTCCTGCGGGGTGCAAGGTCATGGACATGCCTGTCTCCGGTGCGCTGGATTCCCTGGTCGGAAATTCTTGCTGGATTGTCGATCCGCGCACAGCCGGTTCGTCCATGCGGAAGGCCGGGTCTTCCCTGAGGCTGCGTGCGGGCCCGGTTATTGCAATTTCGTGGCTTCACCCCATTCGCGGCGGCGCCTTGACCGGCCGTGCGCAGGAGCCAGCGCTTGATCCCCAACCCAATCGATGCACACCCGCTGCCAACCCCAGGCCAGCAGGCCGTGGCGCTGGACTTGATCTTCATCGAGGGCCTGCGTGGCAACACGGTGATCGGCATTCATGAGAGTGAACTGCACTTGCCGCAGCCGCTGCTGATCGACCTGGTGGCCGGCCTGCCGCGCGCCCGCGCCTGCAGCACTGACCAGATCGTCGACACCATCGACTACAGCGTGGTGCGCACCCGCCTGCACCGCCTGCTGGCCGAGCACAAACTGCAATTGCTGGAGGCCTTTGCCGAGGCGGTGGCCGACATGCTGCTGCAGGAGTTTGGCGCGCAATGGGTGCGCATCAAAGTGGCCAAGCCGCACAAGTTTGATGATTTGCAGGCCGTGGGTGTGCAGATTGAGCGCTGGGCAGCCCCGGCCGCAGCGCACGCTGAGCCACTCGCCCGCAGCGCTGCGGTGCTGCAGCTCATCGGCCACGGCATGGTGCCTGGCAGCCGCTGATTTTTGAAGTTAGCAAGAGTCACACAAAAAGGCCTGTGGCGTTGCCGCTGCAGGCCTTTTGTTGCTGCGCCGGTGGGCGCAACGCAATCGATGTACCGCTTCGTCGGCTGGTCAGTCGGCCGCTCAGTTGCCCAGTCAGTTGGCAGCGAAGGGGTGGGCCGAACTGCCCTTCTTGGCCACCACCTCAGCAGCGGTGGGCGAGCCCTTGACCGCACGCGCAATCGCCTCTTTGGTGGCCTGGTAGTTGTAGTCCTGGATCTTTTTGTCGTCGTCGGCCAGCCAGTGGATGAAGACGCCGACGCAGATGAACACGTTGTCGGCTTCGTCGGCGGGGATGGTGCCGTCTTCCACACTGTCGGCCACCGCCATGGCCACACCACGCTGCGCCGGGCCAAACATCTGCACCGCCTGCTTGGCACCCTTGATGGTGACCTTGTTGAACATCACCGTGGCCGGCTTGGTCAGCAGGTTGGGGGCCACCACCGCCAGCAGGGACGTGAAGCCGTCCTTGTTGTTGGTC
>JAYVLI010000142.1:0-13038 GCA_043759535.1 Betaproteobacteria bacterium | reverse complement strand
AACCCCGCCTGGTACACCGCCTACACGCCCTACCAGGCCGAGATTTCGCAGGGTCGTTTAGAGGCCCTGCTCAACTTCCAAACGATGGTGTGCGACCTGACCGGCATGGCCATCGCCAACGCCTCGATGCTGGACGAAGCCACCGCCGCCGCCGAAGCCATGACGCTGGCGCGCCGCTCAGTGAAGAGCGACAGCCACACCTTCCTCGTCGCCGCCGACTGCCACCCGCAAACCCTTGCCGTCATCCAGACCCGTGCCCGCCCGCTGGGCATTGACATCAAAGTAGGTGACATCGCAGCCTTGATGGCTGAGGGCGACTACTTTGGCGTGCTGGCCCAATACCCCTCCACCAGTGGCCGCATCGACGACTTGCGTGCCGACGTGGCACGCGTCCACGCAAAGCAAGCCGCCTTCATCGTCGCCGCCGACCTGCTGGCCCTCACGCTCTTGGTGCCACCCGGTGAGTTTGACGCCGACATCGTGGTCGGCAGCACGCAGCGCTTTGGCATGCCCATGGGTGCCGGTGGCCCGCACGCCGGCTACCTGGCCTGCCGCGACGAATTCAAACGCTCCATGCCCGGCCGTCTGGTGGGCGTGAGCGTGGACGTGCATGGCCACCCCGCCCTGCGTCTGGCCCTGCAAACCCGAGAGCAGCACATCCGCCGCGAAAAAGCCACCAGCAACATCTGCACTGCGCAAGTGCTGCTGGCGGTACTGGCCAGCATGTACGCCGTCTACCACGGGCCGGCCGGCCTGCAACGCATTGCGCAACGCATCGCCCGCTACACCGCCGTGCTGGCGCAAGGCCTGCGGGATTTGGGCGTGACGGTGCGCAGCACCAGCGCGTTTGACGCGCTGTGCCTGGACACCGGCGCGGCCACCGCGCAAATAGCCGCCCGTGCCGTGGCCGCCGGCATGAACCTGCGGCGTTTCCCCGAGTGGGGCGACACCATGCTGGGCATCAACCTGGACGAAACCACCACCCGGGCCGATGTGCAGGCGCTGTGGCAAGTGTTTGCCCAACCCGGCCAGGCGCTGCCCGATACGGCCTTGTTTGAGCAGAACATCGAACCGATGATCCCGCCCGCGCTGCGCCGCACCAGCCCCTATCTGCAGCACCCGGTGTTCAACAGCCACCACAGTGAAACCGAGATGCTGCGCTACATCCGCAAGCTCTCAGACAAGGATTTGGCACTGGACCGCAGCATGATCCCGCTGGGCTCATGCACGATGAAACTCAACGCCACCAGCGAGATGATCCCCATCACCTGGCCGGAGTTCGCCAACATCCACCCGTTTTGCCCGGCCGATCAGCGTGCGGGTTATGCGTTGCTGAATACCCAGCTCTGCGCCTGGCTCAGCCAGGCCACAGGTTATGCCGGCATCAGCCTGCAGCCCAATGCCGGCTCTCAGGGTGAATACGCCGGCTTGCTGGCCATCCGCGGCTGGCATTTGTCGCGTGGTGAGGGCCAGCGCACCATCTGCCTGATCCCTGAATCCGCCCACGGCACCAACCCGGCCAGCGCGCAAATGGCCGGCATGCAGGTGGTGGCGGTCAAGTGTGATGCGGACGGCAATGTTGATCTGGTTGACCTGCAGGCCAAGTGTGTGCAGCACAGCGCGGTGCTGGCCGCCATCATGATCACCTACCCCAGCACCTACGGCGTGTTCGATACCCAGGTGAAGGCACTGTGCGCGATGGTGCATGCCCACGGCGGCCGGGTGTATGTGGACGGTGCCAACATGAACGCGCTGGTGGGCGTGGCCGCACCGGGGGAGTTTGGTGGCGACGTGAGCCACCTCAACCTGCACAAGACCTTCTGCATCCCGCACGGCGGTGGTGGGCCCGGTGTGGGGCCGGTGTGTGTGGTGGATGACCTGGTGCCGTTTTTGCCGGGCCATGCCACTTCTGGCTTGGCTGGCGTGGTTGGCGCTGTCTCTGCCGCACCGCTGGGCAACGCCGCCGTGCTGCCCATCAGCTGGATGTATGTGCGCATGATGGGCGCCGACGCGCTGACCGCCGCCACCGAGGTGGCCATCCTGTCGGCCAACTACATCGCGGCGCGCTTGGCACCCCACTACAGCATCCACTACAGCGGCGGCCATGCCGGCCTGCACGGCGGTGGTGTGGCGCATGAATGCATTCTTGACTTGCGGCCACTCAAAGACAGCAGCGGTGTCAGCGCCGAAGACGTGGCCAAGCGCCTCATCGACTACGGCTTCCACGCACCCACCCTCAGCTTTCCGGTGGCCGGCACCTTGATGGTGGAGCCCACCGAGAGTGAACCGCTGGCCGAGCTGGACCGATTCTGTGACGCCATGATCGCCATTCGCCAAGAGATCGCCCGGGTCCAAGCCGGCCCGGCTGCCGGCGGCTGGCCCCGCGACGACCATCCGCTCAAAAACGCCCCGCACACGGCGCAAGCCGTGTCCGCCGACGACTGGCCCCACGCCTACCGCCGCAGCGACGCCGCCTACCCGTTAGCCACCTTGCGCCACGGCAAATACTGGGCGCCGGTGGGCCGGGTGGACAACGTCTGGGGCGACCGCAACCTGTTTTGCAGTTGTCTGCCGATGGAGGCGCTGGCAGACACGGCTTGAGCGGCGACGGCAACACCGATCCGGCGCGACCCCACCACACTGACCCAGGCACCCACGCCATGGCCGTCTCCGTCTTTGATCTCTTCAAAATCGGCATCGGCCCCAGCAGCAGCCACACCGTGGGGCCGATGCGGGCGGCGCATCTGTTTGTGCAGCGGCTGCAGCAGGCCGGGCAGTTGGCCCAAACCGCACGGCTGACTTGTGATTTGTACGGCAGCCTGGGCGCCACCGGCAAAGGCCACGGCAGTGATACCGCCGTGCTGCTGGGCCTGCTGGGCCACGCACCTGACACGGTGGATGTGGCCAGCGTGCCCGGCCTGCTGGCAGCGGTGCGCAACAGCGGCCAGCTGGTGTTGCCGGGCGGCCAGCACATCGCTTTTGCCGAGGTCACCGACCTGCGTTTCCACCGCCGTGAAAGTCTGCCCTTCCACGCCAACGGCATGCGCTTCACAGCGTTTGGGGCCGACGGTGCGCCGCTGGACACACGCTGTTATTACTCGGTGGGTGGTGGTTTTGTGGTCAGTGAGCAGATGGCCGCAGACGGCAGCCGCCACCAGGCCATTGCGCCAGACACCACCGTGTTGCCGCTGCCATTCCACAGTGCTGACGCGTTGATGGCGCTGTGCAAGCAACATGGCCTGAGCATTGCCGGCCTGATGCGCCGCAATGAGCAACACTGGCGCGATGACGCCCAAATCAACACCGACCTGCTGCACATCTGGCAGGTGATGCAAGACTGTGTGGCGCGTGGCTGCGCCACCGACGGTGTGCTGCCCGGTGGCTTCAAAGTGCGGCGGCGCGCCAAGGCCTTGCACCTGGCGCTGACATCCAGCCCGGCCAACCCACAAGACGACCCCCTGCTGGTGCTGGACTGGGTCAACCTGTACGCCCTGGCCGTGAACGAGGAGAACGCCGCCGGTGGCCGGGTGGTGACCGCGCCCACCAACGGCGCGGCCGGCATCGTGCCGGCGGTGCTGCACTACTACCGCTTCCATGTGCCCGGCGGCAGCAATGGGGGCGTGATTGACTTCTTGTTAACCGCCGCCGCAATCGGCCTGCTCTACAAAGAAAACGCCAGCATCAGCGGCGCCGAGGTGGGCTGCCAGGGTGAAGTGGGCGTGGCCTGCAGCATGGCCGCCGGTGCCTTGTGCGCGGTGCTGGGCGGCAGCATTGCGCAGGTGGAAAACGCCGCCGAGATCGGCATGGAGCACCACCTGGGCCTGACCTGTGACCCGGTGGGCGGGCTGGTGCAAATCCCCTGCATCGAGCGCAACGCCATCGCATCGGTCAAGGCCATCAACGCCGCCCGCATGGCACTGCGCGGTGACGGCAGCCACCATGTGAGCCTGGACCAGGTGATCAAGACCATGCGCGAAACCGGCGCTGACATGTTGACCAAATACAAAGAAACCGCCCGTGGCGGGCTGGCGGTCAATATCGTCGAATGCTGAGCCCGGTGGGTGCGCCGGCCAGACACAGGTCAACTGCCCGGTTCAGATTCAAGACAGCTTGAACAGCCCGACCTTTTGCGACAGCCGCTCGCCCTGGCCCCGCAGCGCGCCCGACGCCAGGGCCAGTTGTTGCACCAGCGCCAAGTTGCTGCCGCTGTTGTGGTGCAGTTGCTTGATTTCCGCCAGCAGCGCGGCCGAGGTGTGGTCACCCTGCTGGGTGAGCGCCACCACACCCGACATGGCGTTGTGGATGGTGTCCACATGCACATCGGCGGCCTGAATGGACGCACCGGTTTCGTCAGCCAGCGCGCCGCTTTGCTCAATTTCAAGCGTGGAGCGGGACACAATTTCGCTGATGCGGCGGGCGGCATCGGCGCTGCGGGTGGCCAGTGCCCGCACCTCTTGCGCAACCACCGCAAAACCACGCCCGGCCTCACCGGCTTTGGATGCCTCGACGGACGCGTTGAGCGCCAGGATGTTGGTGCGGAAGGCGATGGTGTCGATCAGGCTGACGATTTGGCCGATCTCGCGGCTGCTGCCGCGCAGCGTGCCCATGCGGTCTTGCAGGCGCTGGATTTGCTTGCGGTTGCGCAACGACGCCAGGCGCAGCGCCTGCACCGTGGTCACCACCCCCTCCACCATGCGGGTGCAGGACTGCAACTGCGCCGTGTAGCGGCTGACACCAGCCAGCAACTGGTCCAGCCCATTGCCGGCATGCTGGCTGCGGGTGCTCAAGTCGCCGTTGCCGTCGGCAAGCTGGTGGGCAGCATGGGTGATGGCGCCGATGCCCTGGCGCACCGACGCCAGCAGGTCGCTCAAGCGGGCCAGGGACACGGTCATCGCCTGCATGGTGGCGGCCACCTCGTCACCACCCAGCGGCATGGGGCGGGCGCTCAGGTCACCCTGGGCCATGCGGTTCATCTGGTGGTTGAGTTTTGCCAACCCACCCCGCATCACCAGAAAGAAACTGTAGACCAGGTAAGCGGCCAGCACACCGGTCAAGGCCAGGGTGCCAAACAGCCAGTTGCGCTGGGTGACTGCCACCACCTGCTGCTGCACCAGTTGGGTCTGCACGCCTTGCAGCAAACCGCTGCGCAATGCGCTCAGTTGGTGGATGGCGGCCAGGCTGGCCACACCGTGGGCGGTGGTGTCGGGCAGCGGCTCAGCGGCCAGCAGGCTGCTGTGTACACGCGCCAGCAGTGCGTGGGCCAATGGCAACGGGCTGTCACTTTTTGCCTGGCTGGGCGTGGCGGGCTGGCCGGGCTGCGGGTCAGGCAACGGGTCGGGCAGTTGGGCCACGGCGTGGTCGGCCTGTGCCAACAGCCGATGGGCTTCGGCGCTGGCGCCAGCCGCCGCCAGCAGCACCCCGTGCAGGGCTGCGGCGTCGCGGTTGTCTTTGGTGGCCAGTGCGGCTTGGCGCAGCGCCAGGGTGTGCAGTTTGGCCAGCTCCAGGTGCAGGGCCGGCAGGGTTTCAACCACCAAGCGGGTGCGCAAGGCCACCAGCGGGTCGGTGGACAACAACAGGTGGGCGCTGTCCATGGCATGCCGGCGCAAGCCCACCAGCCCATTGCGGGCCACCAGCAAGGCCGACATTTGCACCGCCGCTTGACCGGTGCCAGCCACCGCACGCTCCAGCGCCGGCAGTTGCGGCCGCAGCACGGCGTCCAGCGCCAGACCGGCATCGCTGGCGGCCTGCACATCCGCCTTCAGCGCGAGCAGCAGGGCTGCGGCGTTGTCGGCGGCTGGCGGCCTGCCTTGCTCCAGCGCCTGCCGCTGCAAGCCCAAGGCACGGCCCAGCGCGTAAGCAGATTCGCTGCTGCGCAAGCCCTGGATGCGCAGGGCGCTGTCCGTCACCGTGGCGTTGCGCTCCAAAATCTGCTGCAGCAACAGCGGCACCAGCGGCAGCGTCAACACCGCCACCAGCAACATCATCTTGGCGCGCAGCGACCACAGCCGCATGGCCCGCACCCCGGGTGCCCAAACACCGTGGTAGGCAAAAAACTCTTTCAGCCCATGCCAGCGTTGGTCAGCGCGCACAGCGCCCAAGGCAAGGGGCAAACCAGGTAGCGGCATCGGGTGCCCTTCTCAAGTGGGATTGCAGCCGCAGGCTGCATCGGAATCTTGGCCGCAGGCTGCATCGGAATCTTGGCCGCAGGCTGCATCGGAATCTTGGCCGCAGGCTGCATTGACTCCTGGCGTATCGGCCACCAGGCGCCACAACTTGAGGCGCGACGGTCGGCCAGGCGCGGCCCGCTGACTGCCACCAGAGCGTTGCCAAAAAAACCCACCGAGGTGGCCAAAAATCGCTCAGCAATGGCGGGGGTTGTCCGAAATATGGCCGAACCTTTGTTCAGACCTGTCGGCATCCGCAGCGGCCATCGCTTGCCGCCTGGTCCTGGCGCCACCCCAACACCCGCAGGGCAACCGCACGATGAGCACCCAGACCCGCCAAGCACCAGCCAACCCCCACCTGCCCGCTCCCACTTTTGCGCACCGTCCGGATGTGGGCCGCAGGGCGGCCGCGCTGCTGTTGCTGGTGGCATCCGTGGCCCTGGCCTGGCGCGGTGGGGTGGCCGGCGCCGCCGGCGCACTGGCCGCCGGCCTGCTGCTGCCCTGGCTGGCGCCGACCCGGCGTGGCAACGGCGTGGCGCCGGGGGACGGCGCCCGGCTCGGCAGCGGCCGGGTGGGCGCCGAGGTGATGGTGTCGCAGGTGGTGCCGGTGTGGAGCAAACAGCTGGACGTGACCCGCAACGCGGCCAGTGACGGCCTGGACAAGCTGCAGCACGCATTCAATGCCATCGCTGGCGCGCTGCACAGCCTGGGCACCAGCATGGCCACTTTTGCGCCGCAAGTGGGCGCCGGTGCGGCAGACGGTGCTGTCGGCCAGCAGGCCAAGGCCCTGGCCGCGTTGCTGGCCCCCAGCCAGCGGGCCTTTGACCAGCGTGACGCAGCGGTGGCCGAGCTGGTCCACTGCGCCACCCAGCTGGAAGACCTGCGCCAACTGGGCCACCAGGCCAGGGAGATTGGCAAACACACCCGGCTGGTGGCGTTTAACGCGTCGATAGAAGCCAACCGTGGCGGCGGTGGTGGCACCAGCGCTGGCGGTGGCACGGACAACCCCAGCCAACACCGCCGCAGCAGCGGCGCAGCGGCCGTGGCCGACGAGACTCGCACCCTGGCCGAGCGCATGGCCACGGTGGGCGCCAATATTGAGCGCACGGTGGCCAGGCTGGACCGCACCTTGTCGCCCCAGCGCCTGCGTGGCGAGATCGATGACACCACCCCCAGTGAGCTGCAACTGGAGCTGGACCTGCGCGCCCGCGAGGTCCTGGGTGGCCTGCTGGCAGCACTGGGTGGTGCGCTGCACCGCGCCGGGGACATTCACACCACCAGCCAGAAGTTGCAGCGCCAGGTGGACGCCCTGGCCGGCCATTTTCAGCTGGCTGACAGGCTCAACCAGATGTTGGGCGCCGTGGCCACCGACATGCACAACTTTGCCCGCTGGGTTGCGGCAAACCCCTACGCCAGCCAAAGCGACGCAGCCGACTGGCTGGCCCAGCTGGAGCGTAGCTACACGCTGGACGAGCAGCGCTCGCAGCACCACGGCATCGTCCACATCCAGCGCCAAAGTGCCACCATTGCTGCGTGACACCAACCGGCCCTGCTCCCGCTTGACACCCTCTACCGCCCTGCCCGGCGCCCATGCCATGACGCCTGCCACCATTGTCATCACACCGCGCCGCAGCGGCCAATGGCACCGCGCCCTGATGCTGCCAGGCAACCGCTTGATGTTTGCGCTGCCGATGTCGGCCAAGCTGCTGCTGCTGGCCGCGTCCATGCTGTTGCCGATGGGGCTGTTGATGGTGCTGGCGCTGCAGGCCAACCTAGCGCAACGCCAAGTGGCTGTGGTCGAGCTGCAAGGCCTGACGGTGGCTGAGCGGCTGCTGCCGCTGGTGCTGGACACCCAGCGCCACCGCGGCCTCACCAACCGCGCGCTGGCCGGCGACACCAGCGCAACAGCCCAGCGTGACAGCGTCCGCCAGGCCCTGCAAGCCGCCCTGCAAGCCATGGACAACACCCTGGCCCAGCCGCGCGATTTCAGCCTGGCCGATGTGTGGCAAGCACAGCGCAGCGCCCTGTTGGCGCTGGTCGAGGGCCGCCACTCCGGCACCGCAGCAGAGGCCTTTGCCCAGCACAGCCAGGCGGTGGAAGGGCTGCGCCAGATGGCCTTGCTCAACGGTGAGCGGTCGGGCCTGGTGCTGGACCCGGAAGCACCCGCGTACTTTTTGATGGACATGCTGGTCAACACCCTGCTGCCCACGGTGGAATCGGCCGCCGTGGCGCGCGGTCTGGGGGCTGGCCTGCTCAGCAAAGGCCAGGCCAGCCTGAGCGAGCGGGCCACCGTCATCGGCCATGCCAGCCAACTGGGCAAAGACCTGGCTGACCTGCGCAACAAGACTGGCGCTTACGAGCGGGCCGGTGGCCATGCGCTGGCCGCCTGGCCGGCCAGCCGCGACAGCCTGCAGCGCCTGGCCCAACACACCACCACCCTGTTCACTGCCGACACCGTGGCCGGTGACAGCGCCGCCTATTTTGAGCAAGCCAGCGCCGCCATCGACCAACTGCGTGGCCTGCATGACGAAACCGCTGCCGCGCTGCAGCAAGAGATCACCCGACGCCAGCAGCAGATTGAGCATGCCATGGCCCAGCAAGCCGCGCTGTTTGCCACTGGCGTGCTGCTGCTGGGCTACTTGTTGCTGTCCTTCCACGCCACCTTCCAGGCCTCACTGCGGGTGCTGCGCCAAGGCACTGACGCGATGGCCAGCGGTGACCTGGCGCACCGCACCCACGTGCGCGGCCGCGATGAGCTGGCCGCCATCGGCCGCACGGTGGACGCCACCTGCGCCCACCTGTCGGGCATGGTGGCCGAGATCCGCACCAGTGCCGCGTTGGTCAACCTGGCCGGCGGCCAGGTGTCAGACGGCAGCCAGCGCCTGTCGCTGCGCACCGACCAGCAGGCTGGCAGCCTGCGCAATTCGGCCAACGCCATTGGCCAGCTCAGCATGGCCGTGGCGCAAAACGCGCAGGCCGCGCGCGCGCTGGACAGCCTGACCGACGGCCTGCTGCGCCAGGCGCAAGACGGCCACAGCGCCATGGCCGAAACCGTGGGCGCCATGGCCCAGATGCAAGAGGCCTCGCGGCGGGTGGCCGAGGTGGTCAGCGTGATTGATGACGTGGCGTTCCAGACCAGCATGCTGTCGCTCAACGCGGCGGTGGAGGCAGCGCGGGCGGGTGAATCGGGGCGGGGCTTTGCCGTCGTGGCCAGCGAGGTGCGCCAGTTGGCCCAGCGCTGCGCGGAGTCGGCGGATGAGATCCGCCTGCTGATCGGCAATGCGTCCACCCATGTGGACACCTCAGCGGCCAAGCTGCAGCGGGTCAGCCAGTCGCTCGACACCATCGTCAGCGGGGTGGGTGAGGTGTCGGGCCGGCTGCGGTCCATCTCCGCTGCCAGCACCCAGCAAAGCGCCGGCCTGGGCGAAGTGACCGAAAGCGTTGGCAACCTGGACAAGATCACACGCGAAAACGCGGCGCTGGTGGAGCTGTCGGCCAGCGCGTCCAGCACGCTGGTGGAGCGGGCCAGCGCGCTGCGCCAGGCGGTGGTGTCGATGCGGCTGCGCCAGGCCTCGGCCGACGAGGCGCAAGACCTGCTGCAGCAGGCCATGGCCCACATCCACCAGGCTGGGCGTGCGCAGGCCTTTGCCGATTTCCACAACCCGGCTGGCCGCTTCATTGACCGTGACCTCTACATTTTTGTGTTTGACCGCAACGGTGGCACCCGCGTTTTTGGCAGTAAACCGCTGCTGGTGGGCCAGCCGGCCAGTGCGGTGCCGGGGCTGGAGGCCACCACCTTTCTGGAGCGGGCCTGGGCAGCGGCCGACACCGGTGGCGGCTGGATCCACTACGACGTGCTGAGCCCAGGCACCCAACAAGTGACGCCCAAGGAATCGTTCATCCTGCCGCTGGGAACGGGTGAGTTCATCGGCTGCGGCGCCTACCGGCGTGAGGGCGGTGTCAGCAGCGGCACGTTGCAACAACCGGCCGGGCCAGCCCAACAGCCCGCGCGCCAGGCCGCCGTGGCCGGGCGCAGCAAGCAAGCTGCCTGAGGCTGCGGCGGCGCACCGGCCGCTGGGATTGCCGCTGGAATGACTGCTGGGATTGCCGCAGATTCAATCGTTTGCAACGCGCTGCGTGCCAGCCCTCAGTTTTGCCACCGGCGGGCCGAAACAAGGGTATGCCCGCCTCCATGCCTGCCCGCCATGCCGCCCCTGCCCACCCCCAGCACTGAGCAAGACGTTGCGCCGGGCAGTGATGCGGCCACGGCCGCAGCGGCGCTGCCACATGCCCAACCCCACCAGCGCCTGCGCTGGGCCATGCACGGCGCGCTGCTGGCCGTTGCGCTGTTGCTGCTGGCCGCAGGCCTGCAGGCCTGGCAGGGTGAGCAGCGCCGCGCCAGTGATGCCGAGCTGATCAATCTTGCGGGTGCCCAGCGCATGCTGTCGCAGCGGGTGGCCTTGCTGGCCCTGCAAGCGCCGGACGACAACGGCCTGGCGCTGGACACGGCACTCGCCCGCTCACAAGACGACGCCCTGCGCATTGAAGCCCTGCTGGCCCCGGGTGGTGCGGCCCTGCCCGACGCGCTGGCCAATGCCGTGCTGCACTGGCAAGCCACCCGGGAGCGGCTGTGGTACCAGGCCCATATCCTGGCGCGCCAGTCCGCTGACGGCGCCACCACCCGGCGTGCAGGCGCCGCCTTGCGGTTGCGTGCCGAGGCCGAGCGCACGCTGAACGCCGCCCAAGCCCTGGTGACCGAGATCCAACGCCACGCGGACACCAAATCCGCTAGCGCGTCGCGTGGCCTGCTGCTGGCTGCCGGCCTCAGCAGCGGCTTGCTGCTGCTGCTGGCCGGTGCCGTGGTCGAGCCCGCAGCGCGTTTTGTGCGGCGCAGCCACCAGCGCCTGGCCGAGCAGGCCGCCCACCTGGCCCGCCTGGCCCTGGTGGCCCGCCACACCCACAACCTGGTGGTGATTGCCGACACCCGGCGCCGCATCACCTGGGTCAACGAGGCCTTCACCCGGATCACCGGCTACGCCTTGGCCGAGGCGGTGGGCCAAAAACCGGCAGACCTGCTGCAAACCCCGGCGGTCGACCCCGCCACCGTGTTGCGCATGCGCAGCGCGATGGACCAAGGCCTGGGCGTGCGGGTGGAGCTGCTCAACCGCAGCAAACACGGGCGTGATTACTGGCTGGACGTGGACATCCAGCCGCTGCATGACGGCGCCGGCCGATTGACCGGCTTTATTGCGGTGCAGACCGACATCACCGCCCAGGTCAGCATCCGCCAAAACCTGCGCGCCCTGCTGGACGCCTTGCCCACTGGCGTGGTGCAGCAAGACGCCAGCGGCCGCTTTGTGGAGGCCAACCAGGCCGCCGCGCAGATGCTGGGCCTGACCCAGGACCAATTGCTGGGCCGCAGCGCGGTGGACGACCGCTGGCGCACTGTGCGGGACGACATGAGCCCCTACCCCGGTGCGCAGCACCCCATCACCCGATCAGCCCGCGACGGTGCCAGCGTGCGCAGCGACAGCGTGGGTGTGCTGACACCCGACGGTGAGCAGCGCTGGCTGCTGGTCAACAGCGAGCCGCTGCGCGATGCTGCAGGCGCGGTGGCTGGCGCGGTGGCCTGCTTTATTGACGTGACCGAGCAACGCGCCCAGCGCACCCTGCTGCAACTGGCGCTGCAGGCCGCTGCCATTGGCACCTGGCAGTGGCGTGTGGACACCGACAAGCGGCAGTGGAGCGCAGCGAGTTGCGCCATGCTGGGCTACAGCGTGGACGCATTCACGCCGCTGCTGCTCCACTGGCGCGAGCGCATCCACCCACAAGACCGGCCGCAAATGGAGGCCAAGCTGCAAGCCCACCTGGACAACCCGGCCACGCCCTACCGCTGTGAGATGCGGGTGGCCCATGCCCAGGGCCACTGGGTTTGGGTGCAGGCTTACGGGTCGGTGGTGGAGCGGGACGTCAGCAACCAGGCTTTGCGCATGGTGGGTGTGCATATCGATGTCAGCGAACGCAAACGCCATGAGCAACAACTGCAGACCAGCGCCTGGACCGACACCCTGACCGGCCTGCCCAACCGGGCGCGCCTGCTGCAGCGCTTGGGCGAGCGCATTGCCCTGCAGCGCAGCGGCGCCGGTGGTCACTTTGCACTGCTGTTTTTGGACTTTGACCGCTTCAAGCAAGTCAACGACTCACTGGGCCACGCAGCGGGTGATGCCTTGCTGTGCCAGATTGCCCAACGCCTGCGCGCTGCACTGCGGCAGGGTGAGATGGTGCTGGGCCAGCCAAGTCTTGGCCCGGCCGATGGCGACGCCAATGCCGATGGGACAGACACGCTGCACCGTGGCGACCTGGCAGCGCGTTACGGTGGTGACGAATTTGTGGTGCTGCTGGGTGATCTGCATGACCCGGCCGATGCCGCCACTGTGGCCGAGCGCCTGCTGCAGGTGCTGGCCAGGCCGTATGACATCGGGCCGCAGCGGGTGCATTCCAGCGCCAGCATCGGGCTGGTGACCTCGACCCAAACCCAGGACGATGTTGACCCGGCACACGCTGACTTGGCACCCACTGACGTGGCACAAGCGTGCCTGTCCACCGACGATCTGGCCGAGCGCCTGCTGCGCCAGGCCGACACTGCGATGTACGCCGCCAAGCAAAGTGGCCGCGGCCGCTGGCTGCAGTTTGAGCCCCGCATGCAAGCGCAGGCCCGCAGCCGCGCGGATGTGGAGGGTGAACTGCACAACGCGCTGGAGCGTGATGAGCTGTTTGACCTTGCCCTCGAAAAACGTACTCCATAGCTGAAGCTGAAAATGCATTCAAGGAGCACGAAAGATGAGCAAGAAAGACGGATCGAATCACCGCGCGC
>JAYVLI010000141.1:0-5292 GCA_043759535.1 Betaproteobacteria bacterium | reverse complement strand
TCGGACGAGAACATCGCCACCTCCGGCCCGGCTTGGCGCACGATCCAGCCTGCGTCTTCATGCGGATAGGGCGTGACGCGCAATTGCCGGCGCACGATCTCACTGGGCGTGGCAGACAACTGCTGCAGCCGGGTTTCGTTGCGGGTAAAGGCATGGGCGGCTGAATCCATCGCCCGCATCCAGCCTGGCAACCAGGATGCGCCCAGCTCAATGGCGCCAAATTTGAGCTGTGGGAAACGATCCAACACGCCATCAAAAATCAGCGTGGCCAGGGTCTGCATCACCGCATTGGGGATAGGCATGTAGCTGACCGAGGTGAAGTTGTCGTCCCCACCATGAAAGTCAGGCACCGGTGGCAGGCCGTTGGCCTTGTAGACCGGGTTCATCTTGTCCTCACCACCCACATGGAACAGCACCGGAATGCCGGCCTCTTGCGCCTGCGCCCACACGCCGTCCAGCGCGATGTGGCTGGGGGCATGCTGCTGCGGACACTTGGACGGCAGCATCAGCGCCTTGGCGCCGAGTTGGATGGCCTCAGTCGTCACGGCCACCGCCCGCGCCGGGTCTTCCAGCGGGATGTAGGCGGTGGCCAGCAAGCGGGCATCGACCGCGCAAAAGTCGGTCAGCATGCGGTTGTGGGCCTGGGCAGCGGCGTAACACAGCGGCATGTCGCTGCCCTGGTCCAGGCCAAAGTTGCCCAGACAGAATGTGGTGAAGACCAGCTGGCTGGCAAAGCCCAACAAGTCCAGCGCATGCGGCCGGTCCGCCGGGATGAAGGCGCCGTGGGCCTCGTCGTTTTTGCGCAGCATCAGGTTGCTGTCCACCCCAGCGCGGAAAGTCGCATCGGCATGCGCAGCGCGTGACCGGCCCGGCCGCAAGTTGCGCCGCAGCGCAGCCCGGTAACCCGCGCTGGCGTGGAAAGCGGCCAGATGCTGCTGCGCAAAATAAGCGTCCAGGCAGTCGTCCAGCTCCATCAAATGGCTGTCGGCATCGTGGATCAGGCGGGTGTTGGCGTAGGGCATGGCGGGGCGCTCCTTGCGGCTGGGCGGGTGTCACGGGGTGGCAGGTGTTGCGGCCGCAACCACCACCTGGCCACGGATCAACTGGTGAATTTCGGCCGCCGCAAAACCGGCCTCGTGCAGCACCGCAGTGCTGTGCTGGCCCAGGCCTGGCGGGGCGCCGGGTGGGCGTTGCGGTGTGCCGTGCAGGTGGATGGGGGCGGCCACTGTCAGCCCGGCCTGGTGGGCAAAGGGCAGCAGCGCACCTGCATCCCGCATTTGTTGGTCACCGGGCACATCGGCCAGGGTGCCGATCACGCCAAAGGTGATGCCGGCAACGTCCAGCACCGGGCGCCAGTGGGCCAGCGGGTGCTGTGCAAACTGCGCATCAAACAAAGCAATCAGCGCGGCATGGTTGGCAGCACGACCGGCCGTGTTGGCAAAGCGTGGGTCGTCCAACAGCGCGGCCAAGCCCAGGGCCTGCAACAGCGCCGGCAATTGGCGCTGCTCATTCAGCACCACCAGGCTCAACCAACGGCCATCTGCACAGGTGTAGATGTTGCTGAGCGGGTTGGGCGCCAGGCTGCGGCCCAGGCGCGGCGGAAACACCGCGCCACTCAACTGGCCTTGCACCTGCACCGCATTGGCCCACAGCCCATTGGCCAACAGCGATGTGCTGACCAGGCCGCCACGGCCGGTGCGCTCACGCCGGTACAACGCGGTGCTGATGGCGGCAAACAGGGTGACAGCGCTGGGGTGGTCGCCCAGACCGGACACCGGCCGGGTGGGCGGCGCGGTGTGGTCCGCCCGCACCATGTCCATCAGGCCGGACCGGGCCCAGTAGGCGGTCACATCAAAGCCGGTCTTGGCGGCCTCGGCGCCGGCCTCGCCGTAAGCCGTCATCGAGCCGTAGACCAGCCTGGGGTTGAGCGCCAGCAGCTGCGGTGCGTCAACGCCCAACCGGACGCGCACCGGCAGCGGCAGGTTGCAAATGAACACATCGGCCAACACTGCCAGCCGGTGCAGCACGGCCTGGCCTTGCAGCTGTTTCAAGTCCAGCACCAGGCTGCGTTTGTTGCGGGCGTTCAAATCCCACACAAAATTGGCCGGTGGGTCAATACAGCCCAGCAATTGGTAGAGGCCGCGATTGGGGTCACCCCCGGGCGGCTCGATCTTGATGACATCGGCGCCCAGGTCACCCAGCAGCGTGGCGGCCACCGGGCCGGCGATGAAGCTGGCGCAGTCCAGCACTTTGAGGCCGGTGAAGGGCAGGGCGTCATGGTCCATCGGGCTGCCGGTCATCGTGACACCCCAACGCTGCCAATCACCGGCGCGACAGCCAATGTGCAGCCGCGTGCGACCATGCCGCAAGCTCTTGGAGATGCCGCATGACAAGCCCTGGTGAACCCCTGCACGCTGACCTGGACGGCGGCTGGGTCTTGCCGCCAGCCGCACCGCGTGAGGCGGTGCACACCCGCAGCATCGTCTGCCGCAGCTTCCGCCGCGACGACGGGTTGATCGATGTGGACGGCCGCTTCATCGACACCCGGCCGTTTGCCTACGACAACGACTTTCGGGGCTTCAGCCCACCCGGGTCGGCCCTGCACAATATGCAGTTGCGGTTGACGCTGGACCGCCAGCGCTGCATCACCGCGCTGGTGTCGGCCATGCCCAACACGCCGTATACCGGCTGTGCCGAGGTGAATGGCAACTTCCAGCGCCTGGTCGGTTTGAGTGTTGGGCGGGGTTTTAAAAAGGCCGTGCGTGAGCGGCTGGGCGGCATAGCCGGTTGTACCCATATCCTGGCCCTGCTGGACACCCTGGCTGCGGCTGCGGTGCAGGCCTTTGCGTCCAACAACTACGCACCACGCCGGCCGGGTGACGCTGCGCCGTTGCGGGTGTTCCAGATCGAGACTTTGATGGACACCTGCTGGTCTTACCGCGCTGACGGGCCGGTCATGCAGCAACTGAAAAACCGCTGAGCCTGGCGCAGCACGGCCGGGGTATGGCCCTGACCTCATGCCCGCCGCTCCAGCCGGTCCACCGCCGCTGCGGCCTGGTCCAGCGAGTGCAGGATGGAGCGTTTCAGCGCGTCGAGATCCACCCCAGCCGTGCTCTTTTTGCCCTCCAGGTAACGCGCATACACCCCATGCACGATGGCGGCGGATTTCCAGCGGTTGAAGCCGATGTAGAAGTCCAGTTTTGACAAATCGCGCCCGGTGCGGGTGGCGTAGCGCTCAGCCAGTTGCTGGCGGGTCGGGAAGCCGGGCAGGGTGGTGGGCGGCATGCCGCGCACCGGCGGTGGGTCACCCGGCTCGGCCCACTGGTTCAGCGCGTAAGCCAGGTCGGCCAGCGGGTCACCCAGGGTGGAGATCTCCCAGTCCACCACCGCCGCAATGCGGCCATCGGCGCCCACCAGCGTGTTGTGCAGGCCGTAGTCGCCATGCACGATGCGGGCAGGGCCTTGCGCTGGCGTGTGGGCCAGAAAGTAGGCTTGCAAGGCATGCGCACGCGGGTCGTCCATCTGAGCCCCGGCGATGGACGCGTTCCACGAGCGGTACCAGGTCTTCAACTGCCGGCCGATGTAGTCATCGGGCTTGCCCAGGTCGGCCAGGCCCACGGCGGCCGGGTCAATCGCGTGCAGGTCGGCCAGCACGTCGATGAAGGAATGGGCCAGCGTGTTGCGCAGTGGTGGTGGCGCCCAGCGCGCGGCGTCGTCGGTGTTGTACAACGGGTGGCCGTCCACATGGCCCATCAGGTAAAACGCCGCGCCGGTGATGCTGACATCGGCACAAAAGCCCAGTGCGGCGGGCACTGGAACGGCGGTGGGGCCCAGCGCGCTGATCAGCGCCCATTCACGCGCCATGTCATGCGCCTTGGGCAGCAGCTCGCCCATGGGCGGGCGGCGGATCACGGCTTTGCGGCCCTGGCGGTCTTGCACCAGATAGGTCAGGTTGCTGTGGCCACCCTCCAGCCGGGTCCAGGCCAGTGGCGGCTGCAGTCCCTGCACATGCTGGCTGATCCAGGCCTCCACGGCCAGGATGTGGTAGCCCACCACCTGGCCTGCCTGCACTGCGCCGGTGCTGTCGCTCATCCGCTGTCTCCTCGGGTTTGTACAGCAGCGTAGTGCCGCGCTGGCGCTCAAACTGTCACCGGCCGGACTGTGCGGCCCGCCGCCAGCCACCCACAATCGTCTGCAGTTGTTTGATCCGATGTACCTCCCCAAACCACCCAACCCTGCTGGAGACCGGCCATGACCGACGCCCTGATCATCGATGCTTGCCGCACCCCCCGCGGCATCGGCAAACAGGGCAAAGGCGCCCTGGCCGACATGCACCCGCAGCACCTGGCGGCCAGCGTGCTCAAGGCCCTGGCCGAGCGCAACAACCTCAACACCGCCGAGGTGGACGACATCATCTGGGGCACCAGCACCCAGAAAGGCGCGCAGGGCAACGACATGGGCCGCATGGCCGCGCTGGACGCCGGCTACAGCACGCTGGCCAGTGGCATGACGCTGGACCGGTTTTGCGGCTCGGGCATCACCACCGTCAACCTGGCCACTGCGTCCATCATGTCCGGCATGGAAGACCTGGTGATCGCCGGTGGCTGCGAAATGATGAGCCTGACTGCCACCATGCGTGGCGACGGCCCGGGCTTGATGGACGCCGGCAATCTGCGCTTGCGGGCCAAGCATCCGCAATCCCACCAGGGTGTGTGCGCTGATGCGATTGCCACGCTGGAGGGCATCCCACGCGCCGCGCTGGACGACCTGGCCCTGCTCAGCCAGCAGCGCGCTGCAGCCGCCATCGAGGGCGGCCACTTCAAGAAGAGCCTGATCCCGGTCTACAAGGCCGATGGCAGCCTGGCACTGGACCGCGAAGAGTTCCCGCGCCCGCAAACCACCCGTGAGGGCCTGGCCGGTTTGAAGCCCGCCTTCACCCAGATGGCCGATGTGGACCTGGACGGCCAGGGCACCACCTACCGCCGGCTGGTCACCGCCAAGTACCCTGATCTGGACATCCAGTTTGTCCACCATGCCGGCAACTCGTCGGGTGTGGTGGACGGCTCGGGTGCGCTGCTGCTGGCCTCACCCCGCTACGCCGCCAAACACGGCCTGAAGGCCCGCGCCCGGGTGGTGGCCTATGCCAATGTGGGCGACAGCCCCACGCTGATGCTCAACGCCCCGGTGCCTGCCGCCCGCAAGGTGCTGGCCAAGGCCGGGCTGACGGTGGACGACATCGACCTGTGGGAGATCAACGAGGCCTTTGCGGTGGTGGCCGAGAAGTTCATCCGC
>JAYVLI010000140.1:0-4441 GCA_043759535.1 Betaproteobacteria bacterium | reverse complement strand
CAGGCCGCCCAATCAGACCGGCCACTCAAAACGCCTCCGCCAAGGTCAACACCCGCCCCGTTTCGGCTGACTCATAACCCGCCAGCGCCGCAATGTCGGCCCGCAGCGCGGGTGTGCCCAGCATCTGCAGCGCCTCACGCACCGGTGATGTCTCCAGCAGCGCCAGCGGCACGGCCAAAAAGTAACGCTCACGCAGCAGCGGGATGAAGGTCAGGCCAAACCGTTGTGCGGCGGTTTGCACGCCGATGCCGGCGTCCGCCATGCCGCTGGCAATGAAGGCGGCCACGGCGGAGTGGGTGAATTCCGCGTCGTCATAGCCCGTCACATCACGCGGCTGCAGCCCCGCCTGGTGCAGCAGCAACTCGGTCAGGATGCGGGTGCCTGAGCCCTCGGGCCGGTTCACAAAGCGCACACCGGGCCGCGCCAGGTCGGCCAGGCTTTTGATCTGTTTCGGGTTGCCGGCCGCCACAAACAAGCCTTGCCGGCGCACCGCCAAATGCACCAGGCGGTGGTCGGCAGCACGCAGCCAGGGCAGGTAGCGCCGGGCGGCGTGTTGCTCAAATTCACCGATGGGCACATGGAAGCCGGCCAGGTCACACGCGCCACGCGACAAGGCCGCCACCGATTCCAGGCTGTTGCGGTAGCGCAAATCCACAGCCATGCCGCGTGATGCCAGCCGGTCCACCAGTGCGGCCACCGCAAAACCGTGGCTGGCATTGAGCCGCAACGCGCGCTGCGGGCTGCCTGCGCCGGCCAAATCCCCCGCCAGCTCAGATGCCAGCGAGACCAGCAGCGGTTGCAGCCGTGCGCTGATGCGCTTGTCAGCCCACATCAGCTTTTGCGCCAGCGGCGTGAGCGTGGCGCCCTTGCCCCGGCCACCCACCACCAGCGCCTGGCCAAACTGGGCCTGCGCCGCCTGCACCTGGCCCCAGGCATGGCGGTACGAGCACCCCAGCGTGCGCGCCGCCTGCGACAGCGACCCGGTGTCTTGCACCGCAGCCAGCAAGGCCAGCAGGCCGGTGATGTTGAGGCCGGCACCGCCGTCGGCGGCATCCACATCGGGCTGGCCGGGTTGGCGAAGAAGCCATTGCGGGCGGATGTGGATCAACACTGCGGCGGTCAAGTTGTGAAGACTTGAGCATATTTCAAAGCGCAACATTCACTAGGCTGCCAGCCCATGACGACCACCGTGATCCCGCTGCAGCAATTGGCTGCGCAACTGCCCACCCAGCGCAGTGCAGAAACCCGGCAACGCCAGCGCCAGCAACCCAAAGGCCGGCAGGTGGAGCAACAAGCCCGCAGCGCCGTGCAAGTCGCCCTGGCCGCCAAGTTTGGCGCCGCAGCACCCCGGCGTGATCTGCTGATTCAATACCTGCACACCCTCAACGACCAGTTTGGCCAACTCGCCACGCCGCACCTGGCGGCACTGGCGCAGTGGCTGGGCCTGGCGCAGGCCGAGGTGTTTGAAGTGGCCACTTTTTATCACCACTTTGACGTGGTGCGCGAGGACGCGACCACCGGCGCCGTGCCGGCCCCACCGCGCATCACCGTGCGGGTGTGTGATGGCCTGTCGTGTTGCCTGGCCGGCGCACAAGCCTTGCTGGACAAGCTGCCAGGTCTGCTGCAGGCGGATGTGCGGGTGATCCCCGCGCCGTGTGTGGGCCGCTGTGAGCAAGCGCCCGTGGTGGTGGTGCAGCAGCGGCCCATCCCGCAGGCCTGCAGCGGGGATGTGGTGCTGGCCGTGGCCGCCAACCAGACCCAAGACAGCGCACCCAGCACCGCTGTGGACTTTGACGCCTACTGCGCTGCCGGTGGTTACACCCTGCTGGCCGATTGCCTGGCCGGCACCCGGCCGCTGGAATCGGTGTTGACGGAAATGTCCGATTCCGGCCTGCGTGGCCTGGGCGGCGCCGGCTTTCCCACCGGGCGCAAGTGGCGCATCGTGCGGGCTGAGGCCGGGCCCCGGTTGATGGCGGTCAACATCGACGAAGGTGAACCCGGCACCTTCAAAGACCGTTTCCATCTGGAGCATGACCCGCACCGGTTTCTTGAGGGCATGCTGGTGGCTGCCTGGGCGGTGGACGTGGCGGCCATCTATGTCTACCTGCGCGATGAATACCACGGCCTGCGCCAGTTGCTGGCGCAAGCCTTGGTGGCATTGCCGGCGCAACTGGCCGCCGCCGGTTTGCCGGTGGACCGCCTGCCACCCATCGAATTGCGGCGCGGCGCCGGCGCTTACATCTGCGGTGAAGAGTCGGCCATGATCGAGTCGATTGAGGGCAAACGGGGCCTGCCCCGGCTGCGCCCGCCGTATGTGGCCCAGCGTGGCCTGTTTGGCCGGCCCACGCTGCAGCACAACATGGAAACGCTGTTCTGGGTGCGTGACATCGTGCAGCGTGGCGCGGCCTGGTTTGCGTCATTTGGCCGCAATGGCCGCAGCGGCCTGCGTTCGTATTCGCTGTCCGGCCGGGTCAACAAACCGGGTGTGCATCTGGCGCCGGCCGGCATCAGCCTGCGCGAGCTGGTGGACGAATACGGCGGTGGCCTGCCTGATGGCCACACGCTGTATGCCTACCTGCCCGGTGGCGCGTCCGGTGGCATCCTGCCGGCACATTTGGCGGATTTGCCGCTGGACTTTGACACCCTGCAACCGCACGGTTGTTTCATCGGCTCCGCCGCCGTGATGGTGCTCACCCGCAGCGCCCACCACTGGGATCGCGCGACGGATGCCGCCCGCAACCTGATGCGGTTTTTTGAGCATGAAAGCTGCGGCCAATGCACACCCTGCCGCAGCGGCACCAGCAAAGCCCGTGCGTTGATTGCAACGGATAGCTGGGACACCGGCCTGCTGGCCGAGCTGTCGCAAGTGATGCGCGACGCGTCCATCTGCGGCCTGGGCCAGGCCGCACCCAACCCGGTGGACTGTGTGGTGCGCTATTTTGCGGATGAACTGGTGGTGGCGGCATGAACACGCTTCACGCTGACCGGCCCGCCGAGGCGGCTGTGGCCACCATCCCCTTCACGCTGGACGGCCAGGCGGTCAGCGCCGCGCCTGGCGAGACCATCCTGCAGGCCGCGCAGCGCCACGGTGTGGACCTGCCGCACCTGTGTTTCAAAACCGGTCTGGCCACAGCCGGCAACTGCCGCGCCTGCGTGGTGGAGATCGCCGGGGAGCGCAGCCTGGCGCCGTCGTGCTGCCGCGCACCCAGCGCCGGCATGCAGGTCACGGCCAGCAGCGGGCGCGCGCTGACTGCGCAAAAAATGGTGCTGGAGCTGTTGTTGGCCGACATGCCCGTGGCGGTGCCAACCGCGTCATCTGCCCAGGCCGGTGCTGCGCCAGCCCACGGTGAGCTGGGCCACTGGGCTGGGCTGCTGGGCCTGGGCGCCCCCCGTTTTGCCGCGCGCCAGCAGCCGGCGGCCGACCTGTCGCACCCGGCTATCGCCGTCAACCTGGATGCCTGCATCCAATGCACCCGCTGCGTGCGCGCCTGCCGCGAAACCCAGGTCAATGATGTGATCGGTCTGGCCTTCCGGGGTGGCCACGCGCAGATCGTGTTTGACCAGGGTGATGCGATGGCTGTGTCCAGCTGCGTGGCCTGTGGTGAGTGTGTGCAAGCCTGCCCCACCGGCGCGCTGCAATCGGTGGTGCCGGCCAGCAGCCGGTTGGTGGTGGAAGCCCTCACGGCAACCACCAACGCCGTCACAGCCGACCGCACCGTTGATTCCCTCTGCCCGTTTTGCGGCGTGGGTTGCCAGGCCACCTACCACGTCAAGGACGACCGTATCGTGTTGGTGGAGGGCCGCATGGGCCCGGCCAACGATGGCCGGCTGTGTGTCAAAGGCCGCTACGGTTTTGACTACGCCCAGCACCCGCAACGTCTGACCGTGCCGCTCATCCGCCGCACCGACGCCCCCAAACACGCCGACGCGGTGCTGCATGCCGACAACTGGCGCAGCGTGTTCCGCGAGGCCAGCTGGGACGAAGCGCTGGACCTGGCCGCCGGCCAATTCAACACTCTGCGTGAGACCCACGGCCCACGCAGCCTGGTCGGTTTTGGCTCCGCCAAAGGCAGCAATGAAGAGGCTTACCTGTTTCAAAAACTGGTGCGCACCGGCTTCAAGAGCAACAACGTGGACCACTGCACCCGGCTGTGCCATGCGTCGTCGGTGGCCGCGTTGTTGGAGGGTTTGGGCTCAGCCGCAGTGTCCAACCCGGTGCGGGATGTGGCGCTGGCCGAGGTGGTCATCGTCATCGGCGCCAACCCCAGCGTGAATCACCCGGTCGCGTCCAGCTTCATCAAAAACGCGGTGCGCAACGGCACCAAGCTGATCCTGATGGACCCGCGCCGAGGTGAGCTGGCACGTCTGGCCCACCGCCACCTGGCCTTCAAACCCGACACCGACGTGGCGCTGCTCAACGCGATGATGCAGGTCATCGTGG
>JAYVLI010000139.1:0-6531 GCA_043759535.1 Betaproteobacteria bacterium | reverse complement strand
TTTTTAAGCGAAACCTGAATCGCGGCCACTGCGCCGTCGAGCGCGCGGCCGGCGGCTGCTTTGGAAATATCGGCAGACTTCGCGATGGCCTCGATGAGTTCGAATTTATTCATTGAATTCCCCTTTCGCTATTTCGTTTGAATTCAGGCAACGGATTTCTTCTGCGGGTCAGAGAGAGAGGAATTTTTTTGGGCCTGTCTAGAATTTTGTGTGTGAGGCATACCATGTCAACTGAAAGGGACAAGTATGCCGAAACCAGTAAGGAAGATGCAGAAAGCCAATGCGGCCGCACAGGCGGCGGTGTTGCCCAAGATAGCGCCGGCCTTGCTTGACGAGTTGGTCAAGGGTCCGATGACGGCGGAGGCGGTCGAAGATGTCTCGCGGGCGTTCAAGAAGGCGCTGATCGAACGCGCTCTGGGTGCGGAGATGAGTCACCACTTGGGCTATGCCGCGGGAGCCGACAAGCCGCCCTCGGCGACCAATCACCGCAACGGCAAGAGCGGCAAGACCGTGCTCACCGACGACGGGCCGCTGCGCATCGAGGTGCCGCGCGACCGCGAAGGCGAGTTCGAACCCCGGCTCATCGGCAAGCATGAGCGACATTTCACCGGGTTCGACGACAAGATCATCGCCATGTACGCGCGCGGCATGACGGTGCGCGAGATCCAGGGCCACCTGGGCGAGATGTACTCGCTGGAGGTCTCGCCCGAGCTCAACAGCCAAGGTCACCGACTCGGTGATGGGCGAGGTCACCGCGTGGCAATCTCGGCCCTTGGAGACGATGTACCCGGTGGTGTTCTTCGACGCGCTGCGGGTCAAGATCCGCGAGGACGTCGTGGTGCGCAGCAAGGCCGTCTACCTGGCGCTAGGCACCCTGCCCGATGGCAGCAAGGACATCCTGGGCTTGTGGATCGAGAACACCGAGGGGGCGAAGTTCTGGATGAAAAGTGTTCAACGATCTGAAGACGCGAGGCTGCAACGACATCCTGATCGCTGTCACTGACGGCTTGAAGGGCATGCCCAAGGCGCTGGGCGCGGTGTTCCCGGCCACCACCCTACAGACCTGCATCATTCACCTGATCCGTAACAGCCTGGACTATGCAAGTTGGAAGGATCGCAAGGCGCTGGCCGCAGCGATCAAGCCGATCTGCACTGCACCCAGCGCCGAGGCTGCCCAGGCCGAACTGGAGGCGTTTTAGGGTGGCACCTGGGGTGTCAAGTTCCCCACCGTGGCGGCGGCCTGGTGCAGGGCTTGGGACAAGGTCATACCGTTCTTCGCTTTCCCGCCGGAGGTGCGCAAAGTGATCTACACCACCAACGCGATCGAGAGCGTTAACGCGCGGCTGCGCAAGATCATCAAGACGCGCGGGCACTTCCCCAGCGACGAGGCGGCCACCAAGCTGATCTGGTTGGCGCTGCGCAACATCACCGCCGATTGGGGCCGCCCGGCCAACACCTGGAAGGTGGCGATGAATCAGTTCGCGATACTGTACGAAGATCGCTGCACACAGCCCGCTTACAGCGGCGCAAGATGACGGTGGTTGAACCATGAATACATGGCTCAACCCAGGCGCCTGAAGACCAACGAGAAATCTTCCCCAAGACCGTTCACGAAACCGCCTCACACACAGCAATCCTGACACTCCCGCTTGCGCCGGGTTGACCAGACCACAGCGGCGCCAAAATCCGTTATCCAACCCACCACCCGCCCGATGGTCGCCGCCCATGCACATCCTCAGCGTTTGCACTGCCCGCACCGTGTCCCGCCTGATCCAGGGCCGGGCTGTGCTCACCGCCATCGGCAAACGCCCGGTCACTGGCGCTGTGGCCGTGCGCCCGCTGGGGCTGGACGGCGACGAGCAGGCCGACCAGACGGTTCACGGCGGGCTGTCCAAGGCCATTTACGCCTACCCGGTGGCGCATTACGCGTTTTGGCAGGGTGTGCGGGCGCAGGCCAGCGTGGCAGCGGTGGGTGACGTGCTGCCCCACGGCTTCATGGGTGAGAACCTCACCCTCCACGGCCTGCTGGAGCAAGACCTGTGGATTGGCGACCGGCTGCAACTGCCCGGCTGTGTGCTGGCCGTCAGCGAGCCGCGCCAGCCCTGCTTCAAGTTCGACGCGGTGATGGGCTTTAACCAGGCCAGCAAGCTGATGGCCCAGTCGGGCTACAGCGGCGTCTATTTGGCAGTGATCGAGCCTGGGCAGTTGAGCGCCGGTGACTCCATCACCCTGCTGCCTGGCCCGCGTGAGGTGAACCTGCGGGAGTTGTTTATGGCCCGCATGCGCCGCCGCAACTGAGGTTTGCCGGGCTTTGTGGCTACAAACCACCTGAATCGGGGGTGTCTACGGCCCTTCGCTTGACTATGAGGCGGCCCGCACAGCGCAATCACCGGCGTATGCTCAAAACTGCGAGCGGCTGCAATGCTGCATTGCTTTTTTTGAGCCATGTGCTCGCCTATTTTTGCCACTTTGCCCGCTGTTTGACCCACCGGAGGCCACCATGACTTTCAAACCCCTTCTCGTCGCGTGCATCACCGCGCTGGGCTGCCTGTCGGCCCAGGCCGCCACCAGCGTGTTGACCGGCTTCACCGTCAACTACGACGACACCACCACGTTTGGCGGTATCGGGTTCACGTTTGGCGACGGCACTAACGAGGGTTTCGGCTTCAACGTGCCCACCACCGTGCAAGTGGTCAGCGATGGCACCGGGCTGGTGACGGCCAGTTTTGCACTGCCGTCATTCACCATCACGGCCAATACCGGTTACCAGTTGTCGGGCCTGACCGGTTTCCTCGGCAACCTGGTGTTCAATGAGTTGCGCAGCACCTCGTCCAGCAGCGCCAGCGCCACTGCTGCGCTGTCGGTAGACGGCACGCCGCTGGGCAGCTTTGGTGGGGTCATGACCCGCACCGTGACCAGCACCGTGGGCACCTTGATTTCGGGCTACCACGTTGGCAACACAACTGCGCCGCTGCCGGCCTACAACACGCTCACCGTCAGCGGTGGTGTGTTGACACTCAGCGCCACGTCCACCAACGGCTTTGCCAGCATCATTGCCCAGCCGCAAAACGAGTTGAGCTTCTCTACGGTGGTCACTGCTGTGCCTGAGCCGGAAACCCTGGCGCTGATGCTGTCGGGTCTGGCCGTGCTGGGCACTTTGGCCAAGCGCCGCCGCCAACATTGAGCGGCAGCCGGTCTTGCACCGGTTCATCAGCAAAAACGGGGCCTTCTGGCCCCGTTTTGTTTGCGTCAGCCGCGCCGGCCATCGGCTGGCACGGCCAGCCTCAGGCTGCCGCTGTCTCCACACCCGCCAGCGCCGGATAGTCGGTATAGCCCGCAGCACCACCGCCGTACAGGGTGGCGGGCGCCAGGGCGTTGAGCGGTGCGTCGTCACGCAGCCGGCGCACCAGGTCGGGGTTGCTGATGAAGGGCTTGCCGAAGGCTACCAAATCTGCCGGGCCACTGGCCACCGCATCCAGCGCCATCTGCCGGTGGTAGCCGTTGTTCACCATCCACGGCCCGCTGTACAGCGCCCGCAGCGCGGCGTAGTCAAAGGGTTTGACGCCTTTGTCGCGCAAGTCACGCGCGCCGCCGGTCTGGCCTTCAATGAGGTGCAAAAACGCCAGCTTGAGCGGCGCCAGTGCCTGCACCACATGGCCGTACAAGGCTTGTGCGTCGCTGTCTTGCGCGGCGTCATTCACCGGTGTGATGGGCGACAGCCGCAGGCCCGTGCGGCCAGCGCCAATCTCGGCCACCACCGCTTGCATCACCTCCAGCAGCAAGCGGGCGCGGTTGGCGATGCTGCCACCGTAGGCATCGGTGCGGTCATTGATGCTGTCGCGCAAGAACTGCTCCAGCAAATAACCGTTGGCGCCATGCACCTCCACACCGTCAAAGCCGGCATCGATGGCGCATCGGGCGGCGTGGCGGTAGGTCTGCACCAGGGCGGGCAGCTCATCGGTGCGCAGCGCACGCGGGGTGGAGCAATCGACAAACCCATCGGCGGTGAAAGTTTTGCCGATGGCCGGCCGGTTGGTGCTGGACACCGGCGCCGCGCCGCCCGGCTGCAGGCTGACATGCGAGATGCGGCCCACATGCCACAACTGCACGATGATCTTGCCGCCCGCCGCATGCACCGCGTCGGTGATCTGGCGCCAGCCGGCCACTTGCTCGGCGGTGTAGATGCCGGGTGTGTCCAGGTAACCCTGGCCCTGGGCGCTGACCTGGGTGGCCTCGCTGATGATCAGGCCGGCCGTGGCGCGCTGCACGTAGTAATCACGCATCAAGCTGTTGGGCTGCTGGCCGGGTGCCCGGTTGCGTGTCAACGGCGCCATGACGACGCGGTTGGCCAGGGCGATATCGCCAAGTTGGATGGGGTCGAAGAGGGATGTCATGCTTTTGAGCTTACCTTGCCGATGGATGCCCTGACGGCGCCGCGCCGGCCACAGTCTGTGTTAGCGCAAAGCTGGCAACAATGCGTTGATGATTGCTGCCGCCAACCCAACACCCGGGGCCAACACCGCGCCCACGTCCCACCCAGACCCACCGGCCAGCCTGCCCACAACCCGGGCTGGCCCGTTAGCCGGCCTGAAAGTGCTGGAGCTGGGCCAACTGATTGCCGGCCCGTCTGCCGGCAAGACACTGGCGGACTTTGGCGCAGAGGTGATCAAGATTGAGCCCCCGGGTGATGGGGACCCGCTGCGCACTTGGCGCTTGCTGCAGAACGGCACCAGCGTCTGGTGGCAGGTGCAAAGCCGCAACAAGCACAGCGTGGTGCTGGATTTGCGCACCGATGCCGGCCGTGCCGACGCACGCCACCTGGCCGCTGAATGCGATGTGTTGATCGAAAACGTCAAGCCCGGCACGCTGGAGAAATGGGGCTTGGGTTACGACACCCTGGCTGCGCTGCATGGTGTCATCGGCGTGCTGCTGGCGCTGCAGGCACGTGGCCAGCGCACCAGCCTGCTGGCGCCCAAAGACCGCAGCCAGGTGGTGATCGGCGGCAACGGCGACAGCATCTTCAAGCGTTTGATGGCGGCAATCGGCCCAGATGACTTGGACCAAGACCCCAGCCTGGCCGACGACGCCCAGCGCGCGGCAAGCGTGGACACACTGGACGCCGCCATCACCGCCTGGACCGTGCAGCGCCCCGTGGCTGAGGTGGTGGCCAGCCTGCAGGCGGTGAGCGTGCCGGTGGGCCGCATCCACACCGTGGCCGACATTGCCAGTGACCCGCATTACCTGGCACGCGGCATGGTGCAGCACATCACCACGGCAGACGGCCTGCACCTGGCCGTGCCCGGCGTCGTGCCCAAACTCAGCGCCACACCTGGCAGCCTGCGCAACCTGGCGCCCGTGCTGGGCCAGCACACGGCGCTGGTGCCGGACGCGCTGCGGCTGCGCATTGGTGGTGCTGGGTTGGCACCTGACGGTGATCACAAGGGCAGCACCATCCCATGAGCCTGGCCCAACACCTGCGCGCCCTGGGCGCCCGTTTTGATGCCCAAGCGCTACTGCCGCCGGCCGCCGTGGCCGGCGCCGCCACGCTGCTGCTGCAGCACACCACGCTGCACGCTCAACTGCAAGCCTGGTGCTGGCAAGGCGCCGGCCCGGGCAACGCCGCCTGGTGGCAGCCCGGCGTGCAAGCGGCGGTGGGCCAGCGGCTGGCGGTGGCCGCGCTGTGCGGGCCAGGCGCGGCAGATTTGGCAGGCTGGGCCAATGCCTTTGCGCGCCAACTGGACGGCAGCACCCGGCTGGACAACCTACCTGGCAAGTGGAGCGGTCTGCAACTGCGCCTGGCCACCAAGTTGCAAGACGCCCACTGGTGGCGGCCACGCCAGCCCACCGACCCGTGGGACGCCGGCTGGGCCGTGCGCACACCGGCTGCGCTGCAGCACCTGCAACAGCGCTTCATGCCGCGCCGCGCCACCTTGGTCCTGGCCGACGCCCAAGCCGCGCAAGCCTTGCAGCCCAGCCTGGCCGCACTGGCCTTGCGCAGCGGTGATTTCAGCCACCCGGTGCGCTGGTTGTGGGTGGGCGGGGTGGCTGCCCTTGCGGCGCCACCGGGCTTGGGCATGGCGCGCTTCGCGCTGGCCTGACACGGCGGCGGGCGGGCGCCGGCTGCTGGCGTTGATGCTGCCCACACCGCCCACCCGGCCCACCCCCATCAGCCCCGCCACCCACCCCCACTACAGTCACCGCATCCACCGCCCGGGAGCCCCGCTTGCCTGACGCCACCCACGCCACCCACGCCACTGACACACCCGACGCTGCCGCTGGCCCGGGGCCGCACAGTAGCGGCCAGCCCAACCAGTTTGCGCTGCTGCGCCAGCGCCGCTTTGCCCCGTTTTTTTGGACTCAGTTTCTGGGCGCCGGCAATGACAACCTGTTCAAGTTCGCCTTCACCGTGCTGGTTACCTACCAGTTGCAGGTGGCCTGGTTGCCGCCGGCGCTGGCCGGGCTGGTGATTGGCGCGCTGTTCATCTTGCCGTTTGTGCTGTTCTCGGCCACCAGCGGCCAGTTGGCCGACAA